>CAIMVH010000061.1 GCA_903844855.1 uncultured Actinomycetes bacterium | reverse complement strand
TGCGCGATCATTCTTTCCGGTCCGTGGATTTCTTACGTGCACACCTTGATCTAATTGGGTCACTTCGACTCCCAATGTCGTGCCAAATTGTCGATGGCTTCACGATGATGGGCGAGGAAGTAAGAGCGCTCGGCTTTGGCGTCAGCTAAACCATTCGGGGTATCAACGCTGTGGCGCGCGTACTCTTGCGCCCACATTGCGGTCTTGGTGCGGGCAAGCAAGTTACCCATTCCTGGCTTCGCCTTATGTCGACGCACGGCGCTGATATCAATGGCTGCGTTAGCCACCATCGACTCTCCAAAACCTGCCTCAGCAAGGACTAGCCCTGTGTAATCAAGGACTTTGCTCATTCCATCGGTGGAATTGGGTGGTACCGGAGACCCGTAGAGCCCACCAGAGTTTGCACTGACTAAATAGCAGCCGCTCTCCCAGGCGCGTGCACGTTTCGCCACGTCTTTTGGAGTAAGCGCTGGCGACCCCACTTCACTTGTTGAATGCAGAAGGACTTCGGCGCCGCGCAATGCGAATGCACGAGCCAGTTCTGGGTATTGAATTTCCTCACTAGCAATAACCGCGAGATTACCGATCTCAGTCTTAACAACTGGAAAAACTGCATCGATGCCGTATAGATCTACATATTTATCCCAGACATCCCAGGGGCTGGGCGAGAACATAGAGTGCAGGCGACGGTAGCGCAACACCACTTCACCACTTGGATCGATGATGAAAGATGTTTGAAAGTAGAGCTCTGCGAAGTTGGGATCGCTCTCATACACATTTCCTGAAAGAAAAGTTGAGTGCTTCTGCGCCACTTCGCCAAGTTTGTCGTATTCGACTCCAGACGGGTTGAGCGCTGCTTTCTCTTTCCACGCAGGGACTGCATCGCCCATGGGATAACCGGTGAGGAAGTATTCGGGGAGCACAACAAGTTTGATATCTCCACCAAGGAAGGCGTTTGCCGCACCAATGTTTGTTGAGATACGTGAAATGGAAGAGAGCATCGCTGCACGTGCTTCCTCGTTGTTGAGATTATTTACCGCTTCGGTGCGTGCTTGCAGAGCAAGTGCGCGATAGTAAGTGCGCTCCTCTGCGAAAGGCTTAGAGTGTGCTCCAACAAAAGTCATGACTTACCCTCTCCGGTGACCCAATCGCCAGCTCCGTAAGGATCTGCTAAGGGTTGCGACGCATGTTCATGCACAATTCCCCATTTGCCGTTCTCATCTCTGCGAAGCACCCAGGTGAATCGGAGGCGGAGAACGTCTCTTCGCTCGTTGGCTTTGTAATCAAGATCGAGAATCCCTTGAATGCTCACAAGTGTTTCGCTGCCAATCATCTCTGGACCTTCAATCCATTTATGCCCGGTCACTCCCATGGGAGAGGTTTGGTAGGCGCTCCAACCGCGAGCCACGTTTTCATACCCGTGACTGGCCCAGCGCGGTCCTTCGATGAAGACGTAAACCTCTTCGCTGCGCTCATATCCGTGTAAGACGCCGGGGATTTCGCGCGCCTCAATGGCGAGCATGAAGGCCTCGAGGGCGCTTAGAGCGGAACGGCATTCCGCCTCGTGGAACATGTCAGAGAATCTACTAGGGATGGGGGGTACTTGCCAGAGGGTGTCCGAGGGCGTTAACTCCTCCTGTGTCTGACAATTCTGCCCTCATCGCTACTGCCGCCAATGAGCTCACTCTTGGCCTCGGTGCCCCTTCAATTCCCGGAGAGGTAGAGCTTGAACTAGTGATTTCCCAGATCTCTCCGCTTGATCGACAAGTGGTCGCTGGCTTCTTCCCGCCGGCAAAGCCCTGGCCCCTCACTCCGGGGACGGCGGCGGTCGCCAAGGATGCGGCTGGCAATCATTACTTCGCATTTGCCGAGAGCGTTGGTGGAGGGCTTACACGCGATGGCATCCATGCCCAACGATTCTCATTGCCGCAATCGGTGCTCCATTCAATTCCGACTGGTTCTGATTATGTAGCGATTGCGTCAGCAGTTACTTCGCTGGCAACGGCGCGCTCGATTCTGCAAGACATTGCCAAGGTGAAGAGTGGAGACACACTGCTTATTCTTGGTGGCACTGGTTCGGTCGGGCAGGCGAGCATTGCTGTTGGTCGCGCACTGGGTCTTACCATGGCAGTGGCCTCGCGTGATGGCGCTGACATCGACGGTGTTCGTGGTGTTCGCAACGATGCAATTGCGGAAGGTGCGCGTGCGATTCTTGGTCGCGGCGCGGATGTCATCATCGATCCTGTGGGTGGCGAAATTACCGGCAACGCAATGAGCGCCGGCGGCCCCGATTGTAAACACATACTCCTTGGGTTTAGCTCGGGCGCCATGATGCCAATCCTGGCCCCGAAGTTTCTTGGCGGCGAGCATCAATTAATTGGTTTTAATCTCCTCCGCCGTTCACACGAAGGGTTGGCTGAGCATGTGCGAGCCGCTGTACAAGATGTGATTGTGGGAGGTTTTGCTCCAGATATTGATTCTATTCTTCCACTAGCTGATGGCGTAGCGGCCTATGCGCACGCGGCAAAAGTTCGTGGGCGTGTTCTCCTGCAAGGAAGCGGAGCATGAACAAGCAATTCGATCTCATCGTCATTGGTGCGGGGACCACGGGCATTCCGTGTGCCGTGGAGGCTGCCAATCTCGGTGCGAAAGTCTTGTTGCTTGAAAAATCTCACGAAGTAGGTGGCACACTCTTTACATCTGGCGGCCATATGTCAGGCGCTGGAACTAAGCGCCAAAAAGAGCGTGGAATTGAAGATTCGCACGCGGCCCACTTAGCCGATATTGAACGCATCAGCCACGGAACTGCGCGTAAGGATCTTTCTACGCTTGCGGTGACTTTGGGAACTGAAACCATCGATTGGTTAGATGAACAAGGTTTCGAATTTCACGAAAAGGCACCGCGGATCGTTTACGGACACGAACCTTATGGGGTAGCTCGTACCTACTACGGAACGGAATCTGGGCTCTCAATTTTGAAAGTTCTTAAGCGCTTGCTTGATGAACGTATCGCCCTTGGTGGTATTGATCTACGCCTTAATACCGGAGCGAACTCTCTCATTGAAGAAGGCGGAGCCGTAGTTGGCGTGCGTACCGCCGAGGGTGATTTCACCGCTAAAAATGTTGTGATCGCTACCGGTGGATTTGGTGCCAACCCCGAAATGTTTGCCCGTTTGGAAGGTGCCCCACTCGTTTCTGCGGCGTGGCCCACTTCTACCGGAGACGGAATTGCCATGGCCGAAGAGGTGGGAGCTGCGGTTGCCGGGGCTGGTACTTACCTTCCTACGTTCGGCGGACTTCCTTCACCGGACGGCGGAGTTCGCATTCGCTGGGATGATCGGCCACTGCTTGTTGCCAAGGAGCGACCACCTCACGAAATCTATGTAGATCGCCGTGGCAATCGCTGGGTAGCGGAAGATGAACCAAGCATCGATGTGAAAGAGCATGCGTTGGTCGGAATCGAAGAAATGACCTTCTGGACTTTCTTCGATTCGGCAGCGCTCGAGGCGAGCCAACCTATGGTGATCGGTTGGAGCACTGATGATCTGAAGGCGCATGCAAATGTGCTTCCGGGAGTTTTCTCTGGAAACACGATTGAAGAGACCGCGGCGCGCATGGGTGTTGATCCTGCCGGACTGGTATCCACCGTGGCGCGATACAACGAGCACGTGGTCGCGGGGGCTGATGCTGAGTTTGGAAGAAAGCACCTCCCAGCTCTCATTACAGAGGCTCCGTTTTACGCTATTCAAAATCATGCAATCACTTTGATTACGTTCTCTGGCATTGATGTGGACGTGAACCTGCGCGTGCGAAAGACTGATGGATCCATTATCCCCGGACTTTATGCTGCAGGTGAGGCACTCGGTGCTGCGGCAACAATGGGTAAGTCGTTCTGTGGTGGACTCCTGGCAATGCCAGCAATCGCTTTTGGCCGACATATTGCCCGTGAATTAGCGGCTGAGGGAAGTTACACAAAATGAGTGAGCGCGGTTTTAACCGCGTGGCAGGTGAATTGCGAAAGCAAATAATCACTGGCCATTTGGCACAGGGTGATCGCTTACCGAGTGAGGCCGAGCTCTCTGCGCAATATTCGGTAAGCCGTTCCACGATACGCGAAGCTCTGCGAGTTTTAGAGTCGCAAAATCTTATTGTCACCACCCGCGGTGCTTCCGGTGGAAGTTGGATTAATCATCCGAATCGCGATGAAATTGCGGGTTACTTGGAGACGGGTTTCAAGTTGATGACGTTGGCTTTAGACATGCCAAGCGTTGAGGCATTGCTTGAAGTACGCGCCATTGTGGAAGTCCCTGCGGCACAGTTGGCTGCGCAACGTCGCACTGACGAACAAATTGAACAATTGGCGGAGAGCATTAGAAGCCATAAGCCATCAGCGGAAAGCCACTCTGTCCACCGATCTTTCCATGGCATTATCTTTGAAGCTGCAAACAACGCCCTTTTACATACGGTTTCTCAGCCAATTTTCGCAGTTGTAGATGAGAGATTTGCGCGCGATAAAGCGCCACCCGAAATGTGGGAAGAGGTTGCCCGCTTTCACGAAGAAATATTCGAGGCGGTTCGTGATCAGGATTCCAAGGCAGCTGGTGAATTGATGCGCGAACATCTTGCGCAGTTAACAACGGCCTACTTGGCGATGACTCGCACGAGCATTCGCGAAGAAGCTTCCATGCACAGCTCGTCGAATTGATTTAGTACTCGCCACTTCATTCGCAAGAGTTCGCGTCCTGCACTCTTCCATGGCAAGAATTCGATCTCTTCCCATTCGAGTCGAATGGAATCCCCGGCAACTACTGCATTAAGAAAGTTCACGTCATCGACACCGAGGAGTGCGACGGCATGGTCAAATTTTCCAGTGCGTTCCATGGCGCCGCCCACCAGAAGTAAGACTGCTTGTCCGGGCAGCGGGCGACCACGCATTCCTATTTCTTTCCAGCCTTCTTGGAAGAGCGGGTGTGGATATCCGCCTGTAGTCACCAATGTGGAAATCATTTCATCAGTGATGTCGATAATTTCACTGACACCATGTCGAAGCTCTATGGCCATGATGGCTTCCTCTTCTCGACCCATGAACGGTATCCCTCAGATGCCAATGGATCATTCGTGACGAAATCTGCAAAGAGCGCTAGTTCGGCAGCGCATCCTGCTCGCGTCGGTTCTGCATGTATCAGCGCTAATTTAGTAGCAGCGAGCGCGGTGCGCGATGTAGGGAGCAACTTCTTGATGAATTCGGCAATCTCGAAGTGCAGCTCTGCGCGTGGTACTGCCCGCAACGCAATCCCACTTTCGACCGCCTCCGCGGAGGTGAGCCAGGCTGCGGTGAAGAGCAATTCTTTAGCGCGCTGTGTTCCCATCGCTCGTTGCGCGCGAATTGCGGCACCAGCCCCTGGCGGTAAGCCACTTGCCAAATGGTGGTCGCCAATCTTGGCTTCCTCAGCGATAAAGACGAAGTCGCACGCGAGGAGTAGCTCGAAGCCGCCAGCGCGAGCCAATCCGTTCACGGCGGCAATGACCGGCACGGGAAGTTCTTCCATCCGGTGGAGTAGGGCGTGGTAGCGGGTGACGAACGGGATGAAGACTCCGGCAGGATCAGCGAAGCACTCGCCGAGGAAATCAATATTCATGCCCACCGAGAAGATGGAGTCGAACTCCTCCTGGTGGCCGGTGATCACTAGGGCACGGAGCGATAAATCGGCGCTGACCTGGTCTAACGCACTTTCGAGGTGGTCCAGTAGGCCGGGGGTGAGGCTGACATCTGGCAATTCCCACCAGAGCGTTCGATCTCTCATCTCGCCCATCAGGATCTCTCTCTCATTACTCTAGAAGCCTGCCACTACCTATGGCAGAATAGCCGTAGTTCAATTGTCAGACTTTTGATTCGACTTCCCGATGAGAGGCAAGCCAATGACCGTGCACGAACCCAGTCTGGGAAATTACTTTGAGGCCTTTACGGTCGGCGATGTGTACCAACATCCGCTCGGTCGGACCATCAACGAGACTGATAACACGTGGTTCACCTTGCTGACAATGAATACAAACCAGTACCACTTCAACACTCACTTTTCGCAAAACCACCCCATCACCAAGGGGCGCATCATCGTCAACTCAGGCTTCACGATCGCTCTCGTCCTTGGAATGACGGTCAGTGATATTAGCCATCATGCGATCGTGAATTTGGAATTGACCGACATTAAGTTGACGCATCCGGTATTCGTCGGTGACACCGTTTATGCAGAATCAATCGTGGTCGCAAAGCGGGAGAGCGCATCGCGTCCTTATGCGGGCATCGTGACCGTCAAGACTCGCGGACTCAATCAAGATGGTGACGTGGTCGTCGGTTGGACTCGATCCGTCATGGTCTACAAGGAATCTGCCCGCGAAACTAACAAGTACTTCCCCCAAGCAAAGACCGGACCGCTGGAACTCTGATGACCATCTCAATCACATACGGTCCATGGGGCGAAACTCTCGAAGAGTTAGTGGATGCTGGTCGCCGCGCTGAAGCCGCTGGTGCCGATGTGATTTGGGTCCCTGAACTTCACCGAAGTGCCACAGTGGGCGCGGCCGCGCTTGCTGCAGGCACTTCAACAGTGGGAGTGGGCACTGCAATTGCGCTGGCATTTACTCGCAGCCCTATGGTGACTGCATTAGAGGCACTCGATGTTGATGAGATGAGCGGTGGCCGATTTATTCTCGGCATTGGTTCGGGCGTGCAAAGGCTCAATGAAGATTGGCATAACGCTCAATGGGGTAAGCCGGTAGCGCACATGCGCGAAACTATCGCCATCATTCGTCACTTCATCGCCAATTCACATCTTGGTGAGCGGATGACGGTCGAGGGTGAGTATGAACATATTGACATCCGCGGATACCAACGTCCTTTCGCGCCGGTACGAACTGAGATACCGATCTATGTCGCAGGTATGGGGCCAGTGATGACCAAGCTCGCTGGTGAAATTGGCGATGGCTGGATTTCTCATGAACTCTGCTCTCCGCAATACATGCGCGAACAACTCTTGCCATGGCTAGAAGAAGGTTTAGCGAAGTCGGGTCGTCCACGTAAGAAGTTGGATGTAGTTGTCTCAGCCGCGTGTGCAATTGATGATGACCCTAAAGTAGCGAGGCGTTGGAACGCCGGGCTTATCGGTTTCTATGCCACCGTGAAGACTTACGCCGAATTCTTTGAATTCCACGGCCTTGCTGCGGAACAACAAGCGATTATCGAGAAGTTTAAGTCAGGGGTCTCCAGTGATCACCTCGGTGACATAGTTCCTGACCATATGGTTGACGCACTTACTCTGGCGGGAACGGCAGAAGAAGTCCGTGATCGCATCAGCGCCTATGAAGGAATCGCGGATTCAGTGAAGCTGACCCCGCCTACGCATGGCCTGACGGCAGATATAACCCGCAAGGCTCAAAATCAAATCCTCGAAATGATTCCAGTACTGACAGGAAAGAAGTAATGAGACCTCTAGCAGATATTCGAATACTCTCTCTTGAACAATATGGGGCGGGCCCGTTCGGCACCTTGCACCTTGCCGACCTAGGGGCTGAAGTTATCAAGGTGGAGGATCCACGAGTAGGCGGCGATGTGGGTCGTTACGTGCCTCCTTATGCCAATGAAGAAGATTCACTCTTCTTTGAAGCTTTCAATCGCAACAAGAAGTCCATTTCGATCGATCTTTTAACACCCGAAGGTAGAGCAGTTTTTGAAGATCTTGTGAAGGTCTGTGATGTCGTTTATAGCAATCTGCGCGGAGATGTTCCCGCAAAGATGAAGATCACTTACAACGATTTAAAGCATCTCAATCCTAAGATTGTCTGTTGCTCACTTACAGGTTTTGGAATGACAGGCCCGCGTTCGAGTGAGCCCGGATATGACTACATCCTCCAAGGTCTCGCAGGATGGATGGATCTCACGGGGGAGCCGGATGGCCCACCCACAAAATCAGGTCTCTCCATGGTCGATTATTCGGGTGGCTTTGTAGCGGCTATTTCTCTGCTCGCAGGTGTTCATGCTGCGCGCCGCGATGGAGTAGGAATGGATTGCGATCTCTCGCTCTATGACGCAGCTATCGGGATGCTCACTTATCCAGGTGTCTGGCATATGAATGCAGGTTTCACTCCTGTTCGCACACACCATTCGGCGCATCCATCGCTTGTGCCATTCCAGGCGTTTGAGGCATCCGATGGTTGGATAATTATTGGTTGTGCGAAAGAGAAGTTCTGGCAACGCCTTACTGAAGTTATAGGCAAACCGGAGTGGGCCACAGATCCAAGGTTTATCACTTTTGCCGATCGCCAAAAGAATGCGACTGCATTGCTTCCAATGCTCGAAGAAATCATTCGTCACCGCACAGTTGATCAGTGGCTCTCGGTCCTCTATCCGGCTTCGATTCCTTGTGGACCGATCAATGATGTCGCGCAAGCGATGCTTGAGCCTCATACGATTGCTCGAAATCTCATTTTTGAAACCGAACATCCGAGGTATGGAACAATCAAGAATCTCGCCTCTCCAGTGAAGGTGGGTGACGAAGCCGTCTCTCATCGACGCGCACCGCAAAGAAACGAGAACTTCGACGAAGTGATGTCAGGCCTGCTCAAGTACTCGCCAGAGAAGATTGCGTCGCTTGGTGACGCTGGGGCATTTGGTAAATGAGCGTTGCTGGCACGTTGACTGATTGGGCGCTCTCTCTCGAGAGTCTCCCTGATGACGTGCGAACGGTCGCAATTTCCCATCTCTACGACGGTTTCGGAGATGCATTGGGTGGTCTCTACTCTCGCACGCAGGTGCCGGCAACTGCAGTAGCAGAAATCTATGCATCTAAGAGCGGCGAGAGTCCCTTACTTGGCCGGGGTAGCAAGGTAAGCGCCCCTTTCGCTGCACTCTCCTTCGGTGCACTCATTCATCACCTTGATTTTGACGACACACACGCGGGCGGGCTGGTGCATGCTACGTCGGTTTCGCTTCCAGCGGCTATCGCTGTTGGTGCATCTGTCGATGCGTCGTGGGATGACGTAGTGACGGCCGCAACGATTGGGCTTGAAACAGTTACTCGAATTGCCATGGGCTCCTCTCATGGTTTCCACGCGAGAGGTATTCATGCCACTCATGCATGCGGAACTATTGCCGCAGCGCTTGTGGCGGCCAAACTTCTGGTGCTT
>CAIMVH010000060.1 GCA_903844855.1 uncultured Actinomycetes bacterium | reverse complement strand
CATTTCCGTAGTCGCCGCCCAACTATGATAAAGATACGCACCAAGGAGATTCCCTCACACATTATTGATGTGATGAATGCGTTCGCTCTGCGTCTCTCCACGAAAGATAACTCCCTTTGGGGTGAAGCCGCCTCATCATATGCCGAAGAGCGATTGGGTTGGCTCGACTTACCTCAATCATCGCGCAATCTCTTACCAGCTGTCGATTCTTTAGCGGCTTGGGCAAGGAGCACGAAACTAGATAACGTAATTCTCTCCGGCATGGGCGGATCTTCACTTGCACCCGAGGTGATCTGTGCCTTTGAACATAAGAACATCGAGATTCTCGACTCAACAGATCCTCACCATGTAGCGCGCGTTCTCGACATGGACTTAACTCACTGCGTTATTGTCCTCGCTTCAAAATCAGGCACGACCATCGAAACACTTGTCCATCGCTCAGTACTTGAGGAGCGCCTCCGCACGTTGGGGTTGAATCCCGCAGATCACTTTGTCGTCATCACCGATCCAGGCTCGCCGCTCTCCGCGTATGCCACGTCAGCGGGGTATCGCCTACTAAATTCAGATCCTCATGTAGGCGGTCGATTCAGCGCCCTTGGAGCCTCGGGTTTGCTTCCGAGCGCTCTTGCCGGAGTGGATGTCTCAGAGTTGCTCGACGATGCTCAAAGCGCGGCATTGGCCTTCCCCGAACCTGGCTCGCCAGCCGTATTACTCGCGGCCGCCCTAGCCAGCCACGTGCACGAGTCTCCTTTTGTAGAAATTGCGGCTCCACACGGTTTGGGTGATTGGATCGAACAACTTCTTGCTGAATCGACTGGAAAAGAAGGCAAAGGTTTGCTGCCTATCGTCGTCCCCGCGCTTGGAAGCAGACGAGCCAACGTACTTGCCATCGCGCTGAACGGCGAACCTGGAGATATCGAAATTTCGGCCAGCCTCGGTGAACACTTCTTGCTCTGGGAATGGGCCACCGCCCTGCTCTGCGCCTTCCTAAAAATAAACGCCTTTGATCAACCAAATGTGGCCGAAGCAAAGGAGCGCGCAAATACAATTCTTAATTCGCAAGTGGTGACATCTCCCGGGCATGTCGACAGAAATATCGAAGTTATCGGTGAAGTGAGTTCTGTAGAGCAAGCCCTACAGATTTTCTTAAATCAAGATCGTGGCTATATCGGAGTGATGGCCTTTCTCGATCGACAAAAGGATTCACGGGCTAAAATTTTGCGAACACTTCTCGAGCGTGCCAGCGGTACTCCAACCACTTTCGGGTGGGGACCTCGTTTCCTGCACAGCACGGGACAATTTCACAAGGGTGGGCCTCTTATTGGATCATTCTTGCAAATCACGACAGAACGCGACCAAGACGTTGCTATTCCTGGGAGTCAATTCTCGTTCCATCAATTACAACTTGCGCAAGCCGCTGGTGATGAATTAGCACTCAGATCACGAAATTTGAATTTCTTGCACCTGCATCTACATGAAGGTGGCTTAGATCAACTTGTGGAGACGCTGATTAATCTTCCCCGCGCAACTTCTTGAGTGCCTCTTGCAGGATGGCAGCGCCGTCAACTTCTGAACGGCGTTCTTTGACGTAAGCCAAGTGCGTCTTGTACGGCTCATTCTTCGGCGCCGCGGGTGGATTATCTTTATCTAGCCCAGCAGGCAGACCGCAGCGTGGGCAATCCCATTCGGTTGGCGGTGTGACCGTACCGTCATCTGCAAAAGATGGTTTTGTTTCGTGACCGCGCTCGCACCAGTAGGAGAGACGAAAACGTGGAGCGGATTCACCGCGCTCGGCTTCGCCCATGGGACCTGCGCCGACTCGGCTACCTCTGATTGCGCTTCCACTTGCCATGAACGCTCCTTGTATTAGTCCGAGAAATGAATCCCGGACGGAATTAAATCTGGGACTTACTTAAGCCAGAGACCGAGAGCAACCACACTGGCAAACCAGAGGGCGCCCACCACGATTGTGATGCGATCAAGGTTTCGTTCCACGACAGTCGAGCCGCCGTACGAGGAGGAGACGCCGCCTCCAAAGAGATCAGAGAGGCCACTGCCCTTACCTTTGTGAAGGAGAACCAAAGTAACCATCAAGACGCTGGTGATCACCAGCAGAATCGAAAGTGCCAAAACCATCAGAAATCACTCCTCGCGTGGACTGGGTAAAGGATAACCCAGACGGGGGCGGATTATTCCCAGAATCGACCTTTCAAGGCAGGAACGTCTGCCATAGATGCTTCTGTCCAAGATTTTTTACTTACTTAATCCCCGCGTTAAAGGCCATCACAACCGGGAATCGGGCAATCTTGGCAAATCCCTCCGCCTCAAGGCTCGCCCCGCCGACGAGCGCGCCATCGATATCGGCTTGCTCCATGATCTCCACCACGTTGCTCGCCTTTACGGAACCGCCATAGAGAATCCTCATGGCATCTGCCACGTCTCCCGGATAGAGCTCAGCTAAGCGATTACGAATAGCAGTGCAGACTTCCTGAGCATCTTCTGGGGTGGCCACCTTGCCCGTTCCAATAGCCCAGATAGGTTCATAAGCAATTACTACGTTCTTCGGATCGACTACACCCAGCAGCGCGGCTTCTAATTGTCCGATCACATAAGAGACATGATTACCCGACTCTCGAATCTCCAGATTCTCACCCATGCACAGGATGGGAGAGAGATGCGCAGCGAGTGCTGCCTTTACCTTCCTGTTGATCAACTCATTACTCTCGGCGTGATACTGGCGTCGTTCGCTATGACCCACTACCACGAAGGAACAACCTAAGCGTGAAAGCATGGCAGCAGAGATGTCTCCCGTGAAGGCGCCATTGGCCTCCGGTGAGAGATCCTGCGCGCCGTATCGAATTCGTAATTTGTCGCCATCGACCAGAGTTTGAATAGAGCGAATATCTGTAAAGGGTGGAAGTACCACCACATCGACGGCATCGTGATCTTTATCGTCGAGCGAGAACGCCAATTTTTGCACGAGCCCAATAGCCTCGAGGTGGTTGATGTTCATCTTCCAATTGCCCGCCATCAAGGGCTTACGCGCTGTCGACATTATTGCTCCAATACCGTGATACCAGGGAGCGCCTTGCCCTCTAGATATTCCAGAGAGGCTCCGCCACCCGTTGAAATATAGCCGAACTCTTCGTCCCTAAAACCTAGCCGACGAATCGCTGCAGCCGAGTCTCCGCCACCCACGACCGTGAAGCCATCGAGATCAGCCAAGGCCTGCGCGACTACCTGAGTACCTGTGGCAAAGGCGGCAAATTCGAAGACTCCCATGGGTCCATTCCAGAAGACGGTCTTACAGATAGCGATGGCCTCCGCGAATGCCACGGCTGAAGCTGGACCAATATCCAACCCCATCTCTTCCTTAGGTATCTCATGGGCAGCCACCAGAGTCGCGGGAGCATCAGCAGCAAACTCCGGAGCGACCACGATGTCCGTAGGCAACACAAGCTTGACACCCAGACTCTCCGCCCGACTTATTAAAGCCCGTACATTTTCTAATTGATCGACTTCCAAGAGCGAGGTACCTACCTCATGGCCCTGGGCTGCGAGGAAAGTAAAGACCATGCCGCCGCCGATAGCCAAAAGATCTACCTTGTCGAGCAAATGCTCAATGACGCCTAATTTGTCACTCACCTTAGAACCGCCGAGTACCACCCCATATGGACGGACTGGATTGAGAGTAAGTCTCTTAAGTACGTCAATTTCTGCGGAAATGAGAAAGCCTGCGTAATGGGGCAACAACTGAGCCACGTCAAAAACAGAAGCGTGCTTACGATGGAGTGCGCCGAACCCATCACTGACGAAGATGTCTCCCAATGAGGCCAAGTCGTGAGCAAAAGCGCATCGCTCTTCGTCGATCTTGCTAGTTTCGGCGGCTTCAAATCTCACGTTTTCCAAGAGCGCGACATCTCCACCCTTTAATTCAGCAAGGGTCGATAGCGCCTTGCCCTCCCGGTACTCAGGGATGAAGGTCACTTCACTTCCGAGCAATTGCGCGAGGCGAACCGAAACTGGTGCGAGCGACAGTTCAGAGACGCGTTCCCCCTTCGGCCGACCGAAGTGCGCCATGACTACAACAACTGCCCCCATCGCGCGCAAATGGTTGATTGTGGGTAGCGAAGCGCGAATGCGTCCATCATCGGTAATGACCCCATCCTTCATCGGAACGTTCAGGTCGCTACGAAGGAGCACCCGCTTGCCGACCAAATCGGGAAGCGCGGCGAGTGTGGCGAGTGTGACAGGGGACATTTAGAGAGTGGTACCCACATGTTGAACGAGATCCACCAGGCGATTTGAATAACCCCACTCATTGTCATACCAACCCAGAACCTTGACCGTGTTGCCTATGACAATCGTGAGTGATGCATCAAAGATGCAGCTTGCCGGATCCGTCACAATGTCGCTAGAGACGATGGGATCTTCAGTGTAAGTAAGAAATCCTTTGAGCGGGCCGTCGGCCCACTTCTTCATGGCAGCGTTGACTTCAGCCTTGGTGACCTCGCGCTCAAGTTCGACAGTGAGATCGGTTGCCGACCCCGTAGGGACTGGAACGCGCATGGCGTACCCATCGAGCTTTCCTTTGAGGGATGGAATCACGAGCGAAATCGCTTTGGCCGCTCCAGTGGTGGTGGGAA
This sequence comes from uncultured Actinomycetes bacterium, assembly GCA_903844855.1. Lineage (GTDB taxonomy): Bacteria > Actinomycetota > Actinomycetes > Nanopelagicales > Nanopelagicaceae. Next base: position 9,258 of record CAIMVH010000060.1, on the reverse strand, counting down.
TGAGGTTAGTAGCCGCTCCGCGCGCCCGGCGAAGATCCTTATGTGGGAAGTCGAGAATTACTTGGTCATTTGTATAGGCATGGATAGTTGTCATCAATCCCTTCACAACACCAAACTCCTCCACAAGAACCTTGGCCATCGGAGCTAGGCAATTAGTGGTGCAAGAAGCATTAGAAATGATGTGGTGCTTGGATGCGTTATAAGTATCATGATTCACGCCCATCACTATGGTGACATCTTCGTCACTTGCCGGCGCAGAGATAATCACTTTCTTTGCACCTGCAGCGATGTGCTTGCCCGCATCTGCAGCCTTGGTAAAATGTCCGGTCGATTCAATAACTACCTCTGCGCCAAGTGTCGCCCATGGCAGATGAGCTGGATCGCGCTCTGCGGTAACAGCAAAAGTCTTGCCATCGACAGTAATAGAGTTCTCCGTAAAGGAGACAGGTAAACCAAGCCGACCTAAAATTGAATCGTATTTCAGGAGGTGGGCAAGGGTTGCAATATCAGTGAGATCGTTGACGCCGACAATGTCAATGTCTGCTTTTTGAGTGAGGGCCGCGCGAAAGAAGTTTCGTCCGATTCGACCAAAACCGTTGATTCCGACTTTGACAGTCACAGCTATCTCCTTAGGTCAAGGCGCATAAGAAGCGGACTGATTCATGCGCCATCTATTAAAACTTTACCCCAACATGTCGGGGGTTAATCCAGCCTCAGTATCTGGAATTCCGAGATCTTGGGCACGCTTATCTGCCATCGCCAAGAGGCGTCTAATGCGTCCGGCCACCGCATCCTTCGTGAGTGGGGGGTTAGCCAGGGAACCTAGCTCCTCAAGACTTGCCTGCCCGTGCTCGATCCGCAATTTCCCAGCTTCTTGTAGGTGGTCAGGAATATCGGCTCCCAGAATTTCTAAGGCACGTGCAACTCGAGCAGAGGCAGCCACTGCAGCCCGTGCAGAGCGACGAAGATTTGCATCATCAAAATTAGCTAAGCGATTAGCAGTCGCTCGCACTTCTCGGCGCATACGTCGTTCTTCCCATGCAAGCACACTCTCGTGTGCGCCAAGACGTGTCAACATGATTGCTATTGCATCGCCATCACGAATTACGACGCGGTCAACGCCACGCACTTCACGAGCCTTTGCAACAACGCCGAGACGTCGAGCAGCACCCACAAGTGCCAGCGCTGCTTCAGGTCCGGGGCACGTTACCTCGAGTGCACAGGAACGCCCAGGCTCCGTGAGCGATCCATGGGCAAGAAAAGCACCACGCCAAGCAGCCTGCGCATCACAGAGAGAGGCTGAAACGACTTGAGGCGGTAATCCCCGGACTGGACGGCCGCGGCCATCGATGAGTCCAGTCTGACGTGCTAGCGATTCTCCGTCTTTGGTAGAGCGAATGAGATAGCGACTCGCTTTGCGCAATCCACCCGGAGCAATCACCGTTAAGTCTGTCTCCTGAGAAAAAACATCGAAGATGTCTTTGCGCACCCGTCGGGCAGTGGCTGCCGTATCCACTTCGGCCTCCACGACGATCCGACCGCTGACCACATGCAGGCCACCGGAGAAGCGCAAGATGGCAGAAACTTCGGATTTGCGGCAACACGCTTTAGATATCAAGAGACGAGCCAACTCGTCTTTGACCGCTGCTGTCATTGCCATAGGGGTGATCTTTCCAGTATTTGAGCTACTCCGTACAACTTTAGGAAAAAATCTTGGAGAAGAGCGCGGCCAATTTCTCTGGGTCATGCTGAAGCAAACCGGCCCCAGTGGCTACATCTGCGACGATGAGTTGACTCCCTTCAGTCGCCAAGCGAGCTGCCAGCTCATTCGAGTGCGTCAGCGATTGCGGGTCGACAACGACGACGTCAAAGTGCAAATCAGGGGCGTGCGCGCTCAAAAATGCGAGATGCTCGCTGGCAGTGAGTCCGATAGCCTCTCCCGGCTCCCCCTCAGGAATTCCGGAATTCTGCCCCGCATCGAGGTTCATAACAAGGACTCTTTTTGCGGGCGAAGCGCGGAGCGCACTGAGTTGCGCTGGCACTAAAAGGTGAGGCAGAACACTCGAGTACCATGATCCCGGACCCAAAATGACCCACTCAGCATCTCCAATAGCGTCCAAAGCTGCCTGCGTCGCCGGCGGATTTTGCGGGGTCAACTGCACAGAGAGCACCCGTCCTTGAGTGGTAGCGACCGCTACCTGCCCCACTACGGTGCTCACCTGACCTTCATGACGTACTTCGGCTTGAATGGTAAGTGGTTCAGAAGACATGGGCAGCACCCGACCGATGATTTTAAGCAGTGCACCCATGCGATCCAAGCCGGCGACTACATCGCCGGTAACATCCCACAACGCAGTGAGCATCAGGTTTCCTAACGAGTGCCCACCCACTTCTCCTTCGCCCGGGAAGCGATATTGCACGGCATCAGCCCAACTTCGTCCCCACACGTCATCAGAGCAGAGCGCTGCGAGGGCCATTCGGAGATCACCCGGAGGCATCACTCCAAGTTCGGAACGTAGCCGACCACTCGATCCACCGTCATCTGCGACCGTCACAATCGCGGTGATATGGGGTGTGATTCGACGTAGCGCAGAAAGCGTGGCGGCTAATCCATGCCCACCACCGAGTGCCACAACTCGTGTCATTACTCCCGACCAAGATCTCGGTGTGTTGAAGACGCCCGCATTCCATGTGCGGAAAGCCGCTTCGCCAACTCTTCTACTACTGCCACCGATCGGTGCTTGCCACCGGTGCATCCGACACCAATCGTGAGATAGCGCTTACCTTCGCGTTGGTAGGAGGGCGCAAGTCGCAGCAACAAACTTGCGTAATCTTCTATGAAACCGGAGACCTCTGGGGCCGCCAATACATAAGCCTTTACATCAGCATCTTTGCCCGTGTGATCTCGCAGTTCAGGAATCCAATGCGGATTGGCGATGAAACGAACGTCAATCACAAAGTCTGCGTCATATGGAATTCCATATTTAAAACCAAATGAAAGGACTGTAGTGCGCAATTCTGGGATCGAAGACCCGCCAAGAGTACTCTCAATGCGCTCTTTTAATTGATGCACATTGAGCGCACTAGTGTCGATGACTAAGTCCGCAGCAGCCCGTAAATCGCCAAGTAGTTCCCGTTCCTTCGCAATGCCATCAAGGATGCGTCCATCTTCTTGCAATGGATGTGGACGGCGAGTGGACTCAAATCGACGAACTAACACGTCGTCGCTTGCTTCCAAGAAAAGGACTTGCACCTGTTCAGGTAATTCTTTGAGAGCCACACGTAGCTCCTTAAAGAATGCTCGACTGCGCACATCGATAACGGCAGCGATTCGCGGCGCACTGTGAACTTCATCCTTGCCGGGCAGTGAAGTCAGATTTGTAAGTAGCGCGGGTGGCAAATTGTCGACCACATACCAGCCTAAGTCTTCAAGCACGTGTGCAGCCGTACTGCGACCAGCGCCGGACATACCGGTAATAACTAGAATCTGCTCAGGTGCCACAGGAGAACTGTACGCGACTAAGAGAGGATCTCCCCCGTGCCCATATCGATCACGCTCGGTTCATCGCGCGCCGCTTCTGTGGCAAACCAGGCAACAATGCGCGCCGCAATCGCCGGCCCCACCCCAGGTACTTGAGAGATTTCCCCTTCGGATGCGAGGCGCAACGCCTTCATTGATGCGAAATTTTGCAGCAGAGCCGCGCGCCGCCCCTCACCCAGACCTGGAATCTCGTCGAGTACGGATTCAATCATCGCTCGACCGCGCTTGCTTCGATGATAGGCAATAGCGAAACGATGCGACTCATCTCGTAACCGTTGCAATAAATATAGGGATTCACTCTTGCGCGGCAGAATTACTGGACGCCCGCCTTCCGACGGCCAAATTTCTTCTAATCGCTTCGCAAGACCAATAAGCGAAATGTCGGCAAAACCTTCACTCTGCAACACCTTGCGAGCCGCTTCGACCTGCATTCTGCCTCCGTCCACGACTATGAGATGAGGGCGGTAAGAGAATCTACGTACTTGAAGGCCCGAAGCAATCTCATCGGCTCTGTCGACTGACTCCTCGTCTCGCAAACGTCTCAGGCGTCGAGTGAGCACCTCCGACATCGAGGCGAGATCATCCCCGCCACCTTCACGAATTTCAAATCTACGATATTCACTCTTTCGCGGGGATCCATCTTCAAACACCACCATCGACCCTACTGCGTGTGTCCCCTGAATATGCGAGATGTCGTAGCACTCGATTCGCAGAGGCGCGTTGGGTAACGAAAGAACATCCTGTAACTCTGAGAGTGCTTGTGCTCGTTTGGAGATATCGCTACTTCGCGTCAATTGATGACGCAGCAACGCTTCAGCAGCATTGCGGTTCACAATCTCTAACAGCGCAACCTTGTCGCCGCGCTGGGGAACTTTGAAGGACGCCCTCTCCCCTCGTGACAGGTGGAACCACTCTTTCAAATCCTTCACGCCATCAGGCAGCTCGGGAAGGCAAATCTCTCGGGGAATCTCTTGAGTCAAATCCGAATAAATGTCCTGTACAAGTTGGCGATACAACTCACTCACACTCTTATCAAAATCTCGTTCCATCACGACACTGCGCTGCCCACGAATACGTCCATTGCGAACCGAGAAGATGGAGGCTCCGATCTCAATTTCCCCTTCAACAAGTGAGATAAAATCTGCATCCGTATCATCGGGCAGAACCACGGTGCTTGTTTCAAGAGCAGATTCCAGTGCAATGAGGTCGTCTCGCAACTTCGCTGCCTTCTCAAATTGCTCAGCTGCCGACGCCGACTCCATCTCTTTCTGGACTCTGCGAATGTAGGGAGCCGGATCTCTGGAAAAGAAGGAGATGAATTCACCGATCTTCTTCTTGTGCTCCTCCACTGAAATAAGGTTGACACACGGCGCGGAACACTTCTCAATATGGCCTAATAGACAAGGACGCCCACTCGCTACAGCTTGTCTGAGCACACCGGGCGCGCACGTTCGGACGGGGAAGGTGCGTAGAACTTGATCTATGACGTGACGGAGCGCTCCGGCATTTGGAAAGGGGCCTAAATAGCGAACTCCTTTTTTCTTGGGAGCGCGCGCGACCATTACTCGAGGAATACTCTCTCCAGTTGTGATGGCTAGGTACGGATAAGACTTGTCGTCCTTGAAACGAACGTTGTACTTTGGGTCCTCTGATTTAATCCACGTCCACTCAAGCTGCAATGCATCAACTTCAGTGGCAACAATGGTCCAATCAACAGAGGCGGCTTCATGGACCATCCGCGTGGTGCGCTCGTGTAGGTTCTCCTGAAAATATGAAATGAGCCGAGCGCGCAGATTCTTCGCCTTTCCGACATAGATGACGCGTCCATCAATATTTCTAAAGCGATATACGCCCGGGTCCTCCGGAATTTCTGAGGTTCGCGGACGTTCTTCCGGCTTCATCAGACCAGAGCTTTCGAACTCTTCTTCTTCGGTACGGCCTTTACCGCCTTTGGCATAGATGGCCGCTTTCCGGCTAGGAGTGGTGCCAAGAACGTACCGGTATAACTCGCCTTCGCCTTGGCCACCTGCTCGGGCGTACCTTCAGCGATCACCATGCCGCCACCCGATCCACCTTCTGGACCCATGTCTATCACCCAATCTGCGCACTTGATCACGTCGAGATTATGCTCGATCACAATCACCGTGTTCCCACCATCAACAAGTCGTGAAAGGACTCCAAGAAGTTTACGCGTATCCTCAAAATGTAAACCTGTCGTGGGTTCGTCGAGTACATAAATGGTTCGGCCAGTAGATCTGCGCTGCAATTCAGTAGCTAACTTGACTCTCTGCGCTTCGCCTCCGGAGAGCGTGGGCGCGGACTGCCCGAGTCGCACGTAGCCAAGACCTACATCGTTAAGGGTCTTCAAATGTCGCGAGATCGAAGGCACCGCCTCGAAGAATGTTGCAGCTTCCTCGATCGGCATATCGAGAACCTGGGCAATCGTCTTTCCCTTGAAATGAACTTCGAGAGTCTCACGGTTGTAGCGCGCCCCATGACACACCTCACACGGTACGTACACATCGGGCAAGAAGTTCATCTCAATGGTGATGGTGCCATCACCACTACACGACTCGCATCGACCACCCTTGACGTTGAACGAGAAACGACCCTGTAGATAACCACGGATCTTGGCTTCAGTCGTCTCAGCAAAAAGCTTCCGTATGTTGTCAAAAACGCCCGTGTACGTTGCTGGATTAGAACGGGGAGTACGACCGATAGGCGACTGATCGACGTGCACCACTTTGTCTAGTTGGTCAACCCCAGTGACAGTTCGGTGACGACCAGGAACTATACGAGCACCATTGAGTTTGTTCGCCAAAGTGCTATACAAAATATCGTTAACCAATGTGGATTTACCAGATCCGCTGACGCCCGTCACAGCCACAAAGCAACCGAGCGGAAAAGTCACGTCAATATTGCGAAGATTATTTTCTCGCGCACCCTTCACCACGAGAGACCGCTTGAGATCAATAGGGCGGCGAATCTCTGGCATCTCTATCTGGCGACGTCCCGATACGTAAGCTCCTGTAATGGATTCTTCACTCGCCTCAAGATCTGCAAGCGACCCAGAGACGACCACGCGCCCGCCGTGTTCACCAGCGCCAGGGCCAATATCGACGATCCAATCAGCTGAACGTATGGTGTCTTCATCATGTTCAACGACAATTAAAGTGTTCCCCAAGTTGCGCAAACGGGTCAACGTATCTATCAGACGTCTGTTATCGCGTTGGTGAAGACCGATACTCGGTTCATCTAACACATAAAGCACACCGACCAGACCCGACCCAATTTGAGTTGCGAGCCGGATTCGTTGAGCCTCCCCACCCGACAATGTTCCCGCTGGACGATCAAGCGAGAGATAGTCGAGGCCCACATCAAGGAGGAAACCAAGGCGGGCATGTACCTCTTTGAGTACTCGTTCGGCGATTTGCTTCTCTCGATTGTTGAGATGCAATCCTGAGAGAAATTCATCAGCCTCTCTGATGGTGAGCTCACATACTTGGGCTATCGACTTCTTTCCAAGAGTTACTGCCAGTACCTCAGGCTTCAACCGGGCGCCCTTGCAGGTAGGACATGGAACCTCGCGCATGAATTGCTCATATCGATCACGGCTCCACTCAGATTCGGTCTCGCCATGTTTTCGTTCCAAAAATGGTAAGACACCTTCGAAACCGGTCGTGTACTGACGCGTGCGACCGTACCGATTCTTAAACTTGACGGAGACCTCGTACTCCCAACCATGGAGAATTGCTTCCTTCGCCTTCGCGGAGACCTTCTTCCAAGGTGTATCTAATGAAAACTTCACTTCCTCTGTGAGCGCATCTAGCAATCGCAGGAAATATTCGCTGCTGGTTCCAAGAGACCAGGGTGCGATTGCCCCATCGTTGATGCTTAAGTCATCGTCGGGAATCACTAACTCTGGATCCACTTCTAGCCGGTTTCCCAGACCAGTGCACTCAGGGCAGGCACCGAAGGGCGAATTGAATGAAAAGGATCGAGGCTCAAGTTCTTCGAATGAGAGATCGCATCTGTGACAAGCAAGGTGTTCGCTAAATGTGCGCTCACGCTCGGGACCTTGGATATCTACAAACTCCAACACCACTAGACCCGAACCCAGAACCAGCGAAGTTTCAATTGAATCGGTGAGGCGTTGTTTAGCGCTGGACTTCACTGCGAGCCGATCGACTACTACTTCAATGGTGTGTTTCTCTTGCTTCTTGAGTTTTGGTACGTCTTCGAGGGCGAAAACTTCACCGTCGACTCGTGCCCGTGAATATCCCTTTAACGCTAGTTCCTTGAAGAGGTCAAGGAACTCTCCTTTGCGGCCACGCACGACCGGCGCCAGAACTTGGAACTTGACGCCATCTTCTAGAGCCAAGATCTGATCCACGATGTTTTGCGGAGACTGCCTCGCGACAGGATCTCCACATTTCGGGCAGTGAGGTCGGCCAGCGCGCGCAAAAAGCAGACGAAGATAGTCATAGACCTCAGTAATGGTTCCTACCGTGGAGCGCGGGTTTCGATTTGTAGATTTTTGATCTATGGAAACGGCTGGCGAAAGTCCTTCGATGAAGTCCACATCCGGCTTATCCATCTGTCCGAGAAATTGTCGCGCATAAGAACTGAGTGATTCCACATAGCGGCGCTGCCCCTCTGCGAAAATCGTGTCAAATGCCAAACTTGATTTACCGGAACCAGAAAGCCCTGTAAACACAATGAGTGAATTCCGAGGGAGATCTAAAGAGACATCTTTAAGATTATGCTCACGAGCACCTCTGACAATGAGACGATCACCATGCATGTACTAATCCCCAGATTGACGGGTCTTTAGGACGCTGGCTATTGCGGTCACCGCCAGCACGCTGACGATTACGATCAGACTCAAATTTGTACCAATGTGAGGAAGTTCAAAGGATCCAATTTTATCCCAATGGACTCCGTGGGCGGCTTCAAGTATCAACTTAAATCCGATGAAAGCTAAAATAACAGCAAGGCCTTTGGAGAGGTAAACAAGTCGAGTGGCTAGGGCTCCTATCAGGAAATAGAGCTGGCGCAATCCCATCAAGGCGAAAGCATTTGCCGTGAAAACAATGAAGGGCTCTCGGGTGAGGCCGAAAATTGCGGGTATGGAATCCACCGCAAAAAGAACGTCGGTAATACCCAACGCTATGATCGTAAGACCAAACGTTGAGAGTCCTTTTTTCTTGAAGTAACCGAGGACGCGTCCTTCATGCCAATCGTCGTCCCCTCCCCCACCTTTCCCTAAGTGGAATGCGGTGTAGAGCAAAAAACCTCCGAAGAGGAAGAAAACTGCAACGAATTTGTGAATGACGTAAGCACCAATGCCAATAAAAATTGCTCTAAAGAAGAGAGCTAACGCGATCCCAGCCATTAATGCGGATTGTTCACGCTCCTTTGGGAGTTTAAGTGCTCCAAAGATGATGATAAAAATGAAGAGGTTATCAATGGAGAGTGAGTACTCAGTGAGCCAACCTGCCAAGAATTCATTACTTGCCTGCGCACCCACTTCTTGTGAAAGGTAAATGGCGAATCCGAGGGCGAGCACGATATAGAAAATGGTCCAAAGCGCCGCTTCGAGCGGCTTTACCTCATGAGGTTTGCGGCGCGCATTAACAAAATCAAAGATAAGGAGGAAAGCAATAATGCCCAGGGATATCCCCCAGACCTGCCCACTGATATTCATCTCGCGCCTT
>CAIMVH010000059.1 GCA_903844855.1 uncultured Actinomycetes bacterium | reverse complement strand
TCTGAAGGGCTTCTGCGAGGCACTTTTCTGGCGGTGGCGGTGGGATTTGAACCCACGGTGGAGTTACCCCCACACACGCTTTCGAGGCGTGCTCCTTAGGCCGCTCGGACACGCCACCGGGAGAGACGATACCAGGGTGAAAAGCGGGGAGAAATTCGCCAGAAAGTCGTGCGCTTACTCCCGGGGGCGCTCCCTTTGCTCTTCAAAGAAGGCCTTCAATTGCTGGGAACACTCAACTTCCTTCACGCCAGAAATTACTTCCGGTCGATGATTAAGACGACGATCACGCAGGATGTCGAAGAGAGAGCCTGCCGCGCCTGCCTTCGGATCCCACGCACCAAAGACCACTCGACCAATACGAGCTAACACAATTGCTCCCGCACACATCACACATGGCTCGAGTGTTACTACCAAAGTGGCATCTTCTAAGTGCCATGTTCCAAGACGTTCGGCCGCATAACGAATAGCAAGAACTTCTGCGTGTGCAGTGGGATCGTGTTGTGCTTCGCGAGCATTTCCAGCTTGCGCAATAATCTCGCCCGCAGAATTAATAATGATTGCACCTACTGGGACATCGGCAGATGTAGCGGCAGCAAAGTCTGCCAGCGCCATCGCTTTATCCATAGTTTGTAAATAGATCTCAGGCACCACGCTCATTGAAAACTCCTTGAAAAATGCGCTTTATCGTGAACTAAAATCAAGGAATTTTTCAAACTCATTTCCAAAACCAAGTCGATGCGCGATCGCTTCAAGTTGTTCGTCGGGAAATAACTCCATGTCATCACAGAGTGCAGCCATTTCCATTGCAGAGAAACCGAGATCGCTGAAGATTCCAGCATCTCCTGCTAACTGATCATCGTCATCTGCATCTGGCATCGGAAAACCAAGTCGATCTAATGCTTCTGCGGCTATCGGCCACTCCGTTGCCATCACGACATCGCTGACGAGAATGCGCACATCTTCACCGAGTACACGAATGGCTATAAAACACTCATCGTTGATTGACATTAAACAAATGGCGCCACCGTTTTGCGCTTCGTGTTGCAACTCTCGAATGAGCGCATCGATATTGTCGGCGAGATCTAAAGGTAGCGGGTTAACGACCCAGCGCCCGTCTTCGTGCCACGCGGCAAATGCAAAATCCACCGGGCTCTCAAGGACTTCATTAGTACTCATGAAGACTCCTTTCGACTCAATGGTGGCACGCGGAGAGGCGCTTGGATAGCCACCTCTTGGTAAGTGACCATATCCCCAACTAGGCTGACGCTGTGCGTATACATGTAGCGAATCACCCACTGATTGACCATAAATTGACCGCCCTTCGTGATGAGCGGACTGACTCCCCTACTTTTCGCCGGTTAGCCGACGAACTAGTCACTTTGCTCGCCTATGAAGCCACCCGCGATGTGCGCGTTGAGCCACTCTCAATTCGCACCCCAGTCGGTCCCACGATCGGCGTCCACCTCGCGCACCCACGTCCGCTGGTTGTTCCGATCCTGCGCGCTGGTCTGGGCATGCTCGAAGGAATGACCCGTCTTATGCCCACCGCTGAGGTGGGCTTTCTCGGGATGATCCGCGACGAGAAGACGCTACAAGCTTCCACTTATGCCACTCGACTTCCAGACGATCTCTCGGGCCGTCAGTGCTACGTCCTTGACCCGATGCTCGCCACTGGTGGCACTTTGATCGCAGCCATCAACTTCTTGATTGACCGCGGGGCTGACGACATCACGGCCATCTGCTTACTCGCTGCCCCCGAAGGCGTGGCAGCAATGCGAGAGGCATTCGATGGCCGCACGAAGGTCCCGGTTTCCATCGTCACCGGCGCCCTCGATGAGCGCCTCAATGAGCACGGGTACATCGTTCCGGGCCTCGGAGATGCCGGCGATCGCCTTTATGGCGTCGTCTAATACCCATAAACCATTGAGGAAATAAGACTTTCGCAAGCGCGCTGAAACCGGCAGAATCTTCCCATGCCTATAGTCAGTGTTCTTAGTCTTAAAGGTGGGGTCGGCAAGACTTCCGTCGTCCTTGGGCTGGCCGGAGCGGCCACCGTGAAGGGCTTAGCCACCCTGGTGATCGACCTCGATCCGCAAGGAAATGCCACATCGATCTTGGCTGCACAGAAGCCGAAGAAGACCGCCGCAGATGTCCTGGCGCACCCGACTCTCGACACCCTCCACGAAGCACTCACCGCCTGCAGTTGGGAAGTGGCCCCTGGCGAAGTCGATGTCATTTGTTCCTCGCCCGATCTCATCAAACACGACTCTTTTCGCGACGCTGCCAACTTTCACCCGCATCTCGGAAAGGCGCTTCGCCGCCTTGAGGGCTATGACTTGATATTGATCGATTGCCCACCATCGCTGGGTTCCCTCACCCGTGAGGCGCTCTCCACCAGCGATCAAGCGCTCATCGTGGCGACGCCTTCCTACTTTGGTTTGCAAGGTGCTGAACGCGCAGCTGTTGAAATTGAAGAGATTCGTAAAAAGCACAATCCAACACTTCATCTTTTGGGCGTGCTGGCTAATCGCGTGCGTTCAGTCAGTGAAGAGCACGACTTCCGCATAGCTGAACTCGGTGATCTTTTTGGCAAGCAAGTGCTTAAGCCTTCAATTCCAGATCGCATCGCCTTCCAGCAAGCCGAAGGTTATGGCAAGCCGATTCAAACTATGAATAGCGCAGGCGCGCGCGAAGTAAGCCAGATCTTCGAAAAGCACCTCAACAAGATTATGAAAGCTACGCGGTAACGTACTCGCGGTAATTAGCCTTCGTAATGCTTTGAAATCTCACTGAAAACTTCGTCCATGATGGCGAGGCCATCTTTCACTTCAACTTCAGAAACGTTACATGGTGGCACAACGTGCATGCGGTTGTAGTTAGTGAACGGCATCAGGCCGCGCTTCTTACATCCGGCAACAAGTTCATTCATTGCAGCACTAGTTCCACCGTACGGTGCGATTGGTTCGCGAGTCTTGCGATCCTTCACAAGATCGAGTGCCCAGAAGACACCCAGGCCGCGTACTTCGCCAATCATTGGATGACGCTCTGCGAGCGCGCGCAGTCCTGGTCCTAAAACATTTTCGCCAATATGTGCGGCATGTTCGACCATGTTTTCTTCTGCCATCACATCGAGGGTCGCAACTGCTGCGGCACACGCAAGCGGGTGGCCGGAGTACGTTAATCCGCCTGGGAATACTCGCTGATCGAAGGTTGCTGCGATGGCATCAGAGATAACTACGCCACCCAACGGCACGTAACCAGAGTTCACGCCCTTCGCGAAAACGATGAGATCTGGCTCTGCACTCCAGTGTTGGTAAGCAAACCACTTGCCTGTGCGACCAAAGCCCGCCATTACTTCGTCTGCGATCCACATAATGCCGTACTTATCGCAAAGAGCACGTACACCTTCGAGATAACCAGCTGGCGGAATCAATACGCCTGCAGTTCCCACCACCGATTCCATGACGATGGTGGCGATGGTGTTTGGTCCTTCAAAAGTAATTACTTCTTCCAGGTGCTTCAGTGCACGCTCACACTCTTCAGCTTCATTAGTTGCCCAGAACGAGGAACGGTAGGCATACGGTCCAAAAAAGTGCACGTGGCCATGAGCGAATTCGTTGGGCCAACGACGTGGGTCACCAGTTGCATTGATAGCTGCACCGGTGTTGCCATGATACGAGCGGTAGAACGAAAGTACTTTCGTGCGACCGGTATGGATGCGCGCCATACGAATCGCATTTTCTATTGCATCAGCACCACCGTTGGTGAAGAAGACTTTGTTCAGATGACCACCCGCGCGTTCCGTGATGCGCTTAGCCGCTTCGCCGCGGGCTTCGTTTGCATGTTGCGGCGCAATAGTGGAGAGCAGAGCTGCTTGATCTTGGATGGCTGCAACAACCTTGGGATGTTGGAAACCGATATTCGTGAAAACCAATTGGGAAGAGAAGTCGAGGAAGCGATTACCGTCGTAATCCCAGAAGTAGGAGCCCTCCCCACCAGCTACTGGCAGTGGCGAGATAGCGCCTTGGGCTGACCATGAGTGGAAGACGTGGGCGCGGTCGAGTGCGAACACTTCTTTACCGCGGGCTGGGTTTGCTGGGGGTTGGCTCATGAGATCTCCTTCGTTCCCACTATCCAACCACGAAGTCATCGGTTCTGAAGAGCGCAACTAGACGCCTATATCTTCGTTCCAGAGCTCCGGGCACTCATCGCCTGGCGCCTGCGGATCAGTGCTGCTGCCCGAGGCTAAGAGAAAAAAGATTTTCTTGCTTCGTCCCTTTTGTGCTTGACCACGGTCAAATAGATACCTAGCGTCGGATTCACACTTCCCTTCGACCCATAAAGACCCATAAAGACCCTGCACCAAAAAGTAATGCCCCGATTTACCCCGAAAGTCCATTAATTCGAACTGAATGGAGATCCCTTTGAAGCGTCGGGCACTCGCCGTCGTCGCAGGAGTCACAGCTGTACTCCTCGCGGCATGTTCTAGCTCATCCTCATCATCTACTGCTGCCGAAGAAGCCGCTCCCGCTGTGGAGAAGCTCAAGGTTGCCTTCGTCTACATCGGCGTCCCTGGTGACGCTGGTTGGACCTATATGCACGATCAAGGTCGTTTGGAAATGGAAGCTGCACTCGGCGATCAAATTGAGACCACTGCAGTTGAAAATGTTCCAGAAGGCCCAGCCGGTAAGAAGACTTTTGAAGATCTCGCCCGTCAGGGATACAAGTTGATCTTTGGAACTTCATTCGGCTACATGGATCCAATGCTTGAAGTTGCTGCTGCTTACCCAGATGTGAAGTTCATGCACGCAACCGGTTACAAGACTGCTCCCAACATGGGTACCTACTTCGGCGCTGCTGAAGAAGCCCGATTCCTAGCCGGCATGATCGCCGCTTCGGTATCGAAGAGTGGTCGCCTGGGTTACGTTGCGGCGTTCCCGATTCCTGAAGTAGTTCGTGGAATCAACGCATTCGAACTCGGCGCACAAGCGATCAATCCCAAGGCCACTACCAAGGTTGTATGGACCTCAACTTGGTATGACCCCACCATTGAGAGCAAAGCTGCTCAATCTCTCTTGAACGCTGGTGCTGACGTACTTGCGCAACACCAAGATTCACCTGCAACTGGCCAAGCTGCGGAAGAGGTAGGCGCTCGTTGGCTCTCTTACAACAGCAATATGCAAAGCCTTGCTCCTAAGGCTTGGGCTGGCGGTCCAGGTTGGGATTGGGGCCCCTTCTACATCGCGCAAGCAAAGGCCGTCATTGATGGCACTTGGAAGAGTGAGCAGTACTACGGAAACATGAAGGATGGCATGGTCAAGCTCTTCGGACCTGCTGAAGATGTTCCTGCAGACGCTGCAGCAGCCGTGAAGGCCGCGCAAGATGCCTTCATCGCTGGTACCGCTGCTCCGTTCGATGGTCCAATCCTTGATCAAGCCGGCAAGACACAGGTCGCTCAAGGTGCAACAGCACCAATGGATGCCCTGATGTCGATGCAGTACTTCGTCAAGGGTGTTCAAGGAACCATCGCGAAGTAATTCAGCAATACCCCTTCTAAGGACGAACCTGAATCAGGCATGATTCAGGTTCGTCCTTAGATTTTGTCCCACCTAGATATTTTCCTAGTAAGCAATTAAGGGAGAGATTGTGATTGCAGCCCGCCATATCAGCAAATCCTTCCCAGGGGTTCTTGCCAACCAAGACGTCTCATTCGACGTATCGGCGGGCGAGGTTCATTCACTTCTTGGAGAGAACGGCGCAGGCAAATCAACTCTTGCAGCGATTCTTACTGGGCTCTACCAACCAGATGCTGGTCACGTGGAACTCAATGGGGCACGAGTGGCGCTCAAGAGCCCTCGCCACGGTTTAGCGCTTGGTATTGGAATGGTGCATCAACACTTTCGCCTCGTTTCACAGTTTACGGTTGCCGAAAACATTTCTCTCGGAGACCGAAAGCAAAATTGGATTCTTTCCACAAAAAAAGTGGAAGATGCGGTTCGTGAAATTGGTGAACGCTACGGACTGCCAGTAGACCCAAGGGCTCGCATCAGCGAACTCACAGTCGGCGAGCAACAACGAGTAGAGATTATTAAGACGCTCTATCGAGGTGCGCAGATTTTGCTGCTCGACGAACCTACGAGTGTTCTTACACCACAAGAGGTCACTACTCTCTTTGACTCAGTACGAACGCTCGCCAGTGAGGGCAAGAGTGTCATTTTTATTTCACATAAACTTGGCGAAGTTATGGATATCTCTGATCGTGTCACTGTGATGCGGGATGGAAAAGTTGTTGGTAATACTGCAGTGGCAGACACATCTCGCGAAGAGCTCGCTCGCATGATGGTGGGTAGAGATGTTGATCTCTCTGCGATCCGAGCCACCAAACCTGCTGGCGCACCACTACTTGAAGTACGTGGCTTAACTGCAAAGAGCGCTCGAAGCCACGTCTCTAATGCATCAATTGTGGTGAAGGCTGGAGAGATCGTCGGCATTGCTGGTGTCTCAGGAAATGGCCAACGCGCACTGGCCGAAGGAATTGCTGGTCTGACGCCACTTATTGATGGGCACGTAACAATTTGCGGCACAGATGTCACCAGCAAGGGTTCAATTGCAGCTCGCAAAGCTGGACTTTCATACGTTCCGGAGGATAGAAACGGAACAGGGTTAGCGCCTTCGCTCTCTATCTCAGAGAACATGTTGCTTACCGAAGACCTTCCATTTCTTGTAAATCATAAGAGTGCCGTTGCTAAGGCTGAGGAAGCCATCACTACCTACAGCATCAAGACTCCTGGGGCATCGACAGCAACCCGAATGCTTTCCGGTGGAAATGTACAGAAAGTTCTTCTCGCGCGTGAACTCGGGCACGACCCGCAAGTATTGATTGTCTCTTCTCCTACTTGGGGATTGGATGTAGGCGCCGTGGAGTTTGTGCGAAGCAAATTAAACGAACTCCGAAGTCAAGGTCGTGCGATTCTGCTTATCAGTGAAGATCTTGATGAAGTGAGAGCGCTCTCAGATCGTATTTACGTCATCTTCGAAGGCAAGATTGTGATGGAGTGCCCTGGTGAAGGTGCCGATGTCACCACCCTTGGTCTGGCCATGGCGGGGGCCAGCGCATGAAGATTTCGTTAGAACGACGTGGTGCAGTCAAATCTTGGCACCTCATTGGGGTGCCGCTTCTCTCCGTAATTTTTGGCACCCTCGTGGGCGGGCTCTTCTTAGAAGTTACCGGACACAATGCCATCCTTGTTTTCAAGACGATGTCGCAAACTTCTTACACGACCCTTTATGGCATCGGTGACACTCTTGCTGCTGCAACACCACTCATTTTCACTGCGCTAGCTGCACTTGTGGCTTTCCGAGTAAATCTCTATTCGATTGGCGCAGAGGGACAACTCTTCGCCGGTGGCATCTTTGCATCAGGCGTCGGAATTGCAGTCGGCACATCTTCGTCGGCACTTGCGATTCCTGCTGTACTCATTGCTGGCATCGTTGGCGGCATGGTCTGGATGACTCTGCCAGCGCTCTTTCGCGCGTGGTTTGGCACCAGTGAAATTATCACCACCCTCATGTTCAACTTTGTTGCGCTCTTTCTTATGCGATATCTCATTTACGGTTCATCGACTTACTGGCGCGATCCCACTTCAACAAACTTCCCACAAGGGAAGAAACTCGATCAAAATGCCTGGCTACCTCGCTTTGGCACGCAGAGTATTCACTGGGGACTCGTACTAGCGTTGGTTGCCACTGTTGGTATTTGGTTCCTCCTTCGTAAGACTCGCTTCGGTTATCAGATGAAAGTGCTTGGAGATGCACCTAATGCGGCGCGCTACTCGGGTGTTCCTGTAAAGCGCATGACTTTCACGGTACTGATCATTTCCGGAGGTTTGGCTGGTTTAGCTGGCGCGAGCGAAGTTGCCGGTCGCGCGCATGCTCTAGACCCGAACGGTCTGGCCATTGGCCTTGGCTATGCAGGCATCATCGTGGCCACTCTTGCTCGACTTAATCCATTTGGAGCCGTCATCATCGCCATCGGGTTTGGTGGATTGCAGAACAGTGCATCTGCACTACAAAGTTTGGGTACAGAATCTGTTCCGTCGGCAATCGCCACCACTTTGCAAGGATTGATTCTCCTACTTGCCCTTGCTGGTGAACTCTTCGTCCGTTACCGACTGAAAGTCTCTAAGAGAGTGGAGGTGTCGGTATGACACAAGAATCCGTATTGATTCTTACTCTTGCAGGCGCAATCGGTACTGGCACGCCACTCGTCTTCGCCGCGATTGGAGGAGTAATCAGTGAGCGCGCTGGCGTCATCAACCTGGGTATGGAAGGAATGATGCTCATCGGCGCAGTGACAACATTTCTCGTAGTTAACAAGACTGGCTCTCCCCTTCTTGGTTTCATTGCTGGCGGTATCGCGGGCGCTCTCTTAGCTTTAATTCATGCAACGTTGGCAATTTCTCTGCGGGCCAATCAGATCGTTTGTGGATTAGCCCTCACGATCTTTGGCACCGGGCTCGCATCCTTTATCGGTAAACCGATCGAAGGAGCCGGTCTGGAAAAGAGTTTTAGTAAATTGAAAATTCCTTTCCTCAGTGACATTCCTGCGGTCGGACCAGTGCTCTTTAAGCAGGATGGGCTTGTTTACTTCTCTTGGTTTGTGGCTCTACTTGCATCGCTCTATCTCAACCGGACTCGCACTGGTTTGAGTTTGCGAGCGGTGGGCGAAAATCCAGCAACTGCTGATGCTATGGGACTCAGTGTCGTTCGCATGCGTTATGCGCACGTTATTATCGGTGGTCTACTCGCCGGCTTTGGTGGTTCCTATGTCATTCTTCGAATCGTTCCGGCCTGGAGTCAGGCTGGTACTACAAACGGAATTGGCTGGATTGCGTTGGCGCTTGTGGTCTTTGCATCATGGCGCCCTTTGAGAGTAATCGGAGGTGCCTATCTCTTTGGCGTCGCCCTACAAGCAAACTTTGCCCTCCAAGCAAAGGGCATCACTGTGATACCCGCCGAATTTTTGGCAATGCTTCCTTATCTCCTTACAGTGGTGATCTTGGTGGTGCTTACCGCAAACCGCAGAACACGTGGCGCCGGAGCTCCAGCAGCACTTGGTCTTCCATTCGTACGAGATGAACGCTAACGAGAGTGACACGAATTTAATGAATCGGATCAGAGTCGAGTTCACCACTGAGCCTTTCGTTATTGGTCGCACGCCAGAACATGCCAAAGCTGCCGAGATGGCCGCTGCTGGAGCTGGGCTTGAGACAGAGTTCGGCCCCTTTGGTACCAGCGCCGTGGGAGATCGAGCCGAAGTAATGGCCGCACTGCCAGCCATCGTCGAAGCCGCTATTGATGGGGGCGCAGCTCGCATCAGCTTTCAAGTAACCACTTCAGATTCAGTCCCTCGTAAACCAGGGATCCACGACGCGCTCGAGCGTCTCCTCCTGCGAGTAGAGGTCGAGATGGGAGCCGGTCTTGAGGAGCTCTCTCGCGAAGATAAGCAGCGAGCCGTAAAAGTCCTGGAAGAGCGCGGCGCGTTTAACCTGCGTGGCAGCGTGGAAGATGTGGCCGATCGCCTCGGGGTCTCCCGCTTCACCGTCTATAACTACCTCAACGCCACTTCATAAGACTTTCTTACCTGGTTCAACAGATTGTTGACCCCGCCCCCTTCGCAACCTACCCTTAACAGGTGCCAACGCTTGGGGAGATAAACGCGTTGGGCGCCGCACAGGCCGAGGAGCTCTTCGCGCGCTGCTGTGTCGCCCCGACTTTTTGCGCCGCCATGGCTGCGGCCCGCCCTTTCCAAGACCTTCCGGCCCTGGAACACGCGGCTGACCAAGCAAGTGCAGATTTGGATCACGCCGGCCTGCTTGTGGGATTTTCTGGACATCCGCGCATTGGAGATAGAAAGCCACACTCTGCATGGTCATCGGCCGAGCAATCAAATGTTTCGCAGGCAGATATCAAAATCCTTGACGACTTACGTGCGGCTAACTTTTCCTATGAGGAAAAGTTCAATCATGTCTTTCTTATATGCGCCACAGGCAAGAGCGCGGAATACATGTTGAATGAATGTTTACGCAGGATAGATAACGATCCTGATGTAGAGATCGAAGAAGCGCGTGAGCAACTTAGACTTATTAATCGCATTCGCGTCAACAAACTTTTGGAGGAATCATGAGCGGTCTCTCAACTCACGTACTCGACACTACTACTGGGATGCCAGGTATCGCCATAAAAGTAATTCACTCGATCAACGGCGTTACCCAAGCGAGCGGTACCACTAATTCTGATGGCCGGGTATCCGATCTCCTTGACGGTAAGTCACTGCAGGCCGGAAACCACACACTCACTTTTGAAGTTGCTTCTTACTTTGCAAAAGACGCGCGCGAAACTTTCTATTCAAGCATCAACATTGATTTTGTTGTCACAGATATAACTCGGCACTATCACGTACCACTTCTGCTGAGCCCATTTGGTTTCTCTACGTATCGAGGGAGTTAATCATGAATATCGTTCTAGGCGATAACCGTTATGGCAAGGCGGAAAATAGAGTTGTTCGAATCACTCGCGAGCAAGGGACTCATCACATTCTTGATCTCAACGTCTCTGTACAACTGAGCGGAGATCTCGAAGATACCCACCTCACCGGTTCAAACGCAAAGGTTCTTCCTACTGATACGCAGAAAAATACCGTCTATGCTTTTGCCCAGAAATTTCCTGCAATGGAGCCAGAGACTTTTGGTCTCACGCTCTGCGAACATTTTTTAGATACCCAAACACACGTCTCTCGTGCCGAGGTGCGCTTAGAACAATTCATGTGGGAGCGCATCAACGTTAATGGAAAACCACATCCGCGTGCCTTTCAAAAGAATAGTTCAATGAAGCGCACCGCTCGCGTAGTTGTAGAACGCGGAGCAAACGGAGAAAAAGTGGCTTACGTCAGCAGCGGTCTTGAAGATCTCGTAGTTCTCAAGACGAGCGATAGCGAGTTCACCGGTTTTATTAGAGATGAATACACCACGCTGCCAGATGCCACAGATCGCATCATGGCCACCCAGGTAAGTGCCAAGTGGCGCCACGATAGCCATAACTTCTCGGCTATCAAGAAGAAGGACTTCGGCAAGAGTTTCACGCAAGCAAGTGAAACCATGGTGGCTGTCTTTGCTGATCACTATTCATTGTCGCTTCAACAGACCCTCTTCGAGATGGGCAAAGAAGCAATTACTCAACAACCCGAGATTTCAGCCGTGCGCCTTAGCCTTCCTAACAAGCATCACTTCCTTGTTGACCTCTCACCTTTTGGCCTCGAGAACGACAATGAGGTTTACTTCGCCGCTGATCGCCCGTACGGGTTGATCGAAGCGGTAGTCACGCGAGACGATGCATCTGACGCCGGATTTACCTGGCCGGCTTGGTAAGGGAGATATTTCATGGAGTTCTTTAGACCGGCAACACTGATTGACGCACTCGCGCTGAAATCAACCCACCCCACTGCCCTTTGTATCAACGGCGGTACCGATGTCATGGTCGAATTGAATTTTGATCGTAAGCGTCCAGAAACACTCCTCGATCTCAGCGCCATTTCAGAATTGAGTGAGTGGAGCGATCATGGAGATTCCATTCTCCTTGGTGCGGGAGTTCCCTACACGCGGATATATCAAGAATTAGCCGAAGAACTTCCTGGCTTAGCGATGGCTTCACGCACTGTCGGCTCGTTACAGATTCGCAACAAGGGCGGCGTCGGTGGCAATTTGGGGTCAGCATCGCCCGCGGGAGATGCACATCCACCACTTCTAGCAAGCGGTGCAGCTGTCAATGTTGCGAGCGTTAACGGAACTCGTGCAATCGATATCAATGAGTTCTTTTTAGGTCCAAAGAAAAATGCGATGAATCCCGAAGAAATTATCACTAGCGTTCTTATTCCTAAGGCACGCGGTGGGCAGCAATATTCAAAGATCGGTACCCGCAATGCCATGGTCATTGCAGTCTGTTC
This sequence comes from uncultured Actinomycetes bacterium, assembly GCA_903844855.1. Classification (GTDB taxonomy): domain Bacteria; phylum Actinomycetota; class Actinomycetes; order Nanopelagicales; family Nanopelagicaceae. The sequence goes on along the minus strand of CAIMVH010000059.1, from coordinate 3,279 downwards.
TTTTGGTATCGCGATAGATGCAAATAACAAGAGCGTTGGTACCGGTATCGGCTCTGCGGGGCCAACGCCTTTGCGTGCGCATGAAGCAGAAAGCTACGCAGCTACTCATCTAGATTGGGTGAACGGCAGCGCTGTGACCCCAGAAATGATGAAGGAATTCGGTGCCCTCGTCGCTGCCGCATCAAGGCCCATCGACGATGTACGCGGTACCGCGGCATATCGCCGACACTCACTTGCTGTTATTTCGGGACGTTGTTTGAAATGGGCTTGGACCTCCACACAAGATATGAGGAGTAAGTAATGAGACTCACGTGTACGGTAAATGGAAAAGTAGAGACCATCGATGATGTGTGGCCAGGCGAAAGTTTGCTTTATGTACTTCGCGAGCGCATGGGCCTTCCGGGCGCCAAGAATGCATGTGAGCAGGGCGAGTGCGGGTCTTGCTCGGTGCACCTCGATGAAATCCTGGTCTGCGCATGCTTAGTGGCTGCCGGCCAAGTAGAGGGTGCCGAAATTAAGACGGTAGAAGGATTAGCTGGAGCCACAGATCTTCATCCAGTGCAGCAGGCCTACCTCGATGCAGGCGCGGTGCAATGTGGATTCTGCACTCCAGGTCTTATTGTCGCCACCGTCGATTTGCTCGAGAAGAACGCTGATCCAAGCGATAGTGAGATTCGCGAAGCCCTCGCCGGTAACCTCTGTCGCTGCACGGGTTACTCGAAAATTCTCGATGCTGTTCGACTCGCGGCTGTCCGTCTTGAAGGGGCAGGTAAGCATTGAGTAAGACACTTATTACCGGTGCCTACATCGCCACAGTTGATTTTCAAGATCGCGAAATCAATGGTGGCTGGGTAGCAATTGATGGGAAGCGCATTGTGGGGATCGGCGCGGGCGAAATCCCAAGCGATTACTCGGCTTTCGATCGAATCGATGGTGCCGGTTGTTTGCTCACTCCAGGTTTTGTAAATACACACCATCATCTTTATCAATGGGCTACTCGTGGTATCGCAACTGATTCGACTCTCTTCGACTGGTTAGTGGAGCTCTATCCGATTTGGGGACATCTTGATGCGGAAGTCACGTATGGCGCAGCTCAAGGTGCACTCGCTTCATTACTTCTTTCGGGATGCACTTACACCACCGATCATCACTATGTCTTTCCTGCAGAGGGTGGAGATTGTCTTGCCGCCGAGATCAAGGCAGCCGAAGGTTTAGGAATTCGTTTCCATCCCACGCGTGGCTCTATGGATCTCGGGCAATCAAAAGGTGGTCTGCCACCAGATAACGTCGTGGAAGATCGCGATCAAATCTTGATTGCTACTGAAGATGCCATTCGACGTTTTCACGACTCATCAGATGACGCCATGGTCAAGATTGCTGTTGCGCCTTGCTCACCCTTTAGCGTCACCGGCGAACTCATGAAGGAAGCCGCCGAACTTGCTCGTCGAGAAAATGTTCGGCTACATACACACCTTGCAGAAACACTCGATGAAGAAGATTTTTGCCAGGAGAAGTTTGGTTGCTCCCCCACTGACTATGTGGAATCCCTTGGATGGCTTGGCTCTGATGTATGGATGGCACATGCGATCCACCTCGATGATTCAGCGGTAGCAAAATTTGGTAAATCTGGAACTGGTGCGGCGCACTGTCCCTCTTCGAACGCTCGTCTTGGCTCCGGCATCGCACGTGTGCAAGATCTAGTACGCGCCGGTGCACCTGTAGGGCTTGGTGTTGACGGTGCCGCGAGTAACGAAAATGGTGAATTGCTCACCGAAGTACGCGCGGCCGCCCTCTGGGCTCGCCTCAAAGATGGCCCTAAAGCCATGAGTAGTCGAGAATCACTCAGACTTGCTACCCGCGGTGGCGCAAAAGTTCTGGGTCGCGATAAGGATCTTGGCTCCATCGAAGTAGGCAAATTGGCTGATCTTGTTCTCTGGAAATTAGACGACATCGGACACATCGACATTGTCGATCCGATCGCGGCCTTAGTGCTTGGACCAAAGGCCGAAGTCACTGCGCTATTGGTGAACGGTGAAGTACGAGTACGACACGGTTTAATCACTGCAAAGTCCCATGAAGATATTGCTGCAGAAGCAGCACGCGCGAGTAAGCGTCTCTTGTCGAGTGCACAGAAGGCAGGCTGAAATGAGTAACTCAACCCTTCCCACTAAACAACGTGATCACGTTGAGGCACCCGTACTGGGTGGACTTGGAGAAAGCGTTGCTCGTCCCGATGGCACCCTGAAGGTCACCGGCGACTTCGCCTACTCAAGTGATCTGTGGGCAGATGGCATGCTCTGGGCCTCGACTCTGCGTTCGCCCCACCCTCACGCACGTATCAAATCCATCAACATCGCACCGGCGCTCAAGATCAATGGCGTCTCGGCGGTTCTTACACACGATGATGTGCCCGGCTCCAAGTTGTTCGGTCTTGAAATTGTCGATCAACCCGTGCTTGCTTTCGACACCATCAAATACCACGGCGAGGCAATTGCGATCGTGGCTGCCGACCACCCCGAAACGGCAAAGCGCGCAGCACAAGCGATTATTGTTGAGTACGAAATCCTCGAACCCGTCGTCGATGCTGATTATGCGATTAGCGGAAAAGCCCCAATTATTCATGACGGCGGAAATATCACCCGCCACGTACCGATCATTTTTGGTCCGCAAAATCTCAAAGCTGATGTCGTCGTTAAAGGCGAGTACGAAGTGGGCATGCAGGATCAAGCACCGCTTGGTCCAGAATCTGGTCTAGCAATTCCCGCCGACGATGGTGGAATTGATTTGTATCTCTCGACGCAATGGTTGCATGTGGATCGCGGCCAACTCGCGACAGTTCTTGGCTTGCCGCCAGAGAAAGTTCGTCTCACGCTCGCTGGCGTAGGAGGTGCATTCGGTGCTCGTGAAGATATGTCTATGCAGGCACACATTGCGCTACTTGCTATGCGCACCGGCAAGCCTGTCAAAATTGTTTACTCTCGAGAAGAATCTTTCTTTGGACACGTACATCGCCATCCAGGGAAACTTCGCTATGAACATGGCGTCACTAAAGAAGGAAAGCTTGTCTATGTAAAGGCCAACATTGTTCTTGATGGCGGAGCATATGCTTCGTCTTCACCTGCAGTGTGTGCAAATGCCGCATGTTTCGCCGTGGGCCCTTACGAAGTTGAGAGCGCCACTATCGACGCATACGTTGCCTACACAAATAATCCACCTTGTGGCGCCATGCGCGGTTTTGGAGCAGTGCAAACAGGATTTGCCTACGAATCACAGATGGAC
>CAIMVH010000058.1 GCA_903844855.1 uncultured Actinomycetes bacterium | reverse complement strand
TGGGTTTGATGCATGGCAATGATGCCTTTCTGTCGGGGCATTCAGCCAGTGAGCATGATCCGGAGACTGGCCGCATGGTCGTCAAAGGTGACATGACTGCACAAACACGTACGGCATACGCGAAGATTGAAAGAATTCTTGGCGCTGGAGGACTTACATTTGCTGATGTCACGCATGTAGTGGAGAACGTCACCGTGCAAGGCATCCTTGATTACGAAGCGGCAAAGTCTGTCCGTGAAAGCACCTTTGGATCCCATCGGCCATCGCTTACTACAGTCGTGGTCGAGCGTTTGCTTCGCCCGGCCGCTCTTATTGAAATAGAGGTGCACGCGTCGCGAGGCGGTGGCAAGTCATTGATTGATGAGCCCGACGCGGGTTGGTCACGTACTGCTATTCGAGAAGGACACGATGGCTCGGTATTTCTCCCAACGATGCTTGCTGTTGATGCTAAGGGCGATGTGGTGCATCAAGGAGATTTTGTGGCGCAATACCGTTACTGCCTCGAAAAGGCAGGTGCGCTCCTCGATCGCATTGGTATGAATCTTGGACAGGTTGTGACAACCTACGATTTCTCCACTCCGGCAACTCGCGATGTGTATCCCAAGAGTGGTCGAGCTCGAAAAGAATTGCTTGGGGGTGCTGGAGTATTTCCAGGAGCAGGTGGAATTCTGATGAGCCGATTACATCATCCAGAAATCTTGGTTGCGGTCGATATCACTGCCAGTCGTCATGAATTAAGGGGCATCAATCCAGGGTGGAAGCGCTACGACACCCTTACCTACACCCCGGGCGTACTCGCCGGCGAAACGTTGTATATGTCTGGGTTTGCATCTCTCGATATGGAATCTCAAGAAGCGCTTCACCCGGGTGATGTGGTCGCACAAGCTGAAGTAACCTACGGCGCTGTGATGGAAGTACTCCAAGCTGCGGGCGCTACGGCCGCGGATTTGGTCTCCACCATTGAATTTGTTACCCCAGAAGGATTGCCGGAGTACCGCGGAGTGGCTGGCGTCCGTCAATCACTGTTGCGCGCACCTTGGCCAGCATCTACTGGTGCGCTCTGTGCGGCGCTGCTCCGTCCTGAATTTATGTTGGAAGTCTTCCCGATGGCGGTATTAAATGCTCACTCCTGAGATCTCCGCTCTGGTTGGAAGGAGCATCGCCTATACGGCTCCTGAGCCGGTAGGCAAAGCGAGCATTCGTTACTTTGCCATGGCAATTGGAGATGAGAATCCGCTTTATACCGATGATAACTTTGCGAGAGAGCATGGATATTCAGGAGTCATTGCACCCCCCACTTGGGTCTGTGAAACAAATCAATACGCGGGGCTTCCGATGGATTCCGACGGGTATGCCGGTCATCTGTGGAAAATCGAAGTGCCCAATACGCGGCTTGTTCGCGGTGGAAATGATTACCACTTTCATCAAGCCATCGTCGAGAGCGATGTCATTAGCGCAACTTGGGTGATCGACTCTGTTACGGAGCGCACGAACTCCAAGGGGTTGAAGATGATGACAATGTTCTCGACTGCTACCTATACAAATCAGAAGAACGAACTATTGGCAACAAATACTGAGTCGCTTATATGGTCGGAAATTCCGCGATGAATCACCAATTATCCGTTGGGTCGCAGATGCCGACCCTTACGCGCACCATAGATATCACCAACATGATCGCTTACGCGGGCGCTACCTGGGATTGGCATCGACTCCATTACGACAACGAATTCTTAGCTTCGAAGAAGATTAAGTCGCCCATTGTTGACGGTCAGGCATTAGGTGCCATTTTGGCTGAGGCTGTGCAAGATTGGTTAGGACCAGATTCGTTTATCACGCGCCTACATTTTCGCTTTACAACAATGGTTTTTGCCGGAGAAACGGTTACTTGCCACGGGGCCATAACACATGTGGAGGGAAATGAAGTAACGCTAGAGCTCTCGATGACTGCTGGCGAGGATAATCACCCAGTGCTCTCGCCGGCTGGAGCGCAGGTGCGTATCTAATGCAAGATGTTTTCATCGTGGGTGCTGCCGAATGTGATTTGGGAGTGACGACTAAGTCGATTCTCGAGTTGCAAAGTCAAGCAGTGACCCGCGCTCTTGCTGATGCGGGATTAACGACTCGGGACGTCGATGGCATTGCCACTAACGGTATTTCGCGTTTCTCAGCAACGCAATTAGCGGATTACCTCGGCATCGTTCCCAGCTTTACGGATTCCTCATTTGCTGGTGGTAGTTCTTTTGAAATCTACGTGGCACGTGCGGTTGAGGCCTTACGTAGTGGCCAGTGCTCCACGGTGGTGATTTCCTTCGCATCTAATCAACGGTCCGCTAAGTCACGATCGCTCGGTGGGGTCGTTGAACATCACACTCCAGAGGCGCAATTCGAAACCCCTTATGGACCCCTCTTTCCACTGTCTTATTATGCAATGGCGGCCCAGCGTTACCTCCACGAGGTTCCCACTGGCCGA
>CAIMVH010000057.1 GCA_903844855.1 uncultured Actinomycetes bacterium | reverse complement strand
GCTGCTCTTTGGCTTTAAGACGTGCTTCGAAAAAGTATCTGCAATAGTCAAGATGTCACGATGAAAGTGCATGGTCGCTTTGGGAAGTCCAGTTGATCCTGAAGTAAAAGCCAGCAAACTCACGTCATCAGATGCGGTATCACAGGGCGCATGGTCACCTGAATATGATGCGCATCTTTGGAGTAGATCGTCATCAGTTCCTGATCCGTAAACAAACGTCTCTCCGTGGAAGCCCGTAACTGCACTCCACTCTTCAACGTACCGGTGGTCTACACAAGCAAATTGCACCGAAGCGATATCAACGATCTTTTCTAATTCACCTGTGCGTTGAAGATGAATCGTGGTTACTACAACTGCACCGATGCGGAGCAGAGCAAACCAGAGCGCAACCACCGATGCGTTATTTGGTCCTCGAAGGAGCACTCGATTTCCTGGGAGTACTCCCGATGCCTCGAAAAAGTGAGCAAGTGATTTAACTTGGTCAAGCAATGCACCGTAGGTAACTTCACCCTCCGGTGTAATGAGGGCGATCTTTTCACGCCCCACCAAATCAATCGTGCGATCAAGCAACTCAACACTGGCGTTAAGTCGCTCAGGGTATGCCGGAATGTTGATGAGTTCTGGCCAGAGATCGTTGGGCGGCAAATTATTGCGCGTGAATGGATCAATGTGAGCAGAGCGAATCATGGGTCTAGAGAACCTTCGCTCCGGTGGTACTTACTTTCTTGTACTCCCCGCTGATGACCAGATCACGTAATCGAGCAAAGCCATCCCACACCTCGACATACGAGGTAGGTAATGGGGAGATAGCCAATCGGATGGCATTTGGATTTCGAAAATCGGGAATGACCTTTGCCAAGCTCCGCATCGCGACTGATATTTGGAAAGCATCAGCATGAAGTAGCGAAACGTGCCCGCCTCGCTCTGCTGGATTTCGTGGGGTCCCTAATTCAAATCCAAGTTCTTTCAACCAACCTTCAAAGAGCGCAATCATGAGCTCTGTACCTCGGGCGCACTTCTCTTCGATTGTATTAATGCCGGCTTCCTCGATCATGGCAAAGGAAGATTGAATGCTTCGTAGCCCAAAGATTGGCGGGGTACCAATTTGAAATCCTTTCATCCCTGGTGCCCGCTCAAAGCGAGCGTCCATGCCGAATTGGTTTGCTTGCGCAAACCACCCTTGGATAGGAACTTTCAATTCTGATTGCATTTTCTTGCTGACATAGAGCCAACCTGGCGCTCCAGGCCCGGCGTTCCCGTACTTATAGGTGCAACCGACGGCAGCATCCACACCATCAGTGTCGAAATTCATGGCGACCGATCCAGTAGCATGCGAAGCATCCCAAAGCGCGATGGCACCACTCTGCTGGATGAGTTCAGTAAGCAGAGGAACGCTGTTTCGAGCACCTGATCGATATTGAATAACTTGAAGCGTGACAAGCGCGACGTCATCGTTGAGTAGAGGGGCCAAAATCTCAGCCGTGATCTGCTCATTCTTTGAATGAGGAATCATCACTAACTTCATTCCAAATTCTTCTGCTAGACCTTGGAGAATATAACGATCAGTTGGAAAGTTGGATTCATCTGTGATGATCGTCTGGCGACTCGGGCGTGCCTTTATTGCGGCTGAAGCTATTTGGTAGAAGTTCACCGAAGTCGTGTCAGTTGCAAGTACCTGACCGGCTCCAGCGCCAAGTGTCGAACGACCAATCAGATCTCCAGTGGATTGTGATTCATCGAGCCAGTGATGCCACCCATCAACTACCTCAGTCCCCCACTCTTTCAACATCAGATCATTGATAACTTCGATAGTGCGAAGCGGTAGCCTGCCAAGGGAATTGCCGTCGAGGTAGCAAACTTCAGGATCTGCAAAATAGAAGCCCTGACGAAAGTGAGCCAGTGGATCGTCGCGATCTAATTGCTCCGCGTAGCTTCGATCTAAGGCAGACATGTGCGCAAGCGTATCCGAGGGAGTTGGCTACTCATATGGCAAGAATGCAAGAAAGTGGGGCCGACCAGGGGACTCGAACCCCTAACCCCCGCATTACAAGTGCGGTGCGCTACCAATTGCGCCAGGTCGGCTTGGAACCTTGTTTCGATCAGGGCAAGTATGTCATCGGATCATGAAGGCGAGAAATCTGGCTATCGGCGGAGTGTCTCCGAAGGCAATTCCCCAAAACGATCGTGATATGTCTTGGCAAAACGCCCTAGGTGGGTGAACCCCCACGAGAAGGCAATATCTGCGATTGAGGTGCTTAGGGCGCGCTCTGAGAGCAAGTCCTCACGCACTCGGTTAAGACGTACATCCCGCAAATACTCAGTAGGGCTCATGCCTACATATCGCTTGAAGCCATCTTGCAAACTTCGAATGCTTACGCCAGCAGCTCGCGCCATATCCGTCACCGTCAATGGTTCTTGCGGTGAAGCTTCACAAGCTTGAATCGCTATTCGCACACTGCGAGGCGCAGCCGGTTCTACCCTACTTCCGATTGAGTCGCTGTAGTTGTGGCGCTGCGATAGCAACAATCCACTAATGATCAGATCCTGAAATTGGTCGCGAACACCGGCGTGCATCGTCAGACCACCACGATCGACATCAGTGACGAGAGTATCAACGAGCGTGCGCCAACTGCGCGCTTGTGGAGTAGTGAGATCCATTCCTAATTCAAATCGCACTGGCGCTTGCAGCTCGCGCCCAATCAAATCTTCCAGCCGCTCTTCCAAGGTAATTCTGCTGATGTATACAAGTAATTGCGGATTCCCAGCATGCCAGACCATATCGAGCTTCTCGAGTGGGTTTGGAATAGAAGCCATCGAACTATCCGAATGGATGCTCTCTTTACCTGAGTGGATTTCAGCACTACCAGCGAGTGGCATTTGAATTAAGTAGAAAGAGTGCAACTCCCCCGGAGTGATATGAACATCTGCACCATAATCCAAGTAATTGAGAGTCACGTCGCCGAGAGTTACGCGGTTATGCACTGTATCTAGCTTTTCATCAGCAGACGTCGTGGTCAGTCCATGCGGGCAGAAAACTCGCGCTACCTGCTCACGCGCTTCATCCAGGTTTTGGGTTCGGAAGAGATTATGTTCACGTAGCAACTCAGTGACTACAGCCATCTCCCAACTCCTTCTTAGATAGGTGCTCCAGTTTGCCCTGCCCAGGGTGGCTGTCAAGGGGTTAGGCTGGCAAAGAGTGCGCTAGATGGATAGCCCCTGCGTGAGAAGGACAGCGATATGGGTCCCTACTATCTACCGTCTGACTGTTCCCAGAGCGAAGGAGTCCCATGAGTTCGCAAGCACATGCACTTTCTGGAAAGACCGCAATAGTTACCGGTGGTGGCACCCTCTTTGGAGAAGCGGTAGCCCGCACATTGGTGGCCGATGGCGCCAAGGTGCTTATCGTAGAAATCAACGAAGAGACCGGCGCAGCTGCGGCAAAGAAGAGTGGTGCGACCTTTGTACACGCTGACATTACCGATGACGCCGCAATCGACAAGGTTGTGAGCGATGCCGCAAAGAGCTGGGGCCGCATTGACATCCTGGTAAACCTGGCATGTTCATACGATGACGCTGGCGCAGATAGTACTCGCGCGCAGTGGCTCAATACTCTCAACGTCAATGTGGCTAGTACTGCTTTGCTTAGCGCTGCCGTACGACCTCACATGGCCAAGCAAGGTGGCGGTGCAATCGTTAACCTCACCAGTATTTCATCAAGCGTTGCCCAGATCGGTCGCTGGACATACCCAGTGAGCAAAGCTGCAATTGTGCAGCTCACCAAAAACATGGCGATGGATTATGCGCCTGACAAAATTCGCGTTAATTCTGTCTCGCCAGGTTGGACCTGGTCAGCGATCATGGACATGCTCTCCAAGGGCGATCGCGCTAAAACAGATCGGGTAGCTGCGCCTTTTCATCTCACTGGACGCGTGGGAGATCCTGAAGAAGTTGCACATGTCATCTCCTTCCTCTGCAGCGATAAAGCATCCGTGGTCACTGGCGCTGATTGGGCTGCTGATGGCGGCTATTCAGCAATGGGTCCCGAACAAGCGGTACCAGCGATTCCACTCCTCATGGAGTAATCAGTAGAAGTAAGAAGAGGGGCTCTCAGATGAGAGCCCCTCTTCTTTTCCTCCTTGAAAATCGCTTACTTGATTCCTAAACGCTTGCGAAGCTGTGGACCAATCTTCGCGTAGTTCTTGGGATTGATGGGGAATGACCACTCGTTGAAACGCTTCACAGCACCAATGCTCAAGTTCATATCGTCGAGCAGTTCGTCTACGTTATGAACCGAGAATGGAATGATGTTAGTTCCACGAGCGTGCTTATTTTCCGTGCGCTTCTCCATCCAAGCAAGTCGCTTGTCTATGTGCTTAAGCATCACATCATGTGGTGGAAGTTTGATGGCACCTGCAAGATAGCCACCAATCCAGACGGCGCCCATCTCGGCATTCAATTGACTAAAGAAGGATGAGTTATAGCCGTTAAATGCGAGGTTTTGAACATCGAGTGGAAGCAGCTGACGATAGAGACGGAAGTTCCCGCGCTCATCGTTAATCCGTGCCATCACAGAATCTTCTAGGAATTGCACGCGTTGATGGAAACCGGTACCACAAATGATGTAATCGGCATCAACGGTCTTTCCGTTAGCAAGGTGGACTTTGCCAGCTTCCATGCGCACGATCTCAGTGTCGCGTTCAACCTTCAGAGTTCCTGCTTCGACCTTGTCGAAGAATCCATCTGAAGCAAGGGAGACGGTGCTTCTCACGATGGTGTCGAGGCCATTATGTGGATGGAGATCGAGCTTCTCCAACTTAAACTGCCCCTCGATAACACCTTGGACGCTGCCGAGCATGCCACCACTGACCTTCTTGCCCTTTCCGTGCAAGAACTTTTCGAACCCTTTCAATTCAATGTAGGGGAAGAGCGCCTCGCCCATGCGTGTCAGTAGAAGCATCTTGTAATTGAGTACGTTCTTAAACTTCTTAGGTACCTTCCAAATGATGTGCCGCGCAACAATCGTGGTGTTCTTTGCGACACCCACCGTTTCGTTGGCCACATCGCAGGAAGACTTGCCATATCCGACAACCACTACGTTCTTACCACGGACATCTTCAAGGTTGTGAAAATCTACGGTGTGCATGATTTTTCCACCAGCTGCCTTGAAGGCGTCCGCGCCTTCCCAAGTGGGTACCAAGGGATCGCAGAAGATGCCATTAGCAACGATGAGGTAGTCGAAGTTCTGGGTGTTATCTACGCCATTTGATGAAGTGTTTAGAGTCCAGGAGCCATCGGCATTCTGTTTTGCGCTCTTCACTTCGGTATTAAGCGAAATCTTGTTGCCAAATTTAAAGTTATTGACATAGCCAGCCATGTACTTCTGTACTTGCTCACCGGATGGCCACTCGGGAGTGCCCTTTGGATAGGAATAATCACTCAGCGCATACGTACTGCGCACATTCTGTGTTCCCAAACCGGGATAACGACGCGAAGTCGTCCACACGCCACCTACTTCGGAGTCTTTCTCAAAAACGTGAACATCATGACCGAACTCGGTCAAAACTTTGGCTGATGTAAGGCCAGCAAAGCCGGCACCAACAATTGCGATCTTCTTACCCATCAAGGACCTCCAAGTAGTGCGCTCACGCGGTTCGGGAATCTGCTTAGAGTGAGGGTAGGAAAATTACCTAAGAGTTCTTATCCGCCAGGCGCAGAGGCTATCCATCCCACGCGCGTAATCCCCGCCCTACAATCAAATCATGCGTAAGCGGTGGGCTCGAACCCGAAAATCTCTGGTCACATTGGTGGCCTCTCGACGCCCATGGGTCCAAAAGACTCTCGTGACGGCAGTGGCAGCTGGCGTGGCTTGGGAGGTAGGCGATCTAGTAGTTACTAATGGCGGATTAGTTGCTGCCATTGCCGCCGCGCTCTCGGTTCGAATCTCACTTCATAAATCCGTACGAGAAGGATTTGGACAAATTTTTGGTACTGCAATCGGCGCAGGCGCTGCGTTGCTTTCGACCACACTTCTAGGTTTTGGATTCTTTACCATTGTTGGCACTATCGTGCTCTGCGCAATCATCTCGCGCGCTATTCATCTTGGCGAAGTTGCGAGCTTCAATGTACCCATCACCGCGCTTATCGTCATTGGCCCAGGACTCAGCGAGAGCAATGCAGTGAGAAGAATGTCGTGCACACTCATTGGAGTTGGTATCGCAATCGTCTTCTCCTACTTCGCACACCCCAAATCTCCAGCAGGTCGGACCGTTGATCAAATCGGTCGCGTTGGAAAGCGATCTGTTGAGTTACTCGATCAAATGTCTCTTGGTGTCGCACAAGGGTACACACAGCAAGAGGCCGGGGATTGGCTCGCCAAGGCTCGATTGCTCGTAGAAGAAATTCCAGGAGTGCGCTCGCAAGCACAAGAGGCTAGATCGTATGCAAAGTGGTTCCCCACCGCAGAAGTAGATGAAGCTGAAGAGCTTTACTCACGTGGTGTGGCCGCCGAACACACGGTGGTACAGATTCGCTCTATTGCACGCACTCTTTTTGACTCATCTTTAGACAATGCTGGAATGAGCGAGTCAACTTCGCAACAAATCTCTAAGGCACTCGCCAGCGCCAGCGCCGCGATAAAGGATCGTATGAAATCTTTGACTGGCGATGATTCAGCCCGCGAGAAGGAAGATATCGCTGAAGAACTCCGGGCAGCTGGAACAATTTTTGTTGATGAAGTAATAGATCAGGTGGATGAGACAGATCCTGATCAACTAGCTCGAACAATCTCACTCAAAGCGAATATAGACATTATCGCCGACTCGCTTGATCTCTCTTCTCCCGCTATTCGCCACGTTGCCTCGCCGACATCCGCAGACGGAATTCTGGCACTTTCCCCAGCAGCACAAGGGCGCAGGTTCCGTAGCAAGATAAGGAATTTGATGCCGACCTCTTTGAAGAAGTACTTCTAGTTCGAGGCTCTCTGTTGGCTAATCGCATAGAGCACGACACTGGAGGCAATTCCGGCGTTCAATGACTCAGTAGCTGCTGACATCGGAATAGAAAGAATGTAGTCGCAGGTTTCGCTCACTAAGCGGCCCAGACCCTTTCCTTCGCTTCCCACCACAACCACGAGTGGGTCACTTCCGTTATCGAACTTAGGAAGTGAGACGTCGCCGTCTGCATCAAGTCCGACTACGAAGCATCCCGCTTCCTTTGCCTCTTCGAGCCAGCGCACCATGTTGGTCACCCGAGCAACAGGTACGCGAGCGGCGGCTCCGGCCGAAGATTTCCACGCAGATGCGGTAAGCCCTGCAGAGCGACGTTCGGTGATGACTACTCCGTGCGCTCCAAAAGCACCTGCACTTCGCAGAATCGCTCCCAAGTTTCTCGGGTCAGTGATGCCATCGAGTGCCAAGAGAAGAGGCTTCTTTCCATGCTCCTTCAGTGCCTTTACCAACACGCTGGCGTCGTAGTACTCGTACTCCGGAAGCCTCAGGGCGACGCCTTGGTGAATCCCATATTCAGTCAGGGCGTCGATATCTTCCCGAGTTGCTTCACGAATAGTGATCTTCTGTTCCAAAGCTAACGTCAAAATTTCCTTAGTGCGTTCATCGCTTTCAAGTCGATGAGCAATAACAAGTTCCTTTGCAGGAATCTCAGCACGCAACGCTTCAAGAACGCTATTGCGTCCTGCCACGATCTCATCACCGGTTTTCCGCGGACGAGTGGGACGGCCAGAGCGCGCACCGCTCGCCCGCTCTGGTGCACGCTTCGCGGCTGGCTTGCGCTTACTCGCCGCATGATAGGTACGTGCTTCCGCCTTAGGCGTAGGACCTTTACCAGCCAGCTTGCGCTTGTTATTTCCACCAGTTCCCACCGTGGGCTTCTTAGCTTTACTACTTACAGCGCCTTTGCGTTTGGAGTTGCCAGCCATTACTGCGCTCGTTTCTGAAGGGTCCACCGTGAACCGGAGGATGAATCTTCCACAGCGATTCCCGCTGCGGCGAGCCCATCGCGAATTGCATCCGCGGCAGCCCAATCTTGGCGAGCGCGAGCAGAATTGCGTTGCTCGAGCACTACTTTCACGAGTTCATCAACAACACCGGTGAGATCACTTGAACTATTAGCCCAAGGACCAGTGCGTGGGTCGCAACCAAAAACTTCGAGCATCGCGCGCACGTCACCAAGTGAAGCTCGAATCGCGTTTTTATCCCCTGAGGTGAGTGCGGTATTACCTTCGCGCACCACATCAGCAAGGACGGCGAGCGCTTGAGGCGCAGCCAAGTCATTATCGAGCGCAGCGCGAAATTCCTCTGGAACATCTGCAGATATGGCACTCTCACCCAAGATAGATTCCGCACGATCAATAAAGTTCTCGATGCGTTGGAAACCAATTGCTGATTCTGCAAGGGAATCTGGTGAATATTCCAACATGGAACGGTAATGAGCCGAGTTGAGGTACCAACGCAATTCAATAGGGCGTGCGATATTAAGAATTTCGTGGACTTTAAGTGAGTTGCCCAGCGACTTACTCATCTTTTCACCTGATGTAGTCACCCAAGCGTTATGCAACCAACGCTTCGCAAATCCATAACCAGCGGCATTCGATTGGGCAATCTCATTTTCGTGGTGCGGGAAGATGAGATCTAAACCACCACAATGAATATCGAATGTTTCGCCTAAGTATTGGTAGGCCATCGCACTGCACTCGAGGTGCCAACCCGGACGACCCGCACCCCACGGAGTTGGCCACGAGGGATCTCCTGCTTTGGCAGCTTTCCACAATGCAAAGTCACGTGGATCTTTCTTGTACTTAATTTCGTTTGGATTATCGCTGTCAGCCGCCGACTGCAGATCATCTAACTTCTGTCCCGAGAGCGTAAGGTACTCAGGGAGCGAACGTACTTCTAAATAAACATCTCCATTGCCGGGCGCATATGCATGTCCACGTTCAATAAGTACCGACATTAATTCAATCATCTGAGTGATATGACCCGTTGCCCGTGGTTCATAGGTCGGCGGAATG
>CAIMVH010000056.1 GCA_903844855.1 uncultured Actinomycetes bacterium | reverse complement strand
GTGCCCTCCGGAGGGCGCCGTACCGTCGTAGCGAATTGCTAATGGAAGGAAGTGGAACATGAGGTTGGGGTATGCCACATCTTCGTTACTACGCGCAAAGCCACCACCTTCAAAATGATTTGTGGCTCCCGGGCCTTTGCGGAAAAAGAGCCAATTGGCACCAATAAAGGGGCGTTTCCACATCTTCAAATTCGGCTGCATGGATACTGGCTTTGTGCACTTGTACTGCACATACACCTCGAGATGATCTTGGAGATTTGCTCCCACACCGGGAAGGTGATGCACCGGTTCGACTCCCACACTCTTGAGGTACTCGGCATCACCAATTCCCGAGAGCTGCAAAATTTGCGGAGTATTGATCGCTCCCCCACAAAGAATGATCTCTTTACCCCTCATGACTTCGCGCTTCTTGCCGCGCATTACTTCAACACCCACCGCTCGCTTGCCCTCAAAAAGTACTCTGGCGACTTGTGAACGTGTCTTTATTGTGAGGTTCTTCCGGTGCCTCACTGGATACAAGTAGGCGCGTGCTGCACTGAGTCTGCGCCCGCGATACACGTTCCGATCGAAAGGACCAAAGCCTTCTTGGCGGAATGAGTTGACATCGGGCGTGCGTGCAAAGCCCGCTTCTTCGGCAGCTGTGAAGAAAGCTTCAAATAGGGGACTCTTCATAGGCCCACGTTCTAGCTTCAAAGGGCCGGAATCCCCATGGAAGGGGCTCTCCGGATCTGCAAGGCAATTCTCTAATTTCTTGAAGTAGGGCAAGCAATGCGCATAATCCCAATTCTCCATACCGGGATCGGCAGCCCATCTTTCATAGTCAAGCGGATTTCCGCGCTGCCAAATCATGCCGTTGATACTGCTAGAACCCCCTAAGACCTTTCCGCGAGCATGATAAATCTTGCGGTTATTCATGAAGGGTTCGGGTTCAGACTCATATTTCCAGTCGTAGAACTTACTTCCGATGGGGAATGCCAGCGCTGCAGGCATGTGAATGAATACATCCCACCAATAATCTGGACGACCGGCTTCAAGAACTAACACGTCGTTTTTGGGATCAGCGCTCAAACGATTTGCCAAGGCGCTACCTGCGGAGCCACCTCCAACAATGATGAAGTCATAACTCATGAGAGCCTCAAGCACCCTGTGTCGGTAGGTGGGCAGGTAGGTGGACACGTCGATGGGCACGTTCAAGGCTCTCGACCACATTAGTGATGAGCATGGCGCGCGTCATGGGTCCCACACCTCCAGGCATGGGTGCCATGAATCCAGCTACATCCATCACGTCTGGATGTATATCTCCTACTAGCCCTGCCTCGGTACGAGTGATGCCCACGTCGAGAACTGCGGCACCTGGTTTTACCAAATCTGCGGTGATCATGTGTGGCACTCCGGCAGCCGCCACAATGATGTCTGCCTCACGGAGATATTGCGCAGGATTCTTCGTTCCCGTGTGCACCAAAGTAACCGTGGCATTCTCGCTCTTTCGAGTGAGTAGGAGCCCTAGTGGTCGACCCACCGTGACACCTCGACCCACTACGACGACATGTACGCCATTAATGGGCACGTCGTAGGCACGGAGCAACTCCACTATTCCACGTGGAGTGCATGGGAGTGGTGCTTCTTGCCCAAGAACTAAACGTCCCAAATTCATCGGGTGTAAGCCGTCGGCATCTTTTTCCGGATCCATCGCTTCGAGAGCGGCGATAGAATTCAAAGCTTTGGGCAACGGAAGCTGAATGATGTATCCAGTGCAGAGCGGATCTGCGTTAAGTCGTGCCACCTCGCGCATCACATCGGCTTGAGTCGCATTGGCCGGCAGATCAGCGCGCACAGATGCGATGCCTACCTCAGCACAATCGCGATGCTTGCCCGCTACATATGCATGTGAACCCGGGTCGTCACCGATCAACATGGTGCCTAGGCCTGGCGAAAATCCAGCTGCGCGTAAGACTTCTACCCGCTTTGCTAAATCTGCCTTTACCTTGGTGGCAAGTGCCTTGCCGTCAAGTAACACCGCTCTACTATTACCAGTGTTAGAGCCAGTGTTAGAGCCAGTAGTCATTGATGTACTTCTCGCCTTCGTCGCAGAAAAATGTGACGACGTTCTCCACGCCGTGCTTTTCTTTAAGCATCTTAGCCGCCAACAGGTGGGCACCCGATGAAGGACCTACAAAGATTCCGTGTTCACGGCCCAAACGCCTCATCTCTTCGATCGAGACATCCGATTCGATGTGGCAAACATCATCAAGAATGTCACGATGGCGGGCAATGATGCCTGGAATAAATCCATCAGCTATGCCCTCGATGAGGTGTTTGCCAATTTCCCCACAGAGGATGGTGCACGATTCGCTCGGCTCCATCGCTACCACGATGCACTTGGGATTGACCGCCTTAAAGGCCTGCCCCACACCGACGATGGTGCCACCCGTACCCACACCACCGATCACTAGATCCGGGAGAACGCCGATTGGTAATTGGTGAAGAATTTCCTGGCCGAGCCACTCTCTATTCTCATCAACGTTCCACTCGTTATCAAATTGTTGAGGTGCAAAATACCCGGGCAATTCTCCTAGGCGACGGACTTCAGCAAGTGCATCGTTAACATGGAAATCTCCCATTGTGTGCACTTCGGCTCCGAATGCTCGCGAGATCGCGGTCCGTTCAGGACTCATGCCATTGGGCATTACCACCAACATTTTGTAACCTTTGACCGCGGCTACCATGCTCATTGCATTTCCAGTGTTGCCGCTACTTGCTTCGACAATGGTGTCTCCGGCCTTGAGCATGCCTTCGCGCTCTGCGCGTTCAATCATGAACTTTGAGATACGTGCCTTGATGGAACCAGATGGGTTGAGATACTCCATCTTGACCCAGATGCCCTCAATATTAATGAGTGGGGTATTCCCAATCGCATCAAGAATGGTCTCCATCGCGCGCTCCCTACGGTTTGAACTATCGAATTACCACGCTACAACCAGGCGTCATGACTTGCCCGCCCAAGGTCATTCAAATAAGCAGCCCTGCCAGGGTGACTGACAGGGCTGCTTAATCGATCAATCAGAATCTAGCTACCTATCCAAGCCTTAACCTTGTCAGGATTAGCGTCGATCCACTTCTGTGCAGCTTCTTCTGGCTTCATACCAGATTCAATATCTGCTGATACGGAATTCTGATCTGAGTTTGTCCAGCTAAAGTTCTTAACGATAGTGGCAAACACTGAATCAGAATCCATGAGCTTCTTTGATGCCAGCTTCTTGAGTGCCGTCTCCGGGTAATCAGTGAGCCCACTCGCTTGAGCAGCATCGGACCAATCGTTAGCCGGGAACTTCACGCGCGATTGCTCGAGACCAGCGATCTTGATGAAGAGCGTTCCTGGCGTGTAGAAGTACGCAAGAGCCGGAGTCTTATTGGCTTCGGCTTTCGTGAGCACATCAACGAGAGCTGCTTCTGAACCAGTTGAAATAGCTTTGAAATTCAACTTGTTAGCAGAAATCATCTTCTCACCGATCGTGGTGTAACCCGGAGGGCCTTCGTACCAAGCGCCCTTGTCACCGGAGTCTGAGGTCTTGAACATATCTGCATACTTGTTCAAGTTAGCCGAGTCCAAGATGTCTGGATACTTAGCAGCCATCCACGGTGGAACGTACATGCCGATCAGACCGATATTGCCGTTGTCGCCAACTTCAACCACAGCGCCGCGATCTGCCCACTCTTTCCAGCGCCCGCCGCCCCAATCCTCGATGATTAGGTCGATAGAGCCAGCTTCCATGGCGTCATACGTCACGCCAGCTTCTTCGAGAGTTGTCTGAGTGATCGTGCATCCGTTTGCCTTGGCAACTTCGGCAACAACTTGTCCCGATGCGGTGTACCCATTCCATGCGTGCATTGCGATTGCCCAACTTCCGCACTCGCTTGCTCCGCTAGCACTGTCTGCACTGTCGTTAACACTCGAACTACATCCAGCAAGGACGAGGGCTCCCGCAGTGATAATCGATGCCGCCGCGATGCGACGTTTGAGGCCAAATTTCATGTCTCTCCTTTTTGTCAGGGTTAAGGCGACCATTGCGAGCGTAATATAGGCAGCGACCCCAAGTAAGGGGTTTCGTGGGTGTTTTCCTACTTTTTAAGTGCGTCGTGTTAAGTGCGTCGTGGTTAAGTGCGTCGTGCGCTGGCTTGGGCGATACGGTCGATAGTGACGCCCAAGAGCAAGATGGCAAAACCGGCCACCAGTCCTTTACCTTGCATCTCGGGTTTCGAGCCTCCCAAAATCACTAAGTACCCCAGCCCACCAGAGCCCACAAACCCACCTATAACGACCACCGCCAACACAAAGATCATGCCCTGATTAGTTGCCAAGAGGATTGATTTCTTCGCTGCAGGCAATTGCACCTTGGTAATAATCTGGCGAACCGTTGAGCCAGCAACAGTTGCGGCCTCAATCATGGCAATAGGAACGGACCGAATCCCTTCGCTGACAATCTTCACAACTACCGGAATCGAGTACACGATGCCCGTCGCAATTGCGGTAAACCTGGTTGGTCCAAAAAGGCCGAGCATCGGGATTAAATAGACAAACGCTGGGAGCGTCTGTCCAGCGTCTAAGAAAGGTCGTAAGACTTTCTCCGCACGGGAACTGCGACCCACCCAGATCCCCAGCGTGATCCCAATACCCATCGTTAACAGTGTTGCCACGATTGTCTGAGTTAACGTAATCATTGCCTCATGCCATAAGCCAGAGAGCACGATCAGAGTCAACAAACCGGTGGCTAGCATGGCTACTCGTATACCACCGATTACTGCGGCAATGAGAACGATTGCGGAGAGTGTGACAAACCAGGGTGAGAATGCCAAGAGTGTTTCAAGAGGGTTGAGTACCCAGTTGGAAATAAAGTCCTTGAATCCAACTGTAAATATATAAAGATTTGTAGTTATCCACTTGGTGGCGTGATTAGTTACATCCTCAACTTGTTGGGAAATATTGATTGATCCTGGCCACACCGCCAATGAAAGAACGGATCGCGAAGCAAAAATAGAAGCAATCGCTAACAGCCCTGAGAGACCCACTTTGATGCGCCCTCTTCGAATCTGTTGCGAAGTGAGAGGGATAAAACTCTCTTGCGCCTTCGCCGCGGCGCTGGTACTTCGGTCGAGTAAAATTGCCACAAATACCACCGCAAACCCGGCGACAAAACCTTGCCCCACATTCCGGATGATCAGCGCATCGACCACAGGCTTGCCCAGGCCCGGTGCGCCGATCAAAGCGGCAATGACCACAAATGAAAGTGCAGCCATCACCGTTTGGTTAATTCCAAGAATTATCATTTGCTTTGCCATCGGAAGTTGCACTTTGGTTAACGTCTGCTTAGGTGTGGAACCCATGGAAAGCGCAGCCTCTATCGGTGATTGATTCAAATTTCTGATCGCATGAGCAGTTATCCGAATTGCAATAGGGATGCTGTACACCATCGTTGCAATAGTCGCCGAGGCCGTCCCAATGAGAAAGAAGAGCGCCAAAGGAGCCAAGTACACCAAAGTTGGCAAAATCTGAGCCAAGTCCAGAAATGGCGTCAAGATCTTTAACACTCGGTCAGAGCGACCCGCCCAGATGCCCACAGGGATACCTACGAGAAGGGATAACAGGACTGAAGCGAATGTCATGGCAAGAGTGTCCATAGTGAATTGCCACATGCCCAGCGCACCACAAGCCAACAAAAGAGAGACGGCGAGTATGGCCGTGCGCAGGCGGCTTGTCGCATAGACCGTGAAGGCGACTATGGCAACAACACCAAACCAGCCAATGACTGGAATAATCGAATTGCCACTTGGTACCGAAATTATTGAGCGAATTATTTCCACAAAACCAGTTATCGCTGCTCGAATGGGATTAAAGAAGTAGATGAACGCCGCACCCTTTGTACGATTGCCACGAATCGACGCAGCCGCATCTCCGACCGATGAGGTAAATGATGTATTTTCCGAGGTTGCTAATTCTAGAGTCTGATCACCTTGAAAAATCCTAGATAACGTTATCCAGACCAATCCGACACCAATCAAGAGATGTGACTTTTTCAGATGGGTCATGCCACACCAGAAATGAGCCGCAAGATATCCTCGCTTGAGACGATCCCCAGAAACTTCCCGTTTTCACTCACCCGCACTGGTTTGTGGGTCTGCAGAATAATTTCGGCGGCATCGCGAATGATCATGTTCGCGGCAAGCTCAGGTCCATCGATATCTTCGCCAGACAGGGCCGGGCGAGCTAAATATTTCAAGGTCAATACATGAGATTTCGCGATATCGCGTACAAAGTTGGCAACGTAGTCATCAATGGGGCGAGCTACTAGCTCCTCCGGAGTTCCGATCTGAACAATTGCACCGTCTCGCATAATGGCAATACGGTCTCCCACCTTGACCGCTTCAGATAAGTCGTGCGTAATAAAGACCATGGTTTTGCCCAACTCTCGATGCAGGCGGATCACCTCTTGCTGCATATCTCGACGAATAAGTGGGTCCAGGGCGCTAAATGGTTCATCGAGGAAGAGCACCTGTGGATCTACGGCAAGCGCGCGAGCCAATCCGACGCGTTGCTGCATTCCACCTGAAAGCTGTTCAGGAAACGCATGCGCGTACCCATGCAAACCTACAAGTTCAATAACTTCGTTCGCCCGGGCATGGCGTTCGGCTTTCTTCATCCCATTAATTTCAAGTGGGTAGGCGATATTGTCGATAACTTTGCGGTGGGGCAAAAGACCAAAATGCTGAAAGACCATGGAAAAGTGTTGCCGACGAAGTTCACGCAGCCGCTGGGGTGTAGCTTTCGAAATGTCCTCGCCGTCGAGAAAGACTTCGCCGGCGGTTGGTTCCACAAGACGAGTAAGGCAACGAATCAACGTAGATTTTCCAGAACCAGATAAACCCATCACTACAAAAACTTCGCCGGGGGCTACATCGAATGAAACATCACTTACAGCTGACGTACACCCAGTCTTGGCGCGCAACTCACTCCTGGAAAGTGTGGCATCGGGCGAGCCCACAATTGAAAGCGGGTTGGGGCCATAGACCTTCCATAAACCGCGCACGGAGACAGCAGGAGGACGGCCATCGGATGCGCCACCAGAGCTCGCACTTCTCTGCTCTTCGACCATGCTCTCCCCTACAGCTCGGCTATTACTTCTCTCACGGGTGGCCGCTATCGCGAAACCACCCAGAACGCCCTGGGGAAGTATTGCGCCAGAGGTGCTTGGCTTCAAGGTACTCGTGGAGTCCGCTTCCGCCGAGCTCACGACCCACCCCGGAGGCCTTAAATCCGCCCCACTCTGCCTCGGGGCGATAGGGGCCGTAATCATTAATCCAGATAGTGCCGTGGCGAAGGCCGGCGGCTACCCGATCACACCTGCCAAGATCGGCGCTCCACACCGCTCCCGAGAGGCCATAAATTGTGTCGTTGCCGAGCGCAATGGCCTCTTCTTCGGTGGTGAAGGTTTCAACCGTGATAATCGGTCCGAAAGATTCCTCTTGCACAGAGGCCATCTCTGTCGAACATCCATCGAAAACTGTGGGCTCGATATACCAACCAGCTTCCAATCCTGGAGCAAGTGCTCTCTTGCCACCCACCCGAAGAGTGGCACCTTCCTTGACTGCTCTCTCGATATATCCCAGAACTTTGTTGAGATGACCTTCGCTAATGAGTGGTCCAGTCTCAGCGGCCTCATTATCTGGTCCACCAAGAGTGATCTCGTCGGCTCTGCGTACCAATTCATCAACGACTCGATCATGAATGGAAGCCTCGACAAGGAGGCGAGTTCCCGCGGAACAAACTTGACCTGAATGCAAGAATCCGGCGGTCACTGCATTGTCGATTGCGGCGTCAATATCTGCATCAGCAAAAATAATATTCGGATTTTTTCCACCAAGTTCTAGCGCAACTTTTTTTACCGTTCTTGCGGCGCTCGCCATGATCGCGCGTCCTGTTGCTAATCCGCCAGTGAAGGAGATGAGATCTACCCTCGGATCACTCGTGAGTGGCGTGCCCACCTCGCTGCCTGCGCCGAGGATCAAATTGGCTACCCCAGCAGGAACACCAGCTTCTGTCAGCGTGTGCATCAGCAAAACCGCGGTTGACGGCGATAGCTCACTTGGCTTGACGATAAAAGAACATCCCGCAAGTAATGCAGGCGCCACCTTCCACGATATTTGTAGCAAGGGGTAATTCCACGGCCCGATGAGCGCGCAGACACCCACTGGTTCATACGCGATGCGACTCTCAATTTCTAGTCGACCTATATCAACACTATGACCTGGCTCCTTCAGGGTGGCATTGAATCGAAAAACTGAAATCACATCTGCGATGTCATACTCAGCCTCGATCAATCGTTTGGCTGTGTCACCGCTCTCCGCCTTCGCATAGATATCTGCATCTCGCTCTATGAGATCCGCGATTCGAAGGAGAAGTGACTGTCGATCTTGCCAACTCCAGGAGCGAAAGATGCCGCTTTCGAAAGTAGTGTGCGCCGCCTCAATTGCATTCAGGACATCAGTAAGATTTCCTTCAGTGGCTTGCACCACGACATGTTGATCGTGTGGGCTTCGAATTTCACGCACTCGCCCA
The DNA here is from genome assembly GCA_903844855.1 of uncultured Actinomycetes bacterium. Lineage (GTDB taxonomy): Bacteria > Actinomycetota > Actinomycetes > Nanopelagicales > Nanopelagicaceae. The sequence goes on along the minus strand of CAIMVH010000056.1, from coordinate 2,001 downwards.
GAAGCGCTCTCTTGCCACTTGCCATTGATGTAATGGCGCAAAAGTGTCATTGAATCAGAAAGCTAATTGGCTTTTGCGCAGCGCCATGAACTCATCAAGTTCAGCGAGTACCTGCGGATCCATCTCTGGCAAGACGTACTCCTCGAGCTTCTTCTTCCAAATCTCAGCGGCTCTTGCTTGGGTATCGCGCGCTCCGAGGCGATTCCATCTCTCGTAGTTATCGCTATTTGAGAGGAATGGTCGATAGAAGCAATCACGGAAACGCTCCATTGTGTGCGCTGCACCTAAGAAGTGTCCGCCGGCGCCCACTTCTTCGTGCGCGTCAAAAGCCAAACTCCCCACGTCAAAGACGAGCGGAGTGAATTGCACCATGAGGCTCTCCAGGATTTCCATATCTAGGATGAATTTCTCGTAGCACGAGACGAGACCGCCTTCGAGCCAACCGGCAGTATGCATAACCCAGTTGGTACCCGAGAGGAACGTGGGCATCATCGTCATCATTGTTTGATAGGCAGATTGCGCGTCAACTGTTTGCGCAGAGTTCAATCCTCCACCACCACGGAATGGTAAGTGGTATTTGCGAGCGATCTGACCCGTGCAGAGAAGCCCTACACCGGATTCAGGCGTGCCGAATTGTGGAGAACCTGATTGCATATCGATATTTGAGAGAAAAGAACCAAAGACCACTGGTGCGCCTGGTCTGATCACTTGCACAAGCGCGATTCCAGTGAAAGCTTCTGCCATTTGTTGAGCAAGAGTTGAAGGAATGGTCACCGGACTCATCGCGCCCATAAGTAAGAAGGGAGTCACCACTACGGGTTGGGCAGCAAGTGCATACTCGCGAAGCGAATCGAGCATGCGATCATCCCAACGCAATGGAGAATTACAGTTGATGAGAGATATAAGTGCGGGCATCTCTTCAATGGCCGCACGCCCGCCATGGAGGATTTCGGCAACTCGAATGCAATCTTTTGCATTTTCAGCACGCACCACGTTGCCCATGAAGAACTTGTCCGTGAGTGTCGCAGCAGCATAAGCCATATCGAGGTGGCGAGTATCTAGATCAAGGTCGTTGGGCTCGCACACCACACCACCAACGCTGTCGAGTGAACCATAAACTTGCGAAAGTTTGGCAAAGTTTTGGAAATCATTAAAAGTCGCGTCTCGCCTTACATCACCTTCTCGAACAAAGGGCGGGCCGTAGACAGCGCCAAAAACCATGGAGTCCCCACCAATGTGCACATTGTTCTTCGGGTTACGAGCGCGCAGACCAAATTCGCTTGGAGCTTTCGCTAATTGGGCGAGCACCCAATCGGGGTCAAACTTCACGTTATCGCCAATGACCTCTTGCCCGGCCTCGCGAAAGAGATCCAGTGCCCAGGGGCTCATGAACTCGATGCCTATCTCGGAAACGATCCTTCGCCAACCGGCATCTAAGGTAGCCATCGACTCTTCACTGAGAATGTCGTAGCGGGGCATCTTATTTTCGAACATCATTCCTCCATTGACCGGTGGCTGGCTGCGACTATACGCTAGACTCGTGGAACATTGGTTCCATATGGTGGAACTTCCCGCGGGGCAGCGCTCCACCCACACGTTCCAGCGGATGTATCGCACGGGAGGTCCGATGGCGAGCTCAAGTACCAAGTCGGCTACCTCATTTACTGCAGCGACAAATAACGCTTCACCAACCGGCGCGCAAGCGATCGATCGCGCTGGTGCGCTCTTGGTTTCGATCCTCGATAGCGGCACTGCAAGTGGTCGACCACCTCATGTCGCAACTCTTGCAAGAACGCACGACCTTCCAAAGAGCACCACCTCGCGATTGCTTTCCGCTCTTGAACGCCAAGGGTTGATTCAACGCGACCGTGATGGCGCCTTCCACCCAGGGCCGGTGATCACCCGATACGCACGTAGTGGGCAAGGAGAATCTGCGCTGGCTACCGAATTGCGCCCTATCCTCCAACATCTCGCACTTGAGAGTGGTGAAACGGTCAATCT
>CAIMVH010000055.1 GCA_903844855.1 uncultured Actinomycetes bacterium | reverse complement strand
CAGATACTTTGATTAATGAATCGTGGATTGGTTCACAATTCCAAGGTCGTATTGCTGGCCGTACCAAAGTTGGCACCTTCGATGCAATTATTCCCACTTTCACCGGACGTGCATGGGTGATGGGTACTGCTCAATGGCGTCTTGATCCTCAAGATCCCTTCCCCGCCGGTTTCCTCGTTTAGGAGCGCACGTGATTACAAGTACCAGTCCACAAAATCCCAGTGATGTTGTTGCATCAGTTCCGGAAGTAACGCCGGAAGAGATGGTGAACATTATTGCGCGCTCGCGAGCTGCCCAGAAGGAGTGGGGCGCTAATGCGATGGCACGTTCAAACGCACTTCGTGAGAGCGCAAACGCATTGCGTGCTCACTCACAAGAATTAACTGACTTGATCGTGCGCGAAGTAGGTAAACCGATTGTCGAAGCCCGCGGCGAAGTAGGACGCGCGATTGCCATCTTGGATTACTACGCGCAAGCAGCGATTGATCCCAATGGCGAAACAATTCCACCAACCACTCCGGGTTTCTTGATTACGCAACGCGTTCCCCATGGAGTCGCTGGTCTCATCACTCCATGGAACTTCCCTATCGCTATTCCGCTCTGGAAGGCAGCTCCTGCGCTCGCCGCTGGTAACTCGGTAGTTCTTAAGCCAAGTACCGAGGCATTGGGTGTCGCACTCCGGGTCGCTGAACTCTTCGAGAAGACCTTGCCCAAGGATCTCTTCCTTATTACCCCCGGCCACCGTGGCACTGCGAATGCTCTCATCACTCAAGCAGACGTCATCTCCTTTACTGGTTCTGTCTCGGTCGGTCAGAGCGTTGTTGCCACCGCTGCTGGCGCTGGGAAGCCCGTACAAGCTGAAATGGGCGGACAGAACCCCGCCATCGTCTTGCCGGATGCAGATCTTGCACTCACCGCCACCCATCTTTCTCAGGCGTCGATGGTCTTTGCTGGACAAAAGTGCACCGCGACTTCTCGTTTCATTGTGGTCGGAGATGAAAAGCGTTTTGTTGAAGTCAGTGATGCCATCGTGGCGGCTGTCGAAGCAATGGCACCTGCAGACCCTGCGCAAGAAGGTGTACTCGTAGGACCGCTCATCAACGAAGTGGCGCGCACTGAATTCACTGACGCCGCAGCTGCTGCAGCGGCACGTGGTGGACGCATTCTTACTGGTGGTGGCAACTTTGGTGATAACGGTTGGTTTGCAAAGCCTGCAATTGTCACCGGTCTCAAACTGGATGATGAATTGATGCAAGAAGAAGTCTTTGCACCATTTGCATCGATCACTCGTGTGAAGAGCGTGGACGATGCGATCACTATGGCAAACGGTGTGCGATACGGACTCACCGCAAGTATCCATGGCCGCGATATTGAAGCGATCATTCGTGCGGCAACATCACTTCGCACCGGAATGGTGAAAGTGAACTCTCCCACCGCGGGCGTTGATTTCCATGCACCCTTTGGTGGTACTAAAGATTCTTCATATGGACAGCGCGAACAAGGCAAAGATGCCATGCGCTTCTACTCAGTAACTCGAACCATCACTCTAGGATCAGGAACGAAGGCGATTGATTAATGGATGCAATTAGTAATGTCCCCGTGCCAGTAAACGAACCCATTCACCTCTTTGAGCCAGGAAGTAAGTGGCGCGAGTCGTTAGAGACGGCGCTCGCTGAGATGACTGCAGTGACGCATTCCATGCCACTTGTTATTAACAATGTAGCGAGGCCAGGTAAAGGTGCTGAGTTCGAGGTGCGCTCGCCACAAAACCGCCATCACCTCATTGGGAAAGTAAAGGGTGCAAACGGCGCCGACACCAAGGAAGCTATCGAAGCGGCGATGAAGGCCGCCCCGGCTTGGCGTGAATTAGATTTCGATGATCGCGCCGCCATCTTCCTCAAGGCAGCGGATCTTCTTGCTGGGCCTTGGCGCGATCGCATCCTGGCCGCGACCATGCTCGGCCAATCTAAGACCTGTTTCCAAGCTGAGATTGATGCTGCATGTGAACTCATTGATTTTTGGCGCTTCAACGTGCACTTCGCACGGCAGATCTTGGCAGATCAACCGATCTCTAGCCCAGGTGTGTGGAATCGCAGCGATTACCGCCCACTCGAAGGCTTTGTTTATGCGATTACCCCGTTTAACTTCACCGCCATTGCTGGAAACCTACCTACCGCACCTGCACTCATGGGTAACGTGGTTATTTGGAAGCCAGCGCATACGCAAATGCTCGCCGCCTCACTCACGATGGAGCTCTTGATCGAAGCCGGTCTACCGGCGGGCGTTATCAACTTGGTTCCTGGTGATGCTGCCGAGATTTCTGATGCAGCACTTGCCCATCCAGATCTTGCAGGTATTCACTTCACCGGCTCCACGGGCGTCTTCCAACATCTATGGAAGACCGTGGGCGCGAACATCGCTAATTACAAAACCTATCCACGCCTTGTTGGTGAGACCGGCGGGAAAGACTTCGTCTTTGCTCATCCAAGTGCTGATGTAGACGTGCTCCGTACTGCACTCATTCGTGGCTCTTTTGAATACCAAGGACAGAAGTGTTCTGCGGCTTCACGCGCATATGTACCCGCATCACTCTGGCCTAAGTTGAAAGATTCACTCGTAGGCGCTGTCAATCATCTTTCAATGGGTGATCCCGCTAATTTCGATAACTTCATGGGCGCAGTCATTGATCATCGTGCCTTTGCACGCCTCAAGGGTGTGCTCGAGCGAGTAGCAAACGATCCCAAGGTCGAAGTGCTTGCCGGCGGTACATGTGATGACAGCATCGGCTACTTCGTTGAACCCACACTGGTAACGTGCACCGATCCAGCTCACGAAGTATTTACCGACGAGTACTTCGGGCCGTTCCTGGCGATCTACGTGTACCCCGATGCAGATTACGACAAGGTACTCACGCAGATGGAGTCGATCGCGCCGTACGCCCTCACGGGTGCATTTATTGCGCAAGATCGCGAAGCGATCAATCATGCATCTGAAGCGCTGCGATTTGCTGCTGGCAATTACTACATCAACGACAAGCCCACAGGCGCTGTCGTAGGGCAACAGCCATTTGGTGGCGCACGTGCATCTGGTACGAATGACAAAGCCGGTTCGGCACAGAACTTGCTTCGTTGGGTGAGCGCACGCTCCATCAAGGAGACCTTTGTGCCACCTAAAAGCCACTTGCATCCACATCAAGGACTCTAAGAAGTTCCATGAATAAGTTAATCGTTGAGCCCACGCTCAAGGAACAGGTCGCGGCAGGAGTGCGTGCATCGATCATCGCGGGTCACATGGCCCCTGGTGAAGTGCACTCCGCCCCTGCGCTCGCAGAGCGATACGCGGTATCGGTCACTCCTGTACGAGAAGCGCTCCTCGATTTAGTAAAAGAGGGCTTACTCAAGCCGGTGAAGAATAAAGGCTTTCGAGTGGTGGAGCCTTCCGTGCAAGATCTCGACGAGATCGCCAGTATGCGCGATCTCTTGGAGCCACCAGCCGTTGCCATGGTGGCAAACTCGGCGACGCCCGAGCAACTCGCCCACTTACGGGAGTTGGCTGCGACCATCTCTCAACATGCGGCAGCTGGAAAGATCGAGGAGTATCTCGAAGCCGATCGACAATTCCACCTGGCAGTAATCGAGGCGACCGGAAATAAGCGGCTCGTGGAGACCGTGGCGCAATTGCGCAGCCAAGCAAGGCTCTTTGGGTTACGTCAGATTGCCGAGAAAGGCGAACTCGCACAGAGCAGCGAAGAACACAACCTCCTCTTGCACGCTATCGAGAATAAGAATGCTCCACTCGCCGAAAAGATCATGCGCGATCACCTCGGCCACGTCCGTCACGAGTGGCGTTAGAGCGAGCCAACAATCTT
>CAIMVH010000054.1 GCA_903844855.1 uncultured Actinomycetes bacterium | reverse complement strand
CCACCGTCGCCAATTTGTTGACGAGGCGATCCGATGTATTCAAGTCCAGAATCGTTAGCGATGTAATCCTTCGCCACTAAACCAATAGTGAGCGGATAAGAAGCTGTGAAAGTAATTACTTCTGAATTAAAAGATCTCTCGGTGGTGATGGAAACTGAATCTTCGCCCACCTTCTTACCGTTGGCATAGAGCGCGAACCAATTATCAGCCCAGACTTCAGCGGTGAAAGAGAGTGTTTTAGGTTTGGTAGCAGCGGAAGCGACGGCGGTGGCGCCGATCGAGAGGGCAGCTATCAGCACGAGTCCGAGGGCGCGAGATTTCTTCATTGCACGAGCGTAGAGCAACGGGGGAAAGTTGGGGTCTCTCTTTGAGATATCACAGAGAGTTGCCGGAGAGGTTTATAGAACGGAGCCCAGCGAGGTCACTGATATCTGCACCGGCATCCTCGATACGTAAGAGTGCGGGGCTCTTGATCGTCTTAATCAATCGATCTTCGTTGCTTTTCACACGAAGGTTTTCCATGTGTAGTTCCAGCGCGGCCATTAATTCCGGGGAGGCGCCTTTGCTCAACTCTTTGCTGGCGGCGATGGTGAGAGGGGCAAGTGTCGGGCTCACCCGGTTCACGATGACACCAGCGAGAGGCATGCCCTCCGAAAGGAGTCGCTCGATAAAGAACTCCGCTTCGCGAATAGGGTCGCGCTCTGGAATGGCAACGACTATGAAGGCGCTTCCTGGTGCTTTCAACAACTTATATGTTTCATCCGCGCGCTTACGAAAGCCACCAAAGACTGAATCAAGGGCGGCGACAAAGGCTGAAATGTCAGCGAGGAACTCTCCTCCCAGAATTTTTGAAACAGTGGATGCAAAGAGCTGAATCCCCGCATTAAGGATGCGAGTCAGCGCCCACCCACCCGCTTTTGCAGGCGTAGTGAGAAATTTAATGAGTCGCCCGTCGAGAAATGAACCGAGTCTGGCTGGTGCGTCAAGGAAGTCCAGTGCGGAACGGCTCGGGGGAGTGTCGACCACAATGAGATCCCACTCTTTCGAAGCCAGGAGTTGGCCGAGTTTCTCCATTGCCATGTACTCCTGCGTACCGGCAAAGGATGAAGAGAGAGATATATAGAAAGGATTTTCCAAAATCGTGCGCGCGCGTTTCGCATCGGCGTGCGTTAACACAATCTCATCGAAAGTGCGTTTCATATCAAGTTGCATGGCGTAGAGATTCGATACGTCTTTCACGGCGCGCGGTTCGAAACTTAATTCGTTAAGACCCAACGCTTGTGCTAATCGTCGAGCGGGATCAATGGTGAGCACTACTGTCTTGCGCCCTTGCTCAGCGGCTTTCAGTGCAATCGCAGCTGCGGTAGTGGTCTTTCCCACTCCACCGGATCCGCAACAGAGAATCACACGAGTCTCAGGATCGTTCAATAACTCACTGATCATGCTTCACGCAGCCCAGTAGCAATGAATTCCAAAATCTCAAATGAAATCTCTTCACCCATATGTGCGATCTCTATCACATCAAAATCTTTAAGAAGCTTTAGCTGTTCCTCTTGCCGAGTGACGCGTTTGCGATAGCGATCGACTTCTAACCGAAGAGCTGTCGCAATAGTGGAATCGATTAGATCGGAAAAAGTGCCGAATTCTTTCTCCTCGTGCATTTGATTTACGAATACGTGACCTACCTGAATGCCAAGTCCGCGCAATTCGGTAATTGCTTCGAGAGACTCTTGGATAGGCATCTCTTCTGGGAGAGTGACGATGTGCACCGTAGTCATTTCAGAGTGCATGAGTTCGCTAATCGATTCTGCTTGCTTTCGAATGGGTCCTACTTTGGCAAGGGATGCAAGTTGTGCGTTGATGTCCAGAAATTTTCCGATGCGCCCTGTAGGCGGGGCATCCATCACAACCGCGTCGTATACCCACGGGCCCTCAAAAGTTGATCCCGACTTCTTTCCGGGGCGCCGCCGGACGGCTTCGTACGCTTTTCCAGTGAGCAAGACATCTCGCAAGCCCGGCGCGATGGTGGTGGCAAAGTCGATCACGCCAAATTTGGCGAGCGCCCGGCCAGCTGCCCCGGCCTTGTAATACATCTCGATGTACTCCAGGAGGGCCTCCCGGGGATCCACGCTCATCCCCCAGAGATTCTCGGCAATCTCCACCTCCTGATAGGGCAGATCTCCGCGCCCAAAGAGCGGTGCTAGCCCAGCTCGTCCCTCGACCTCCAGGAGCAGCGTCTTGGCTCCAGCCTGGGCAAATGAGAGCGCCAGGGCGGCTGCCACGGTGGTCTTACCAGTCCCACCTTTGCCGGTCACCACGTGGAGGCGGGGTGCGGGATTCATGCTCACAGCGTAATAGCGATTGCACTTCTGGGCTCGGGCAGTCATAGGGTGGGGGCATGAGCGAGAAAACTATTTGGGAGTACGTCACCGTCCCGTTGCTATCCCACGCCACCAAACAGATCCTCGACAACTGGGGCCTTGATGGTTGGGAGCTTGTCCAGGTCATTCCCGCACCAGGTACCGGAGAACAACTCGTTGCCTATATGAAAAGAGTGAAGCAATGACAGAAGCAAAGAACGTCGTGACCGGTGAGCGTCTCGCCGCTCTTGGTTTGGAACTTCCAGAAGTGGCGGTCCCCGTTGCTGCGTACGTTCCTGCAGTGCGCATCGGAAATCTCATCTTCACGTCGGGCCAGTTGCCGATGGTCAATGGTGCGCTCTCAGCCACTGGCAAGCTCGGTGCTGAAATCAGCATTGAACAAGGCAAAGAGCTCGCACAGATTTGTGGACTCAACGCACTTGCTGCCATAGCAACTCTCGTAGATCTCGATGAAGTTGTTCAGGTAGTGAAGGTTCTCGCATTCGTTGCAAGTGCTCCTGGTTTTACGACGCAAGCACAAGTTGCCAATGGTGCGAGTGAACTCTTCGGAACAATCTTTGGTGATGCCGGAAAGCATGCTCGTTCTTCTGTCGGCGTCGCAGAACTTCCTCTTGGTGCACCTGTTGAGGTCGAAGTAGTTGTCGCGGTTCGCGGTTAATTCTTTGATGATTCCATCTTTTGTATCATTGGTCCGGGCGGATAACCCCGGGCCAATGACATTAGAGGGTACAAATACTTGGATCATTGGAGCGCCCTCGGGTGCGTTAGTTATTGATCCTGGTCCGCTCATGCAAGAACATTTAGATGCAATTGCGCTCGCAACAGATGGAAAAGTTGCCGGAATCTTTCTTACACACGGACATCTCGATCACTCTGAAGGTGCGCAGCGCTTTTCGGAAATGGTGAAAGCGCCCGTCTTTGCTCGCCTTCCAGAATTCACCTCAAAGGATGCCGCACCACTGGTTGATGGGTTTCAGATCAACGATGGTGAAGTAACTTTCCGCGTGATTGCTACTCCAGGCCATACTGCGGATTCCATCTCCTTCTTCGCCGAAAAAGGCAGTGATAGTGGGGATACTGGGCTCTTTACGGGTGACACGATTCTCGGTCGCGGTTCATCGATCGTGGCTTACCCCGACGGTTCGGTGGGTGCCTACCTGGCGTCGTTGCGCGCACTCTCTGCAATGCTCGGCAGTCGGAGCCCGGTTCCACTCTTGCCTGGGCATGGTCCGGTGAATGAATCTTCACTTCCCGTCGTTGATCAATACTTGAGCCATCGCCTTGAACGTGTAGAGCAAGTGCGTGCCGCAATGGCACGCGGCATCACCGATATTGAAGCTATTACCGACGACGTTTATGCGGGATTATCAGAAAACCTTAAGTGGGCAGCACTGCTATCAGTGCATGCGCAAGTTGCTTATATTAACGAGAGCGCTTAGAGAGCCGTTCTTCGTCGAGAATAACTACGGCACGCGCTTCGAGACGTACCCAACCACGGCTAGCAAAATCTGCAAGCGCCTTGTTCACGGTTTCGCGTGAAGCCCCTACAAGTTGGGCAAGTTCTTCTTGTGTGAGGTCGTGGGCTACGTGAATGCCATCTGGACCCTTGGTACCAAACTTGGCGGCAAGTTCTGAAAGGGCCTTGGCTACGCGACCAGGAACATCGGAGAAGACCAAATCACCAACGGCTTCCCAGGTGCGGCGAAGTCGCTGCGCGAGTGCGCGAAGAAGTTGCTTAGCAACTTCGGGACGCCCAATAAGCCAAGTGTCTAAATCTCTATTTCCAAGACCCAACAACACAGTGTCGGTGAGGGCAGTTGCGGTTGCCGTGCGTGGAAGCGGATCGAAGAGTGAGAGCTCGCCGAACATTTCGCCAGGTCCGAGGACACCGAGAAGATTCTCGCGACCGTCACCACTCTTAATTCCGAGTTTTATTTTTCCTTCAACAACCACATAGAGGCGATCGCCTGCGTCGCCTTCGTTGAAGAGCACCTGACCTTTACCGATTTGTACTTGCACCATGGTGGCGCGCAATGCCGCTGCGGCCTCATCGTCGAGCGCGGTGAAGAGGGGAGCTTTGCGAACTACGTCGTCCATGGGTCTCCTTGCTATCTGGTGCTGAGGAGAGTTTAGCCTGCGTAGGCTGGTCCTATGAACGCCTCCAAGGTAGGTGCCCTCGCGGAGGGGAGGACCCACGCTGCCAAGATCAACCGCATCCTGGGCAAGACCTACCCTGACGCTCACTGCGAACTCGATTTTCGCGATCCCCTACAACTTCTTGTAGCAACAGTGCTCTCTGCCCAATGCACTGATAAGCGGGTAAACCTGGTCACCCCAGCGCTCTTTAAGAAGTATCCGAGCGTGCAGGCCTTCGCTGGAGCTAAGCCTGCTGAACTTGAGTCCCTTATTGAATCGACCGGATTCTTTCGGGCGAAAGCCAAGAGCATTCTTGGTCTTTCAGCACGAATCTGTAGTGAATATGGTGGAGAGGTGCCCGGGACGCTCGAGGAGCTAGTTACCTTGCCGGGAGTGGGTCGCAAGACAGCGAATGTGGTGCTCGGTAATGCATTTGGAGTTCCTGGGCTCACAGTTGATACACACTTTGGTCGCTTGGTGCGCCGCTTTGGTTGGACTACTGAAGAGGACCCAGTAAAAGTTGAATTTGCGATCGCCGAACTTGTGCCGAAGAAGGAGTGGACTAATCTCTCACATCGGTTGGTGTGGCATGGTCGACGTATTTGTCACTCACGCAAACCTGCATGCGGTGCATGTCCACTTGCGCAGATATGTCCGGCATTCGGCGAGGGAGAAATTGATCCAGTGAAGGCCGCGAAATTGGTAAAACCCGATGAGGCATTCCGATGAAGTTCTTCGCACTCATCCTCTCGTTCGTACTTACTGCCTGTAGCGCGCAGAGTGAAACTTCTCAGGCGACGCCTGCCCTCATCGTTGGTTGCGATGTCTTATCGACAAGTCCCAATTCGAATGAAATGCCAGCCATTGAATTGCCGTGCCTTACAGAGAGTGGACTCACTTCAGAGAAGTACGCTCTCAATACCATTCAAGGTCCGTTCATCATCAATCTGTGGGGATCGTGGTGCACCGCATGTACGGAAGAACTTCCATATTTTGTGGAGTTGAATAACACAAAAGCGGTTCAAATTATCGGTCTCGATGTCGAAGAGGCGAAAGCAAGCGATGCGATAAGTTTCGCCAAGAAACACGGAATGGCATGGCCCCAAATTCACGATCCGAATAGCGCCACGCGAGGAGATTTCGGCATGGGGGTGCCAGTCACCTGGTTTGTTGATAAGAATGGGCATGTGACATTTAAGAAAGTTGGTCAGATTCACTCACTCGTTGAGTTAAAGGGATTGCTCAAGACTCATTTGGGAATAAGCGCATGACTCGCACACAGCCCGAGTGGATCGCGGCGTTTAAGGCGCTTCCGGGCAATGTCAGCAAATCAGATCTCACCCGCATCGACATGGACGGTAATGAGCAGAGTCGTCCCGGTGCAGTGCTTATTCTTTTAAGTGATGGTGAATTTGGTCCAGATGTACTTATCACCGAGCGAGCAGCCGAACTCCGTGCGCATGCTGGGCAACCTGCCTTCCCTGGCGGGGCGATCGACGCAACTGATGAGAGCCCGGCGCACGCAGCTATACGAGAAGCCGAAGAAGAAGCTGGCGTTTCCAGGGATGACTTAGAAGTTTTGGGAGTACTCCCCACTCTCTGGTTACCGCCGAGCAACTTCTTAGTTACCCCTGTACTCGCGTGGTGGCATACGCCGAGGTATCACAGCGAAATCATCACTGAAGAGGTGGCGCGCGTGGTCCGAGTTCCACTCGCTGATCTGGTAAATCCCGCGAATCGACTTCGGGTGCAAACACCCAGCGGATTCCTCTCCGCAGCCTTTGATGTAGCAGATATGCGGATCTGGGGATTTACGGCAGGAATTTTGGATCGCCTGCTCGCTCTCACGGGCTGGGAAGTTGAGTGGGATAAAGAACGGATACTTCCCCTCTCATGAGTGCCCCACTTATCATCGATGCGATTGCACTTATATACATACTTATTTCGATTAAGAGTGGGTATAGCCGAGGCTTCATCGTCGGCATACTTGGGTTAGTGGGTTTCTTTGCAGGGCTCTATCTTGGACTTAAATACTCGCCCGCAGTCATTTCGTATCTTCCGACGTTGGCCCATACGTCGATATCCCGGACACTTTTATCGGTATCGGTCATTGTGGCCATTGCTTTTGCTACGAAAGCCGTGGTGCTGGCCATCGCGGGGCGCGTGCGAAAGTTGATGATTTTCAAGCCAGTGAGATGGCTGGATTCACTACTAGGAGCAATCATCTCGGGAGCGATCGCAATTTCTCTGGTTGCAGTGGTCTCTGTGGTGGCCGAACAAACAGCACCTGCGAAATATGTTTCCATGCTCAAAGAGAGCGAAGTTATTTCACAAATACAGACACGCATGCCCAACTTACTCGACACTCTCATGGCTGAGGCCGCAGAAAAGTTGAGGTAAGAAGTTCCCAAAAGAGTATTTCTTCGTTGTATAAATCTGTCACTTACATCCGTAAGTAAGAAGCTCCGTTGAAGTCCAACACGGCTCCGCTTGCCCATTCGCTATCAGGGGATGCAAGGAAGTAAACGGCCTTAGCCAACTCCTCTGGAAGGGCGACTCGATTGAATGGACTCTGGGCTCGAATACCTTCACCCTCGGGGCCGTCGAGTAAACGTGCGGCCATTTCAGTGTCAACAAATCCAGGTGCCAAAGTTGTCACGCCGATATGCATTGGTGCTAGCGCCTTTGCAATTGACTGACCAAATGCAACGATTGCCGCCTTTGAAGCACCGTAGGCAGGACTAATGGGTTCGCCGCGAAACGCCCCTCGTGATCCAATATTTACGATTCGAGAGGTGCCATGCTTTGGCATATGTTGCAGAGCACACCACGTGACGTTGGCCGCGCCAATTAAATTGACTCCCAAAGTATCAGTCCAAGCCTTCTGCCAATCTTCATAGGTTGACGTTTCTATCGGATGATCAAAAAACACCCCTGCGTTATTAATAAGTACATCAATTTTTCCAAATTCTTGCGCCACTCCATCGACCATAACTCTGATCGCATTGGGATCTCGTAGGTCAGCGCTCACGGTGATGTGACCTCCACCAGCAAGGGAGTCCGCTACGGCCTGCGCATCTTGACTTGAAGAAACGTAGTGAATGGCGATTCGATCTCCTGCGGCGGCAAATTCACGGGCAATAGAAGCCCCAATACCCCGTGAGCCTCCAGTGATAAGAACGGTGCGATTAGTCATGGGGATATTGTAGGGAATATTGCGAAATCCGTCTGGAGCTATCAAGTATTGCGCTCCGCCCGTCAGAGGAGCACTATAGATTCACCTCCTATCAAGGATGTCATATGAAAATTAGTAGAATTATCAGCGGCAAAGATGTTCAAACAATATCGGCCAACGCAAGTATTCACGATCTTGTTGACTCACTTAAAACTCATCACATCGGAGCGCTAGTGGTATCAAGCGACGGCAAGCGCATCGACGGAATCGTCTCTGAACGAGACGTAGTTCGTGCCATACCTGGCAATCTCGATTTACTTACAAGTATGTGCGTGCGCGACATTATGACCGTCGATGTGAGAACATGCACAGCAGATTCCACTACTGAAGAACTCATGAAGATGATGACTGAGCATCGCATCCGGCATGTGCCCGTAGTCGATGCCGAGGGAAATTTGGTATCTATTGTTTCGATCGGCGACGTAATTAAGAATCATCTTGGCGAAATAGAGGCTGAAAATCATGCGCTCCGCGATTATGTGGCCTCAGCTCACTAAGAGCCTTAAGTATAAAGCTCACACAAACGCGACTTGAAAATCTAGCCAGCGTCTCTAAGTCGGGGTGGCATGAATAGCCTAAAAGGTGGCTTCCCCATAGCTCACAAAACGTAGATTTGTATTTGTGAGTTGATACCCTGTAACCGTGATCACCTGGATACTAGTAATTGCAATAGTGGGTCTCGCTATTTTGGTCGTGCTTTTGGGTCTCAAACTGCGCGCGATGGGAAGACGTCTTGGGCAGGTTATTAGAGATCTTGGGCAATTGAAGAAGGACCATCGTGCCGGGCTTAAAGACTCCAGGGCAGATCAATGGGAGCATTATCGACAGGGTGAGACCTTCGCTCAATTAGTGACTTTGCTTAAAATTACTGCGCCAATTCCCCCTACTCGTAAATGGGCCGCCTCGCCGGATCTACTTTTAACGATTGCAGAAATGGTTCAAAAACATCAACCCAAATTAATTGTGGAACTTGGATCTGGAATTTCAACCTTAGCTCTTGCGAAATCACTCTTGCCCGGATCCCAGACAAGAATCATTAGCTTTGATCATTCTCCAGAATACGCACAGTTAACAAAAGATCTGCTCATACAACATTCCATCACGGGAGTTGAGATACGTGTGGCTCCTATAGAACAATACGACAGTGAAAGAACTTGGTACTCAAAAGAATTCTTCAAGGATCTTGCCGATATTGATATGTTAGTAATTGATGGGCCACCAGGTGCTCAGGATCCTCAGGCTCGTTCTAGTGCTCAAATCGAGCTGGGATCAAGATTATCCAAGAATGCGATTGTTGTTATTGATGACGCTAACCGCGAGGGTGAGCATGCCATGGCAGAATCATTTGCTCGAGAAATGCCTGGACATGCACTGATATTCTTAGATCATGAAAAAGGTACGGCGCTAATTACGCCAACAAAAAATAGTTAGTGTTTTGAAGCACTTTGACCATGAGACTCATAACAGATCCCGGTGGTCAAGTGGTACTTAAACATTACAAAATTACTCAGTTTGGTCTTCAAAGCAAGATATTTACGATAAATGGTACAACGATAATCAGAACAATAACTAATCCTGCGATACTTGCTAGAAGTGGTCCTATTCCTATCCCTTGTTTATCTGGGACAAATAAAGTGTTATCAGAATTGGCAATGGCATCAACTAAGCGAGTAATGAATGACTTATTCGGCCCAGAATAAACACTTCCATTCTTGGCACTTATCGTCATCAATGTTTCACTTCCCTGCTGAAGAAATGAGATTTCTACTGAGATCTTATTCAAACCATACTTTCCCCAACCGCTTAATTTTCCAGGCACAGAACTTTTGACGCCACCTAACTGGGAAAGTGAGTTGGCCACGACTTGCTGGGCTTCAGCCTGCGTTCCAAGAAGGATGAATTGAGACTCTGTTGCACCTGCTGCAATTTTCATTCTTTTCTCCTTGCTCCGACTTCGAGATTACAATGCTCCACATATATTATGTATTAACTAAGTGTGCAAAGCATTTCATAACCAACTATAATCGAGATACAAGGCAAATGTATGATAATCCCAATTACAAATCAGAAGTAGTAATTTGGAAAAATTAATCTCTTAAACACTTAAGTAGGTCATGAGGGGGATCGATTCCTCCGACCTGGTGATTAAAAGTTACCGGAAGTAAGGTCTTACGCACTACTACTCACGCACACT
>CAIMVH010000053.1 GCA_903844855.1 uncultured Actinomycetes bacterium | reverse complement strand
GCAATCACAATTATCTTGTCGACCTCGCGCAACTCTTCGTCCGAAAGACGCATTTCATCTAGCGTGAGTTTCCCATCTACTCCCACACGTCCGAGCAATGTATCTGCGACCGCTTTTGGTTGCTCCGCGATTTCCTTAAGCATGAAGTGTTCGAAGCCACCCTTTTCGGCAGCAGCTGCATCCCAAGTGACTTCGTATTCATTTGTTTCCGCTGGGGCGCCATCGAAAGTGGTGACCGAAATGCCATCACGAGTGATCTCAACAACTTGATCTTGACCAAGTTCCACTGCATTGCGCGTAAAAGAAATAAATGCCGATACATCAGAGGCGAGAAAATTCTCTCCTACGCCCCTGCCTACAACCAGTGGCGAGTTGCGCCTCGCACCAACGACGCAGTCGGGTGAATCGGAATGCACAGCCACCAAAGTAAATGCACCAATAAGTTGCTTACACACATCACGCATCGCTTGCGCTAAATTTCCACCAGAAGTGGCATAAGCATCTTCTAGTAAGTGTGCGACTGATTCTGTGTCAGTCTCAGAAGAGAAGTCATGCCCATTCGTTTCGAGTCCGAGGCGTAGCTTGGAAAAGTTTTCAATGATCCCGTTATGAATGACTGCTAATTTTCCAGTGCAATCAACGTGTGGGTGTGCATTGCGGTCAGTGGGCCCCCCGTGAGTGGCCCAACGAGTATGTCCCATACCGGTAGTGGCGGCCGGAAGTGGCGTGCGATCAAGGGACTCTTCAAGGTTGATCAGTTTGCCAGCGCGCTTATCGGTGGCTAGACCATCTGCCGTTACTAAGGCAACGCCAGCTGAGTCATATCCGCGATACTCCAAACGGCGAAGACCCGAGATCACCACATTGAGGGCTGATTGCTCGCCTACATATCCGACGATGCCACACATAGACGCTCCCTCCCTTCAGATAACCGGGTGCTCACCCCTCTAGCCTAGAGGGAAAGGGCAGCGCGAACCTCATCTGCCAGCGCAAGAGCTACTCGTTCAGCCACCTCGACCTCAGCGGCCTCAACCATCACCCGCACGACGGGTTCAGTGCCAGAAGGGCGTAGTAAGACTCGGCCGCTCTCACCCAATTCTGATTCTGCAGCGGCAACCGCGCTATTCATTTCACCCACCCGCGTTCGATCTACTCCACCTACGTTAATAAGCACCTGCGGATAGCGAGAAAAGACCAAAGCTAACTCGGCAAGTGATCTCCCACTACGTTTCACTGCTGCGGTGAGATGTAATGCGGTCAACACACCATCTCCAGTCTCTGCATGATCGGCAAGGATCAGGTGGCCAGATTGCTCACCACCTAAATTAAAATCACCCTGGCGCATCTCTTCCAATACATATCGATCGCCCACATCAGCAGAGATGACACTCACGCCGGCAGCTTTCATCGCACGCATAAATCCTAAATTGCTCATCACTGTTGCTACCACGGTGTTCTTAGAAAGTAGCCCGCGCTCTTTCATAGAAAGCGCCAGGATCGCCATGATCTGATCACCATCAATAATGTTCCCAGCGTGATCAACTGCTAAACAGCGATCAGCGTCGCCATCGTGGGCGAAGCCCATATCTGCTTTCTCGGCGAGTACTCTCGCCGCAAGCTGATCGATATGGGTTGATCCCACACCTTCGTTGATATTAAATCCGTCTGGCGATGTGGCAACTTCGATCACTTCAGCGCCAAGTGCGCGAAATGCTTGCGGGCTCACATAAGAGGCGGCACCGTTAGCACCATCTATCACAATCTTGAGACCATTAAACTTTTGATCCACTGTGCCAATCACGTGCGCTAAATATTTCTCTGCAGCAGTGTTGTCATCGATCACCCGGCCAACTGCATTTCCGACTGGTCGTTCCCACGGCTCATTAAGGCGAGCCTCAATTGCATCCTCTAGCGCGTCATCTAATTTCACTCCACCTTTGGCAAAGAACTTGATGCCATTGTCCGGCATGGGATTATGCGATGCGCTAATCATCACTCCGAGATCTGCGCCCGTCACATTCACCAGGTGCGCCACTGCTGGCGTTGGCAATACGCCGACACGGTACACATCAACGCCAGCCGATGCGAGACCAGAGACAACTGCAGCTTCTAAGAACTCACCTGAGACACGAGTATCTCGTCCGACGATGGCGCGCGGGCGGTGGCCAGCAAACGTGCCTTTCTCAGCCAAGATATGCGCGGCGGCCACGGAGAGATCAAGCGCTAGTTCTGCGGTGAGGTCTTTGTTCGCAACACCACGAACCCCATCGGTGCCGAAGAGTCTGCCCATAACTTTGATCCTTCCATAGCGCCCTCACTTTTGGGGCTCTTCCCACGTAAAAAGAGGAGCCTCGAACCGAAGTGGTTCGAGGCTCCTCTGGAGTTCTTAAATTATCGCTTGCTGTATTGCGAACGCTTACGGGCTTTCTTTAAGCCGTACTTCTTGCGCTCGATCGCACGAGGATCACGAGTAAGGAAGCCAGCCTTCTTGAGCGAAGGACGATGAGCTTCCGTATCGATCTCATTGAGTGCGCGTGAAATTCCAAGACGAAGTGCACCAGCTTGACCCGAAATGCCGCCACCATGAATGCGAGCATGTACGTCGTAAGTGCCATCGGCACCCACAGTACGGAAAGGCTCGGAGACGAGTTGTTGGTGAACCTTGTTAGGGAAGTAGTTGTCGAGGGTGCGACCATTGATCGTCCAACGACCAGTGCCGGGAACGATGCGCACCCGAGCAACGGCTTCTTTACGACGACCGGTGCCGCCGCCAGGAGCGGTAAGGGCAGGACGGTTCGTAGCAGCAGAAGGAGTGCTGGTGGTGTACGAAGAAGGCGCGTTCGCTTCTAGGTCGTCGATTTCGATCTCGTTCGTCACTATTTATCCTCAGTTCACTTGCGAAACTTGATTAAAGGTATATGGCTGTGGAGATTGTGCGGAGTGTGGGTGGTTTGGACCTGCGTACACCTTCAACTTGGAACCCATGTGACGACCGAGTGAGCTCTTAGGGAGCATTCCCTTGATTGCCTTCTCGAGTGCACGTACTGGGTTTTGAACAAGGAGGTCGCTGTACTTCACTGAAGTAAGACCACCTGGGAAACCAGAGTGATGATGCGCCATCTTTTGGTTGATCTTGTTACCGCTCATCGCAATCTTTTCTGCGTTGATAACAATGACAAAGTCGCCCATGTCCATGTGTGCTGCAACGGTGGGCTTGTGCTTGCCGCGAAGAAGGACGGCAGCGTGCGTGGCAAGGCGACCGAGAATGACATCGGTTGCATCAATAACATGCCACTGACGATCAATATCGCCAGGCTTGGGGCTAAACGTGCGCACGCCGAACCTCTTCTTTCAGATCTAGTACTGGAACCTGATCTAACGAACCTGTCCGAAAAAGACATCGTTCGAAAGAGTGGAGCCATGGCCCCGTTCGGGGACCGACGGGCAAGATTACCCGCGCCAGAGCGGACGGGTCAAAGCGGGCGAGTTGGCTACCACGCTTCCCAGACTGGCTCGGGGCTCTCCCGGACGACCCCGTCCTCACCAAAGACCAGGAAGCGGTCAAATGAACGGGCAAACCAGCGATCGTGGGTCACGGCGACTACCGTCCCCTCGAAGCCCTCGAGGCCATCTTCGAGCGCCTCAGCGCTCGCCAAATCGAGGTTATCCGTCGGTTCATCCAGCAATAGGAGGGTAGAACCTTCAAGCTCGAGCAGGAGAATTTGAAAGCGGGCGGCCTGGCCCCCTGAGAGGGATTCAAAGCGCTGCTCCCCCTGTTGGTCTAATTCATACCGGCGCAGCACCGACATCGCCGGGCCTAGTTGAAGTGAGTGGAGCTCCCAGAGGAGAGCGATCAAGCTCTTGCCAACAAATTCTGGATGCGCATGGGTCTGCGCAAAGAGACCAGGTTGCACGCGAGCACCTAGCCGACAAGTACCCGTGTGTGACACACCCTCTCCCCCCAGCAGTCGTAGGAAGTGGCTCTTTCCGGAACCGTTTGCTCCCAGCACGGCGACCCGATCACCGAAGAAGATTTCGCCGTCGAATGGCTTAGTTAAACCAGTGAGTGAGAAGTTCTCCATGGTGACTGCTCGCACGCCAGTGCGTCCGCCGCGAAGTCGCACTTGCACGTTTTGCTCCGGGGGTGGCGGCGCAGGTTGACCGGCCTCTTCAAATTTACGGAGCCTGGTTTGCATAGCGCGATATTTGCTTGCCATATCTGGGCTGCTGGATGCCTGGATCTGCAGCGTACGCACAAGATCTTTAAGTCGTTGATGCTCCTCTTCCCAACGAGCCACGGAATCAGCGAGGCGCACGTTGCGGGCTTTACGTGCATCGTGCCAGGTACCAAAGCCTTCGCCATGAATCCAAACCGAGCTTCCGTTGTTGCCTTGCTCGAGAGTGACGATGCGCTTTGCCGTGCGGCCTAACAATTCGCGATCATGAGTAATGAAGAAAATTGTTTTGCGGCTCTCGTTGATTTGTTCTTCAAGCCAACGCTTTCCGGGAACATCTAAGTAGTTGTCCGGCTCATCAAGCAGCAACACTTCTTCTGGACCGCGGAGCAAGGCTTCAAGTACTAAACGTTTTTGTTCACCACCAGAGAGCGTGCTCACCGGCCGAGTAGCGACTTCATCAAAAGGTTTACCGAGTGCAGCCATGGCACAGAGATCCCAGGTAACTTCGGCGTCGTAGCCACCAATGTCGCCCCAATCTGAAATGGCTTGGGCATACGCCATTTGATCGCTCTCAGCGTGCGACTCTGACATCTTCTTTTCGGTGGCATCCATGCGAAGTGCTCCGTCGCGAATGGGCAGCGGGGAAATCGAAATGAGCAAATCGCGCACGGTACTCTCATCGCGGATGGATCCGATGAACTGACGCATCACACCAAGCCCACCAGAACGAGCAACTGCGCCTAGCTCTGGAACGATATCGCCAGCGATCAAACGAAAGAGCGTGGTCTTCCCTGCGCCGTTGGGTCCGACCAGCGCCGCCTTCACACCATCGCCAACTCGAAAAGAGACATCACTTAAGAGAATGCGTCCGTCGGAGAGCATGTAGGTAACACCACTGACATCAATGTGACCCATGAACCGACTCTCGATAATCCGGACGTTGACGTCTCTTTTTAGTGTCAGCCGCACGCGCGGCTAATTCCGCTTGGGAAGGGTAGCGCACATGCTCCAACGTCAGCCCATGAGGCGGGAGTACCGGCACATCACTTGCGCGTTCGGTGGCATTGAGCATCGAAGCGGGCCATTCGATCGGTTTACGACCTTCTCCCACCGCGGTCAACGCACCCATCAATGAGCGAACCATCGAATGACAGAACGCGTCAGCCGTGACGGTGGCACAAAGGTATTCAGTCGTGCGCTCCCAAGTAAATGATTGAATAGTTCGAATCGTGGTGGCAAATTCACGGCGACGACAGAAACCAGTGAAATCGTGCTCGCCTAATAACAAATCACTTGCTTGCGCCATAGCAACATCATTAAGGCGATCCGGCCAAGAGAGCACACTCTTGCGATTGAGTGGCAACGGGCCAACAGCTCCATCTGCAATGCGATACGAGTACGTGCGTGCCAATGCACTAAAGCGTGCATCAAAGTCTTTATCAGCCACCTGCACTGCTAACACTCGTACATCTTCTGCCAGTGCGCGATTAAGACGATAAAGACCTTGCGCCTCTATCTCTCGCCACTTGTTTTCTGGGACATCCATGTGGGCGACTTGACCGCGCGCGTGTACGCCCGAATCTGTCCTACCCGCACAAGTGAGCGGCGTCTCTGCAAAGAAGATGAACCCAAAGATTCTTTCCAATTCGCCTTGAACGGTGCGCAATTTTTCTTGCTTTGCCCAGCCATTGAAATATTCACCATCGTAGGAAATATCTAGGCGTAAACGAATGAGCCCACCATTGCTGGTGGGCTCATCGTTATTCATATCTAAACGCTAGAACGAGTGAAGAACTACTTGCTCTTTGCGGCAGCTTTCTTTGCTGGGGCCTTCTTTGCGGCAGCCTTTTTAGCAGGAGCAGCGTCATCAGCCTTCTTAGCAGCAGCCTTCTTGGCCGGAGCCTTCTTAGCAGCAGCTTTTGCAGCAGTGGCAGTTGCTTCGCCGACGACAGCCTTCTTACCAGGCGTACCTTCGACAAGTACTTCGATGATTGCCATCGGGGCATTGTCTCCCTTGCGTGGACCAATCTTCGTAATACGGGTGTAACCACCATCGCGCTCAGCAAAACGTGGACCAATCTCGGTGAAGAGAGTATGTACGACGCCCTTGCTACGAATAACTGTCATCACGCGACGACGAGAAGCGAGATCGCCCTTCTTTGCGAAGGTGATCATCTTCTCGGCGAGCGGACGCACGCGCTTTGCTTTGGTCTCAGTCGTAGTGATGCGACCATGCTCGAAGAGTTGGCTTGCGAGATTCGCAAGAATCATCTTCTCATGAGCAGGACCGCCACCGAGGCGAGGACCTTTAGTTGGAGTTGGCATCTATCTCTCTCCCTAGTACTGCTGGTCTTCGATGATGACCGGCGGAATTTCAGTGGGGTCGTAATCGAAATCCGCGTCATCGTCATAGGTGACAACGAGCGAGCGATCGAATCCGGCCGGACTGTCTTTCAGTGCAAGACCCATCGAGATGAGTTTGGCCTTCACTTCATCGATTGACTTCGAACCGAAGTTACGAATATCGAGAAGATCCGCTTCGCTACGTCCGACGAGTTCGCCGACAGTGTGTACACCTTCGCGCTTGAGGCAATTGTATGAGCGAACCGTGAGCTCAAGATCTTCGATCGGGAGCGCAAGGTCTGCGGCCAGTGCGGCATCTGATGGTGATGGACCGAGGTCAATACCTTCAGCATCGAGGTTAAGTTCGCGAGCTAAGCCGAAGAGCTCAACTAAAGTCCTGCCTGCTGATGCCATTGCGTCGCGAGGAGAGATGCTCTCCTTGGACTCAACGTCAACTACAAGCCGGTCAAAGTCAGTGCGTTGTTCTACGCGAGTCGCTTCTACCTTGTAGGTAACGCGAAGAACTGGTGAGTAGATGGAGTCGACTGGAATGCGGCCGATTTCTGCACCGAGTTGCTTGTTCTGTACTGCAGTTACATATCCACGACCGCGCTCAACGGTGAGCTCAATCTCTAACTTACCTTTGCCGTTAAGCGTAGCGAGGTGAAGATTGGGGTTATGAACTTCAACGCCAGCAGGTGGCGCAATGTCTGCAGCAGTAACAACGCCAGGACCTTGCTTGCGCAAGTACATGACGACGGGCTCATCGTGTTCGCTCGAGATAACTAATCCCTTGATGTTCAGCACAAGATCAGTGATGTCTTCTTTGACACCAGGGATCGTGGTGAACTCGTGCAAGATTCCCTCAACCCGAATGCTGGTTACTGCAGCACCTGGAATTGATGAAAGAAGCGTGCGGCGGAGAGAGTTTCCGAGCGTGTATCCGAATCCTGGCTCAAGTGGCTCAATGATGAACCGTGAGCGTGATCCACTTACTACCTCTTCAGAGAGGATGGGGCGTTGTGCGATCAGCACTGTTATTCCTCCACTTGTTCGGGGCGACCGTTATTTGAAGCCCGTGTTGATTTGGTGGTGATTACTTCGAGTAAAGCTCGACGATAAGTTGCTCTTGCACCTGGGTATCAATGATCTGACGAGCAGGAAGCGAGTGCACGAGAATGCGCATTCTTGATCCGACAACTTCTAGCCAAGCTGGCACGGTCTTCTCACCGATTTCAGCTTGTGCAATTAGGAAGGGAGTCATTTCAAGTGATGACGGACGCACGTCAATAACATCTGCTTCAGTGACACGGAAAGAAGGAATATCTACCTTGTGACCGTTGACTAAGAAGTGACCATGCTTGACGAGCTGACGTGCCATGTCGCGGCTCTTTGCAAAGCCAGCGCGGTAGACCACGTTGTCGAGACGAGTCTCAAGGATGCGGAGCAGGTTTTCGCCTGTCTTGCCTTGACGACGGTTTGCCTCTTCGTAGTAGCCACGGAATTGCTTCTCGAGAACACCGTAGATGCGTGCGCACTTCTGCTTCTCGCGCATCTGAAGGAGGTACTCAGAATCCTTGCTACGGCCACGTCCGTGTTGCCCCGGAGGGTATGGGCGTGACTCAATAGGACACTTTGGTCCATCGCACTTAGAGCCCTTGAGGAAGAGTTTGACCTTCTCTCGACGGCAACGCTTGCAATCTGCGCCTGTATAACGAGCCATTTATTTATCTCTCTTCGACATCAAACGCGTCGGCGCTTGGGAGGACGGCAACCGTTGTGAGGTTGTGGAGTTACATCGGAGATGGAACCCACTTCCAGCCCAGCGGCCTGAAGGGAACGAATAGCCGTCTCGCGACCCGAACCGGGACCCTTGACGAACACATCTACTTTGCGCATGCCGTGCTCTTGGGCGCGACGTGCTGCGGCTTCGGCTGCGAGTTGGGCAGCGAATGGAGTCGACTTTCGTGAACCCTTGAAGCCCACTTGACCGGCTGAAGCCCACGCGATCACTGCGCCCGTAGGGTCGGTGATCGAAACAATGGTGTTGTTGAACGTGCTCTTGATGTGGGCATGCCCGTGAGCAACATTCTTCTTCTCTTTGCGACGCACCTTGACTTTGCCAGGTGCCTGCTTTGATTTTGGTGGCATCTCTCCTACTTCGTGACTTTCTTCTTGCCGGCAATAGCGCGGCGAGGGCCTTTACGGGTACGGGCGTTGGTGTGGGTGCGTTGTCCGCGGACAGGAAGGCCACGACGGTGACGGATTCCTTGGTAGCAACCGATTTCAACTTTGCGGCGAATGTCAGCTGCAACTTCGCGGCGCAAATCGCCTTCGATTTTGTAATTGCCCTCGATGAATTCACGGAGTTTGGCAAGCTCTGGCTCACCGAGATCCTTCACGCGAGTATTTGGATTGACACCGGTAGCGCCGAGAATTTTCTGCGAGCGCGTACGGCCGATGCCGAATATATATGTGAGTGCGATTTCAACGCGCTTATCACGCGGAAGATCTACACCGACGAGGCGTGCCATAGGGCGGGTTCCTTTGCTATTCCGGAGGTCCTCCGCCACTCGTCTCTACCCGCCCGGGTTGAGTCTCGACCTCCGGGCCGAGAGTCTTCGCTTTCACGAAGTTGAGTGACGCGTATCTAGTTTTTGGTAGTGCAGGTAGTGCGGGTGGTGCGATCGATAAAGGTGTTACTACTATCCCTGACGTTGCTTATGACGAAGGTTCTCGCAAATGACCATAACTCGACCGTGACGGCGAATTACTTTGCACTTGTCGCAAATCTTCTTCACGCTTGGTTTTACCTTCATCGCTCCTCTTTCGACCGGCTACTTGTATCGGTAGACGATGCGACCTCGGGTGAGGTCATACGGACTTAATTCCACAACTACGCGGTCCTCTGGAAGAATGCGAATGTAGTGCTGACGCATCTTCCCGCTAATGTGCGCGAGAACTTTGTGGCCGTTTGCTAACTCCACACGGAACATGGCATTTGGCAGCGCTTCCGAGACTGTGCCCTCAATTTCGATGGCACCATCCTTCTTCGTCACCCAATCCCCTTCCCGTTCGGCACCCCAGGCTAAAACGCCTATGGCACAAGGGTTGAGTCTACGTGGGAGGGCTGGAAGTGAAAAATCGGCCGGGTGAGTCGTAGGATTACCCCATGAGCGAAAATCCAGCGAATCCAGGCAATCCGGGGAATCCAGCGAATCCAGCGAATCCAGCGAATGAGGGCGGGCAGACTCCGCCTCCCGGTTGGTGGCAGGCATGGGATGGAAAGTGGTACCCCGCCACGGTCCGGCCAGAAGCTATCCCGGGACCTGCTAGCCAAGCCCAGCAAACCCAACGGGCCCAACAAACCCAGCCACCTGCACAGCCGCTTCCTGGTGCTCCGTACGCTCAGCCATTCGCTCAGCCATTCGCTCAGCCGTTCGCCCCACCCTCTCCCTATGGCCCACCTGGCTACCCCATGGCTCCGATGGGCGCCGGTCCATATGGCGCACCCTTGCCGGTGAGCAGTGGCACCAACGGCATGTCTATCGCCGCCCTGGTGCTCGGAATCCTCTGGCTCTACGGAGTGGGTTCAATCCTCTCGTTAATCTTTGGCTATATCTCTCTTGGCCAGATTAAGCGTGACCCAAGTCAAAAAGGCAAGGGCATGGCGATCGCTGGAGTGGTTCTCGGTTGGGTCGGCATCGTGGGCTTAATCATTGTGATCGTCTTCATTGGGTTTGCCGCAACTAGTGGCTTCGACTCCTACGACGACTACAGCTACTAAGCCTTAAGTTCGCTCTCGCCGCCATCGAGGCTGGTGAGCGCCCATGGCGTGCCATCGGGTCGCAAAGTGAAAGTCT
>CAIMVH010000052.1 GCA_903844855.1 uncultured Actinomycetes bacterium | reverse complement strand
TCTCGACGAATTAGTCATCGGAGAGCCTCTAGTCATCACAGCTGAGACAACACTGCCAGTGGAGTTTGCTCTTATTGCGCAGCCAGGGGTAGCCCTGGCTGAAATCACCAAGATTGCTACACATCCCCATGCTGAAGCGCAGTGTCGTACTTTTATTGCAAAGAATCTTCCGCACGCGGAAGTATTAAACAGCTCTTCTACCGCTGCGGCTGTAGAGGAAATTGCGCAATCTAAAGATCGTACTCGTGGTGCTATCGCGGCCAAGGTTGCTGCCGATCACTATGGGCTAGAAGTCTTAGCAGAAAACATCGGCGACAACAGTGGTGCTGTAACGAGATTCGTTCTGGTAACGAAAATTGGAAAAATCAACGAACGCAGTGGACACGATCGCACTTCACTTGCCATTTTTATTGGGGCCGATCATGCTGGAGCGTTGCTAGAAATTCTCAACGAGTTTGCTGTACGTGGAGTGAACCTCACTTTTATTCAATCGCGTCCCACAGGTGCTGAACTTGGTTCCTACCATTTCCTTATAGATGTCGAGGGGCACATACTCGATGCGCGTATTGGTGATGCACTCATGGGGCTCAAACGCATTTGCGAAGATGTGCGATTCCTTGGTTCATATCCGCGCGCCGACAAATTTACGACCGAAGTTTCGCGTGGTCGAAGTGACAAAGATTTCTCCGAGGCTTCCACATGGTTGAGCTCAGTTCGTAACGGCACTCTCACGTGATCGCTGGTTTAGCGCCCGGCGAAGAACGTACCTTTGCTCGCTCAATATTGGCGGCGCGCGCGGAAGGTCGCAAGCTGCAACCTATTTCAAATACTCGCCTACTGACCCCGGAAGAAGCAGAGAGCATTGCTCGGGCAATCATTGATATTCGTCTGGCTGCAGGAGAAACGATCAAAGCGGTGGCGCTCTCAGAGGAAGGTGATTTGAGTTACCTCACCAATAAGCAGATCGTGGAGAGCGCACCTTCTATCTTGGTAGAGGGTCGAGTCTCGCCAGTGTTGATTCGCTCCGCTGAGCGTACGCATCTTGGATTAATGATTTCGGATCGACTCTTTGAGCGGGGGCGCCGCGAAGACCAACTCGCTTCAGGAAGTGGGGCGGTTGCTGTAATTGTGGGTCCTGAGATCCCTTTTCAAGGAGAAGCCACTCTTCGGCTGGGAAATGAGCGAGCGGTTATTAAGGAAGTACAGGCAGTTGCGACCCCAAATTTAGGCTTGGAATGGGCAGTGTCGGCGCCGCTGCTCTATCCCACAAGCTGGGAGCGAGGATCATCTGTGGTGGTCGATCTGCAGGGTCCGAGCAAGGTGAGTTTTTCGGCCCGCCGCCTGTAAAAGGTAGGCTGTGCAAGTGATCGATCTCAAATTCCTCCGCGAAAACCCTGATCGTGTGCGCTCATCACAGAGCGCTCGCGGTGAAGATCCCGCTCTCGTTGAGAGTGTCATTGCGGCAGATGAAGCTAGGCGAAGCGCCATCATCGAATTTGAGGCGCTGCGCGCTGAGCAGAACACTTTGTCGAAGGCGGTGGGCGCAGCTGCGAAAGAGGATCGTCCAGCGCTCTTAGAGAGTTCAAAGACGCTTGCGGAGAAGGTGAAGAGTGCTGATAACACAAAGAGCGCTGCCGAAGAACGCGTTCGTGAAATCTTGCTCAATCTTTCCAACGTTGTTGAAGAAGACGTGCCAGTAGGTGGCGAAGCCGACTTTAAAATCATTGAGCACATAGGCACGCCACGTGAATTCTCATTTGAACCGAAAGACCATGTTGAACTAGGCAAGATTCTTGGTGCGATCGATACAGAGCGGGGCGCAAAAGTCTCAGGTGCACGTTTCTATTATCTAACAGGCGTAGGAGCACTCCTCGAATTTGCACTCGTAAATATGGCAATCTCACAAGCCATGGCTGCTGGCTTTATTCCAATGATTCCTCCTGTCTTAGTCAAACCCAGCGCTATGGAAGGTACAGGGTTTCTTGGACAGGCAGCAGAGAATGTTTTCCATCTTGAGAAGGATGATTTCTACCTTGTGGGAACGAGTGAAGTTCCACTGGCGGCTTATCACATGGACGAAATTCTTCCAGCAAATAAATTGCCTCTACGTTATGCGGGTTACTCATCTTGTTTCCGACGAGAAGCTGGATCTTACGGAAAAGATACGCGTGGAATTATCCGCGTTCATCAATTCGACAAAGTAGAAATGTTCTCCTTTTGTCCACCAGAAGAAGCCGAAGCAGAACATCGTCGACTCTTGCAATGGGAGAAAGACTTCCTCAATGCGATCGAGGTTCCTTATCGTGTCATCGATGTTGCTTCGGGTGATCTCGGATCGAGTGCTGCACGCAAATTTGATTGTGAAGCGTGGATTCCTACACAGAATGCGTATCGAGAGGTTACAAGTACTTCTAATTGCACAGAATTCCAAGCGCGTCGACTAAATATTCGGATGAAAGATGAGAACGGCACGCGTCCGATCGCAACTCTTAATGGCACGCTCTGCGCGATACCACGCATCATTGTGGCCATCTTAGAAAACCATCAACAAGAGGATGGTTCCGTGCGCGTACCCAAGGCACTTGTCCCGTTCTTAGGTGGGCGTGAAGTGCTCTCTCCGGTGAGTGTGTGAAACTTGTAGCTAGTGATCTTGACGGCACCATCATTCGATTTGATGCCGGTATTTCAACGCGCACAATTGAAGCCTTTTTGGACGCACACAAAAAAGGGGCACGAGTACTTTTTGCAACAGGGAGGCCACCCCGCTGGTTAGGGGATGTAGTCGATGCATTCGGGACCAAAATATTTCCTTGGGTAATTTGCTGTAATGGTGCGCTTCTCTTTGACTTACACGAAGGAAAAGTTCTTAAGGAGTGGGAAATTTCCATTGCAGATGCCTTCGAAATTGTTTCCCGTCTGCGAAAGAATTTGCCGGGCGTCACTTTTGCGATGGAACGCAATGATCACTACGTTCGTGAGCGTCGTTACATTCCTCGTTGGGATGTGGGTATGGACATCATTGGAACCGAAAAGATTGAAGAACAAATTGATCGTCCTTTCCTCAAACTCATTGCCCGCTGTACTGAAAGCGATCTCGACTCCGACGAAATGCTCGCTATCGCAACACCACTACTTGCTGGGTTGGCTACCGTCACTCATTCAAATCCAGAGGATTCTTTACTCGAGATTTCGGCACACGGCGTTCACAAAGGATCAGCCCTCGCTTATGTAGCGGAGCAGTGGGGCATTGATCGAGAAGAGATTCTGGTGTTTGGCGATAATCCCAACGATATCCCGATGCTCGAGTGGGCTACTCACTCCTACGCAGTAGCTAGTGGCCACCGCGGCGCACATAGCGCAGCGAAGAACATTGCGCCCGCGTGCAATGAAGATGGTGTCGCACAAATCATTGAGAAAGTGTTTGCGAAGTAATGCCCACTTCGATTCGCTTAGGGACGGTCATCCTTCCCGACGAGCCATGGAAGGTGAGCAGAAATCATTGGCGTGAGGCCGAAGATTTAGGCTTTGATCATGCCTGGACTTATGACCATCTGACGTGGCGCGATCTTCGTGAAAAAGCCTGGTTTAGCGCGCTCCCCGTATTGACTGCGGCGGCGCTTGAGACCACTTCTCTTCGAGTGGGCACCCTGGTGGCCAGCGCAAATTTTCGTCACCCAGTCTCCTTCGCCAAGGAGCTCATGACCCTCGATGAAATCAGTGAAGGACGACTTACTCTTGGCTTTGGTGCCGGAGGCGCCGGCTTCGATTCCACCGCATTAGGGCAAGCACCGTGGAGTGCAGAGGAGAGAGCGTCGCGGTTCGAAGAATTTGTCACGCTACTTGACCAAGTCTTAGTAAACCCAGCTACTTCTGAATTCCAGGGAGAGTTTTATTCAGCTCACGAAGCCCGCAGTATTCCTGGGTGCACTCAACAACCTCGGATTCCTTTTGTAATTGCTGGAACAGGGAAGCGTGGTATTTCCCTGGCAGCCAAGTTCGGAAGTGGTTGGGTATCAAACGGTGATTCAAGTAATCCGTTAGAAGCTACCGAACAGGAGCACTTCATGAGCGTCCAGAAACAAATCTCAATGCTTCGGGACGAATGTGCGCGGATTGGTAGAGATTTCGATTCTATCGATCGGGTATTCCTTGCAAGTTCACGGAATGAAGCGTGGATGAAATCGGTCAGTGAATTTGAAAGATTAGCAAATATGTATCAGGAGATTGGATTTACTGACATCGTCATACATCGCCCACGCATCAGCCAACCTTTTGCTGGAGATCTTGACGTATATCGAGAGATTGCGAAACTTACCCGCTAGATCACTTGATTTTACAAATATGGCCCGGAAGATTTATCGCTTTCACTTGTAGTGATTGATCGGCGCTTCATCTCTTCAAATTGCGCCCGGGCCGCCATCTGTTGGGCAAAGAGCGCCGTTTGAATTCCGTGAAAGAGTCCTTCAAGCCAACCCACAAGTTGCGCTTGAGAAATGCGTAACTCAGCCTCGCTAGGAATTTCACTATCCATAAAGGGCAACGAGAGTCTTTCTAACTCCTCTACAAGTTCTGGAGCCAAACCACTTTCAAGTTCCTTGATGGATTGACGGTGAATGTCGCGAAGGCGACGCCGTGATGCTTCATCAAGTGGTGCACTCTTTACCTCATCGAGCAATTGCTTCACCATGGAGCCGATGCGCAAAACTTTGGCGGGCTGCTCGATGAGATCTGATGGCATCTCCTCAGGGGTTTCTGCCGAAGCCCCAGGGATAAGAACCGTCTCTTCTTCGCTCATGATTTCATTATGGCACTTATGCCAGATCGGCGTTGACTACCAATACAACTTTACCAATGTGGGCGTTAGCGCCCACCTTTTCGTGCGCGGCGGCAACTTCGGCAAGTGGTAAGTAAGAATCCACCACCGGCTTAATGGTCCCATCAGCAATCAGAGGCCACACGTGCGCAACCGTACTCGCGGTGATTACCGCACGCTCAGCATCTGTACGTCCACGAAGAGTGGTCGCGATAAGTGAGATTCGCTTACTTAAAAGCACCCCTAAATCGATTTCGGTTTTTCGACCGCCTTGCAAACCAATGACAACAATGCGTCCATTGGGAGCAAGTACTTTCATATTCTTCTCAAGATATGAGGCGCCCATGACATCGAGAATCACATTGATATCTTTGGCGATCTCTGAGAAATCCTCACTCTTGTAATCGATGCAATGATCTGCACCTAAAAATCTACAGACCTCATGCTTGCTAGCACTCGCGGTAGTAAAAATTTCGGCACCGGTCCACTTAGCCAATTGAATCGCCATCGTGCCAATTCCACTTGCGCCACCGTGAATCAGAATTTTCTCGCCTTCGCGTAAACCGGCCAACATGTAGAGATTCGACCAGACGGTGCAGGTCACTTCCGGAAGCGCCGCGGCTGCCACCAGATCAATTCCGTCAGGTATTGGCATGAGTTGGCCTGCGGGTACCGCCACGAATTCGGCATATCCACCGCCAGTCACGACTGCACACACGAGATCGTTGATCTTCCAACCAGTGACCTCGCTGCCCACTTGGGCGATCCGCCCCGAGCATTCAAGTCCGAGAATCTCACTGGCGCCCTTGGGTGGTGGATAGAAACCTTGACGTTGGAGGAGGTCAGCTCGGTTCACCGCACTCGCCGCTACCTCAACTAGTACTTCATGAGGGGCAATCGAAGGGATCGTGAGGTCTTTTTCGGTGAGACATTCCACCCCACCGAAACCTGAGAGAGCTATGGCACGCATAAGGAGAGCCTACGCGCCCTGCAAATAGGGTTGATCCATAGAAATCGGGTAAGTTCTCCCGCGGAGGACTCGCCTAGTGGCCGATGGCGTCGGTCTTGAAAACCGATATAGGGAAACCTATCGTGGGTTCGAATCCCACGTCCTCCGCTCAGATCGTCCCTACTCGTCTGGGGAATTCACCTTTCCCAGCGACATGTGGCTAACCCCACTCTCGCACCGGTAGCGGTAGGCAAGCCCCTCGTCCACACTT
>CAIMVH010000051.1 GCA_903844855.1 uncultured Actinomycetes bacterium | reverse complement strand
TGGAAGAAAGTGGCCCTTGCATCAATTGCGGTGCAATCTCCAATAATGCGATCGGCCGCCGTTTACTCTCTGATTCTTCCGATTCCCCGGTGTCTCCTAATTCCTCATCTGAGATATCGGCATTGCTCACTTCATCGCCAATGCGAGGGACAACAACGTATGCCTGGAAACCCTTACCGACTTCTTCGACCACTCGCTGCCACGCGCGCTCCACAAATGCCGGCTTCTCAAGTGGGGAAACGACGTGGGTAGTGATGGGCGAGCGACCTTTCGGCAACTCCGCAAGGATAGAAACATCAAGATCGCCAAAGACCGTCATAGCCACAGTGCGCGGGATCGGAGTTGCCGTCATCACCAGTAGGTGTGGTTGCTCCCCCTTGGCACGCAGGGCATCTCGTTGCTCGACGCCAAAGCGGTGCTGCTCATCAACTACAACAAGCCCTAGCTCTGCGAAGGAAACATTCTCTGAAAGCAGTGCGTGCGTGCCAATAACTACGCCTGCTTCGCCACTCGCGATATCGAGCAGGGTGGATCGTCTTGTCGCGGTATTCATTGAACCGGTCAGTAAGACCACCTTGGTGGAGTGAGCGGCCCCGCCCAGCATGTTCTTCATCGCTAAATCACCCAGCATGAGCGAGATAGATCTGAAGTGTTGTTGCGCTAAAACTTCAGTCGGTGCCAAGAGTGCACATTGCCCACCTGCATCAATCACCGCGAGCATTGCACGCAAGGCGACCACCGTTTTACCCGAGCCCACTTCACCTTGAAGCAAGCGATGCATGGGATGCGACCTACAGAGATCGGTTTCAATCTCCGCACTCACTTCGCGTTGTCCTTTAGTGAGGTCAAATGGCAGGCGAGCGTCAAACTCTTCGAGGAGCCCGCCGCCTCGCAGTGCGCGGGGTTGCGAAACCAATGAGCGTAGTTGTGCACGGCGCTTTCCGAGTAAGACCTGAAGAGTAAAAGCTTCTTCGAAGGCGAGGGCTTCGCGCGCCTTGGCCGCTTCGGCGCGCGTCTCGGGTTGATGCACGCCTCGAATCGCAGACGCCGCTGACGGAAAACCTAATCCTTTTCTCACTTTGACAGGTATGACATCGGGTACTTCACCAAGAACAGCGAGGACAGTGTCAATGCATTGGCCAATTTTCCACGACGGTAATTTGGCAGTCGCGGGATACACCGGGACAAGTGCGCTCGCATACTCTCTTGCTTTACTCTCTGCAGAGTCCGAATCTGAGGCATCTAAGAATTGATAATCTGGATGTGAAAGTTGTCGCTTTCCTTTATATGTGGAGACCTTGCCTGCAAAGAGCGCACGTCGACCGATCCGTATTTCGCGTTCACGCCAGGCTTGGTTAAAGAAAGTCATCGTGACATTAGATTGACCATCAGAAACGATCACTTCAAGCATCGACCCCTTGCGCGTCTTCCATTGGCGATTAGTGACTTTAGAAATCTCTCCGACGAGTGTGACGAGTTCGCCATCTAAGAGACCATCAAGACTGGTGAGTTCGCCGCGCTCTGCATATCTGCGTGGGTAGTGGCGGATGAGATCTTCTACAGTGCGAAGTGCAAGACCACTCTCCAACACTTTCGCGGTCTTATCACCCAAGTACTTCTTCAACGGCGCTTGGAATTGCGCGGTCAGTTCACCTGTTTCACTCACAAGTACTCAACCCCTACTCAACCCCGAGCAAGAGCGGGTACCACGCTTGGCCTCCGTTAATAATGGAGACCTCTATATTCGGATTCACCGATTGGGCGGTGGCGGAGACAGCCTCTGCGAGCGCCAAGCCGCCACCCTCCCCGATAACTATGGTCAATAAGTCTCCGCCTTCGCCGAGCATGAGAGTGGCAGTGTCACACGCCGCCTGCGCGAGATCTTTCCCCACCACGCACACATCACCATTAATCAATCCCAAGACATCACCGGCAGCACACTCGCCAGCAAATGTAAGAAATGGACGCCTCGCAACAGCAAGTGTTGCGTATCTCGCATGTGCCACCGCTTCAGTCATCTCACCGAGCACCGCATCGAAACCTTTGCCCTCATCATGTAACGCGATCGCAGCCAGTGATTGCACCGGCGAGCGCGAGGGAAGCACAGCCGCACGAGCGCCATCTTCGCGAATGACAATGAGCGCTTCATCTGCAGTGGACTTGCCGGCCTTATCGTGCGGCAGTAACAGCACTTCGTCTGCGCCTTCGGCCGCATCAATCCATTCGTCAACACCCACTCGACGTGATTCGAAAGCCGCAATGACGGTAACACCAGAAGCTTCAAGCACCTCTTGTAAGCCAGGACCGTTTGCGACCGTGATTACTCGTCTGGTTCCACTCGCCACAAAAGATGCGAGCGTAGTGATGCGCACTCGGTGAACAACACCAGCTTTCATTCCTGCGTCTACTGCGGCACCAGCTGCATCAGTATGCACGTGTACGTTCCACGTAGGAGCATCGCCTACAACCAGGACACTTGAACCAAGAGCATCAAGGTCTGCACGTAACTTCGCTACCTTGCCGGCATCACTCGACGCGAGTAGGTACATCACTTCATATTCACCATCGGACTCACCCTCGCAAGCCGTGACACTTGCAGGAGTGAACGTGATCCCTTCGAGTGGCGCCGATGCTGGGTCGAGTACTTCCACAAGCGCGGCCAGAATGCGTTCGAGCGCGTGCGCACCCGCATCAATAACGCCAGCAGCTTCTGGGACAGGTGGGTTTAATGCAGAGTCGATCGCCGCGCGATGTGCACCACTCCAAGCGGCGCGGGCTACATCCACTTTATTTTTCTCTTCACATCGTTCGGCAAATTCGGCCGCCGAAGAAATCGCGGTGAGAATTGTTCCCGGCAAAGGCTTGACGACCGCCTCCCACGCTTTCTTTCGGGCAGCACAGAGCGCGGCCACCAAGCCAGAATCGAATTCGGCAGCGATACCAGCAAAAATTTGACTGGTGATGACGCCGGAATTTCCACGCGCCCCCACCAAAGCGCCTTGTGCAAAAAGGGCTGGGAGCCCAGCGCCGCCAGTCGATCCGGCTAAAGCTGCGCGCCCGGCCTCCACCGTCGACCAGACATTGGTACCGGTATCGCCATCGGCTACCGGGTAGACGTTTTCGCTGTTGAGACCCTCGCGCGCCGCTCCCAGGAGGGAAGCACTACGCTCAATCCAGGCACGAAACTCCCCCGCGCTCAGCCCGTCGGGGCGAGCTTCAGGCGCGCTGGGGGTGTTGGCCATAAGCGTCAGGCTAGCGCCGATTTCTCCCCAAGGCAGGCTCTCGGCTACTCTTCACCCGTAAGCAAGGCGTCTCTGCGCCTGATGAAAACCCCTATCAAGGAGTATGACGTGGCATCGGTATGCGAGATCTGTGGCAAGGGCCCATCGTGGGGCAACAGCATTTCCCATTCCCACGTTCGTACGTCTCGCCGCTGGAACCCCAACATTCAACGTGTCCGCGCGATCGTCAAGGGCACCCCAAAGCGCGTCAACGTCTGCGTCTCTTGCCTGAAGGCCGGCAAAGTAACTCGCTAGTCGTTTTGCTGAACGCATCTGCTACCTAATCTGTAGCGCCCTCGTTTCGCGATTCTCTAAGAGCGCGCCTACACACGTAAATGCCCCTGGGCTCATTCGGTAAACCGCGTTCTGGCCATACTGCCGGGCGAAATCTAAGACCACTTCTTCCGCTAACCCCATCACTGCAAACCCGGGCTCTATCCACGTTGATGCAGGATCGTGTCCGACTGCCTCAAAGAAAAAGGCGCCCGCGCGTTCGAGGCCTTGGCGCAAACCGGCATTGAGCGCCGAGTTCATCTGCGGGGTGAACTGATCACTGCTCCACGGATTGGCAGCTGTCATGACGAAGATCTCTTCGGCTGGAAAGATCCATTGCCCGACAGGAGTATCAGAGGCCTGCAAGAGATACGTGCGGTTGTGATCGTCGGTGATGCGCACATGTGTTTCCATGTAGAACTTCCAAAAATCGTTTGTCATCTCATCAACTCTTTCGACTCTGCCAACCGTGATCTACCGGGCCAATCCCAGACCCTAACGGAAACCCCGACTTGATGGCGCCAGTGATGTACTTCTTTGCTAACCCCACTGCTTCTGGAACCGAATTGCCAAGCGCTAAGTAACTTGCGATCGCGGACGCAAGAGTGCAACCCGTTCCGTGCGTATGTCGATTCTCAAAACGCTCTGACTCAAATCGGTGGCTCTCTTTTCCATTGGTGAGTAGATCAACCGCTGGTCCTGCAAGGTGGCCACCTTTGATCAACACCCACTCAGGACCGAAAGCCAAGAGCGCATCGGCCGCATGACTCATCCCCTTCTCATCAGAAACAGTGATCCCAGTCAATTGCGATACTTCAAAGAGATTTGGAGTAATCACAGTTGCAATAGGAATGAGCCGTTCCCGCAAATTCGTGAGGGCATCGACTGCTAGCAGCGAATCACCATGCTTACTCACACCTACCGGATCAACCACGATGGGAACATTTGCTGGGAGGCGCTCCAACAATTCGGCCACTACAGCAACAAGTGGCGCGCTTGCAAGCATTCCAGTCTTTACCGCATCAACTCCAATATCCTCGACCACCGAATGAAATTGCGCCTCGACCGCCTCGACAGGCATTTCCCACACACCTTGCACTCCCAACGAATTCTGCGCGGTGATCGCAGTAAGAACGCTCATGCCGTGCACTCCGCATGCGAGCATTGTTTTGAGATCTGCTTGGATACCGGCACCGCCGCCGCTATCAGACCCAGCAATCGTCAGAACGCGTTTCATATTCATACTCTAATTCATAAGTTAAGCGGAAAAGTGATCGTGGCCATGACTGCGCAGCGCAACCCCTGCACTTGTCACGGCCGAGTCACCTCGCACACAGACCACGCCAATCGCGCGCGCCGCCGGCGGCGGACTCTGCTCAGCAGGGAGTGTGCCCACAAATGCGTGGTCTTCTCCCCCACTCAGAACCCACTCGATGGGATCCATCTCTAATTCTTCAGCAGCCGCCTGCAAGTCCGAAATATCAAATGCGTCAAGCTTGATATCTATCGTGACCCCACTGGCGTCCGCAATGTGTGCAAGATCTACAGCCAGCCCATCGCTCACATCACACATTGAGGTGGCGCCAAAAGTGGCAAACTCGCGAGCTAATTCATACGGGGGCTTTGGAACTTTGTGTAGTGCCACTAAACCTGGCGCACTCGACATCCCTCGGGTAAGAATCTCCAAGCCAGCAGCTGAGGCTCCGGTCTGCCCCAGCAGGTAGACGATGTCACCTACCTGAGCGCCTCCGCGAGTAATGGGCTTCTCAACAGAATCATTCACCTCACCAATAGCCGTGATCGAAATGGTGATGGCATCTCCACGCACGGTATCGCCGCCCACCACACTTGCGCCCTCTCCTTCACATTCATCATTAATTCCTTGCGTGAGCTGAAGCGCCCATTCGGTCGAGAGTGAAGCGGGGGCAGCGAAGGCCACTACCAGAGCTCGAGTTTGGCCACCCATGGCGGCGATGTCAGCTAAATTTGCGGCCGCACACTTGCGACCAATCTCGTAAGCGCTCGACCAATCAGTACGAAAGTGCACGCCTTCGATTGCCATATCCGTAGTAATGAGCGCCTTGCCTGACGGGAGCACGATCAGTGCCGCATCATCACCAATGCCAATTTCCACACCGCTTCCAGCGCGAGTTGCCAATGCAATCGCGGCAATGAGCCCAAATTCGCCTACCTCGCCGAGGGTACTCATAGCCCTCGCCACCCGTTACGCTCCTGACAGAGGGCGCACTCTTCCGCGTCGCCCTCCGAGTGAGAGGAGTGATCATGGCTACCGTGCACGCTTACATCTTGATTCAAACTGAGGTCGGCAAGTCCGCTGATGTCGCTAATGCCATTCGACAACTCCCTGGAATCACTCTCGCCGAAGATGTCACAGGCCCCTACGATGTGATCGTGCGCTCGGAAGCTACTGACATGAACGAACTTGGCCGTCAAGTGGTTGCGAAGATACAAGCAGTGCCGGGGATTACGCGCACGCTGACTTGCCCGGTAGTGCATTTCTAACCGCTAACGCAAAATCGTCGTCGGGCGCGCGAGCGCTTCATCAATCAACATGGAAATAAGTTCCTTGTAAGGAACACCACTTGCATCCCATAAACGCGGATACATTGAAGTGGGTGTAAAGCCAGGCATGGTATTCACTTCGTTGATGAGCAAACCTTCCGCCGTTAAGAAGAAGTCAACGCGCGCTAAACCCTCACAACCAAGCGCAATGAAAGCTTCCTGGGCCATGGCTTGAATCTCTCGACTCATCTCAGGATCAATATCTGCTGGAATCGTCAACGTGGTTGCGTCGTCTAAATACTTCGCCGCAAAGTCATAGAACTCATACTTATTATCAACCACGATTTCACCAGGAACCGAAACCATAATTTCACCCACGGAGTTTTGTAGAACCGCGCATTCAACTTCACGACCGATCACACCCTCCTCAACAATGATGCGAGCGTCATGTTTGCCAGCCACAGCAATGGCGTCACCAAGATCTGTAGCGCTCTTCACCTTCGTGATTCCTTGGCTCGAGCCGGCGCGTGACGGTTTAACAAAAACCGGCAACGGTAGATGCTCTGTAATTTCACTTTCGATTCCAGCGGGATCTAGCACCCAATCTGCAAATCGAAAAGAGACGTGGTCAGGGGTGGGAAGTTCGGCAGAAGTAAGTAATTGCTTCATTGCCGACTTCTCCATAGACGCCGCCGACGCTAAGACGCCTGAGCCGACGTAGCGCATCTTCGCGCTCTCCAATAATCCTTGAACGGCACCATCTTCACCATAAGCACCATGAAGAACGGGAAAAACTACGTCAAATCCTTCAAGGAGCCCTGGGCCTGCAAGCGCACTATGCGTGGCATCTGTAACTTCAGGGAGCACATCCCCACGAAGCACAAAATCGGGATTTTCCATGACGCGCCAGCCACCATCACGAGTAATCCCAAGCACGGTCACTTCGAATCGATCTTGGTCGATTGCGGCGAGCACACTCCCGGTAGAGATACAGGAAATACCGTGCTCGCTACTTTGTCCTCCACAAATGAGGGCTACACGTACGCGAGGCATGAGATGACAGTACCTGAACCACCTCAACAACCGCCTGATAGTGGATACTTGCCTCATGAGTGATTCAGTACATATCGAGACAACCGTGGTGCATGCCGGCCGGCCGCCGCGAACGGCTGGCGCACCAGTGAACCCCACCATCTCGCTCTCTTCCACGTATATCGCAGGTCCGGAAGATAATCCCGCTCTCTATGCATATGCCCGCGAGCACCATGAGACCGGTCGCGCCTTTGAAGACGCGTTAGGCGAGCTCGAAGGTGGACTTGCCCTCGCCTACGGCTCTGGCATGGCAGCCACCACCACCGTCATGGGGTTAGTGCCCATCGGTGGCGCCATCGTGGTCCCCCGCATCGCCTACACCGGCGCACTCAATCTCGCGCGCACCAAAGAAGAACGCGGCGAAATCATCCGCCGCCCCATTGATATCAGCAATCTTGCGGAGATTGAGGCAGCCGTCCAAGGCGCGCACATGCTCTGGATTGAAACTCCGACCAACCCAACACTTACCATCACTGATATCAAGCGAGCCGCTGAGATTGCACACGCTGCTGGCGCGATGGTGGTGGTTGATTCCACTTTTGCAACACCTATGCTCACGAACCCACTCGCACTTGGTGCTGACATCGTGATCCATTCCGTCACAAAGTGGATTGCTGGCCACTCAGATTTGCTTATGGGAGCAACTGTCGTAAAAGAGCAAGCGCTCTACGACAAACTCCAAGTTGCTCGGGTGCTCAATGGCGCCGTCATCGCACCCTTTGAAGCCTGGCTCGCCCTTCGCGGGATGCGCACATTGGCCATTCGCGTGAAAGAGGCTTGCACCAGCGCAGAACTCTTGGCCACTCGCCTCGCTGGGCATCCTGCCATCTCGCGAGTTTCATACCCCGGGCTCACAAGTCACCCGCAACATGAATTAGCCAAAGTGCAGATGAGTGGGCGCTTCGGCTCCATCATTGCTATCGAATTGCACGGCGGAAAAGATGCAGCGGTCACACTCTGCGATTCCACCAAGATTTGGATGCACGGAACAAGCATCGGTGGTGTCGAATCGCTTCTGGAGCGCCGACGTCGTTGGAAATCAGAATCCGCCGAGGTCGACGAATCGCTCATTCGACTCAGCGTGGGAATAGAGAACGTAGAAGACCTCTGGAGCGATATCGAGAGAGCGCTCAACTCGCTCTAACTACTCAGCTCTCTTTTCACGTGACATCAATTTACGTACAGCTTCAGTTGGCGTGAGCGCGCCTTCAATAACTGCCACCACGGCTTCCGTTATCGGCATCGACTCTCCATGGCGAAGAGCAAGTTCGAGTAGTGGCCTTGCACTCTTTACCGCTTCAGCCGTAGTTGACGTGGCCTCTGTCGCTTCAGAGAGAGTTAATCCCTTGCCCAATCGCTCGCCAAAAGTGCGATTACGTGAGAGCGGCGAAGAACACGTGGCAACCAGATCGCCCAGACCCGCTAATCCTGAAAATGTGGCATCTTCGGCCCCCATGGCGACCCCGAGGCGCGTGATCTCCGCTAATCCTCGAGTAATTACCGTGGCTTGGGTGTTATCACCCATTCCCAAACCAACCGCCATACCGACAGTAAACGCGATGACGTTCTTGCCCACGCCGGCAATTTCGCAACCGATGACATCTGTTGATGTATACGGACGAAAATATGGAGCACTCGAAAGGGATTGCAAGAGCAAAGCACTCGTCTCAGATGTTGATGCCACCACACCTGCCGCGGGTTGCCGTGCAATGATTTCGCCAGCCAAGTTAGGGCCTGTAACGAGTGCGAACCTATCCGACGTGTGCCCCCACTCTTGCGCGACAATTTCACTCACCCGCATCGAGGAACTCATTTCCAAGCCTTTGAGCAGACTCACCACAAGAGTACGTTCCGAAATATATGGTTTCCATGCATGTAAGTTACTCCGCAACGCCTGAGTGGGTATGGCGAGCACCACCACATCTGCTGCCAGCGCGAAAGACGCATCACTCGTGGCGCTTATGGATTCTGATAGCTCGATATCTGCATGAAATTTGGAATTGGAATGTCGTGAATTAATCTCTCCCACGACTTCTTCATCCCGCCCCCAGAGGAGTACCTGCTGGCCGGCATCTGCCACCACTTGCGCAAAGGCTGTTCCCCATGACCCGGCACCGAGAATAGATATCGAGGTCATGGCTTCCTCTTAAAGTTGCCAGTGCGGGGAAGACCTGACTTTCTTGAATCAAATCGTTCAGCGGGCGCTTTCTCTCCACGAATATCTTCAAGCATCCGAGTGATCTCATCCATCACAAAATTAGTTACTTCAAGTAACACCTGTTGATCTATTGGCTTGCCCATCCACGGCGAAAGATCCAACGCAGGCCCGGCGTGCACATGTACCAGAGTCCGCGGAAAGATCTTGATTCGCTTTTCATAGGTACCAATAATTTCTTGCGCGCCCCACTGGGCCATAGGGATAACGGGCGCACCAGTTTCTAAAGCGATGCGCGCAAGCCCAGTCTTGGCAGTCATCGGCCAATGATTGGGGTCTCGAGTGAGTGTCGCTTCCGGATAAACACCGAGTAATTCTCCACTATTCACTGCTTCAACTGCAGCCTTGTAGGCAACGTGAGCGCCCTCGCTTTCGCGAAAGACTGGAATTTGCCCGGCGCCGCGAAGGATCAGGCTCACAAAGGGCACCGAGAAGAGACTGGACTTAGCCAAGAATCGCCCGGGCCTGCCTTGATCAAAGAGATAGTGAGCAAAAACCAAGGGGTCTGCATGAGAAATATGATTTACCGCGACGATCACACCGCCCTTGTGAGGGACGTTCTCAAAGCCTCGCCAATCCCGCTTCGTGATAGCAAAGAGGACAGGGCGAACTATCAATGCCGCGAAGCGATAGTACGGACCCACTTTGACGCGTACAGCCATTCCTAGAGCCTAGCCATAGGATTCGTCCATGGCTCCCCTTTGGTCGGCAATAGTGCCCTTCAAGGGCTCGGTAGCTGCGAAATCCCGGCTCCACGCCCTTTACGGGGTGGACGGCGAAGATTGGGCTCGAGCCTTCCTTTCCGACATCCTTGACGTGCTTGAAACGATGCCTGAAATAGGAAAAATCGTGGTCGTCACTAGCGATGCCCAAGTGGGGAGTGAACGCCCAGGAATTGAAGTCATTGCCGATAGTGGCGGCGGCCTCAACGAAGCAATCTTGCTGGGGGCACGTGCATGTTCTGGAAAGACAATTGT
Source organism: uncultured Actinomycetes bacterium (assembly GCA_903844855.1). Classification (GTDB taxonomy): domain Bacteria; phylum Actinomycetota; class Actinomycetes; order Nanopelagicales; family Nanopelagicaceae. Next base: position 1,160 of record CAIMVH010000051.1, on the reverse strand, counting down.
CATCCCGGCAGATTTGGCGACTCTTGACCCTACGGACCTCTCCTCATTACTCGCAGAAGCGTCAACAATCCCCACCGGCTTCGTGCGCGATGCGGCCGGAGAGGGCACCTCGCTGTTATTTGTGCACGTTGCTGCAGAACTCACTCCACACTTTGGCAGCGATTCTGCATCGACTCACCTGAAGAGCGGAGCTGTAGAAGTTCACGCTCCACTCACTCTTCGACTTGACGTTGACGACGCCATTTCACTTTTGGCAGCAAGCGGTGGGCTGGGAGTACACGCCAAACGCCTACTTGCGCTAGCAAAAAACTTCCCGAGCAACGAGTAAGAAAAAAGTAAGGGGCCGCGCACAGTGCGCGACCCCTTACTTAAGAGCGATGATTAACGCCTCTTTGCAGCCTTCTTAACGGTCTTCTTTGCAGCCTTGCGAGGAGCAGCCTTCTTTGCAGCCTTCTTCGCAGGCTTCTTGGCAGCTGGCTTCTTGGCGGCTGGCTTTGCAGGCGCGGCAACCTTGCGCTTACCTGAAACTTCTTCTTTGAATTGCATTGCTGGCTTGAACTTAGGAACTGCGGTTGCCTTCACCTTGACAGTGGCACCAGTCGCTGGGTTACGCGCTGTGCGGGCCTTGCGGATTACCTTGTCGAAGTTACCGAAACCAGCAATGGCAACCTTTTCGCCAGCAACAACTGTGCGAACGATGGTGTCGATTACTGCTTCTACTGCCTTCGTTGCTTCCTTCTTACTTCCTTCGAAGTGAGCCGAAAGAGCATCAATAAGCTCTGCCTTATTCACGAATTCCCCTTAATTATTCTGTTTCCGGGTTCCCGGAACGGCCATAACATAAGGCTTTTTCGAGTGGGTGTCCAAAACCGAAACACCGAAACCCCTTATTTTCTAGGGTTTTTCAAACTCTTAAGCAAGACTCGAGAGTTTGAAATGATGTGACGTCTTACACTTTGACGGGCAAAGTGGCGGGTTTGTATGCCGGCCGAACCTTCTCAAAAGAGTCAATGTCAGTGACATGGCGCAAGGTCAGGCCGATGTCATCGAGCCCTTCCATCAAGCGCCACCTGGTGTAATCATCGATCTCAAAACCGATCGACTCATTGGAATATCGCACTTGGCGCGCCTCAAGATCGACCGTTATTTCAGTACTGGGA
>CAIMVH010000050.1 GCA_903844855.1 uncultured Actinomycetes bacterium | reverse complement strand
GTTTGGCTCGGTTCGATGAAAGTACGACCAACGTAGGAATTCTTCACAAGCCCTGCGCCATAAGGGATTCCAGAGGCTTTGGCATACCCCACAGCAGCTGGTGTTCCTGATTCGGGAACGGGGATCACAAGATCTGCAAGAGCGGGATGTTCAAATGCCAGGCGCTCCCCCACCGCTACGCGAGTGGCGTGAGTGTTGCGTCCGGCAATGATGGTGTCGGGACGCGCAAGGTAGACATATTCGAAGAGACAACCCTTGGGGTCTGGCGTAGCAAAGGTACGCGAGCGCAGACCATTTTCATCAATAGCGATTAATTCACCGGGTTCAATCTCGCGCACGAAAGTGGCGCCCACAATATCGAGTGCGGCAGATTCACTGGCGACTACGTAGCCGCGTTCGAGACGACCAAGAACAAGTGGGCGCACACCATTGCGATCACGTGCGGCATAAAGAGTGTGTTCATCCATAAATACCAGTGAGAACGCGCCTTGCAGTATCGGAAGTACTTCCATCGCACTTGCTTCGATACTGTGCGATGGGTTCTCAGCAAGAAGTGCGGTCATGATTTCGGTATCGGTAGTGATATCACTCGAAATAATGACGTTACGGCGTTGCGCGACTTCGAGTAGATCACCAGTGTTGGTGAGGTTTCCGTTATGTGCCAGAGCAAGTGAACCGTGATCAGTGGCGCGCAGAGTGGGTTGTGCGTTCTCCCACTTACTTGAACCAGTGGTGGAGTAGCGCGTATGACCGATTGCGATATGTCCCGTGAGAGTTGCTAGATCTGCTTCAGTGAAAACTTGAGAGACGAGCCCCATCTCTTTGAAGACCACAATGCGATCACCAGCGGTGGCCGCGATACCAGCAGATTCGGTACCGCGATGTTGCAATGCATAAAGACCATAGAAGGTGAGCTTGGCGACCTCTTCACCGGGCGCCCAGACACCGAAGACCCCGCAGGCATCTTGCGGCCCGCGTTCAGAGAAGAGTTCGTGGGTGAGGTGGCCATCTGGAAGGCGAGTCATGGCGTTACCTCTCCAGTGAGCGGGAGGTGGGCGGAGAGATCGGCGAGGCTCCCGGAGGCATCGATTGCGCCCCGATTGAGGGCATCGGCCCAGGTGGTGGCCCCGGAGGCGAGTGCGAGCCAGGTGGTGGCCGCCATCTCGATCACATTCGGAGGGGTGCCGCGAGTGTGGCGCGGACCTTGGCCACATTGGATCGCGGCATACGGCGGGATCCGTACTTCGATTGCCTTACCTGGAAATTTCTTTGCAAGTAGATCAAGAGTGGCGAGCACTTCTTCCAGCACTGCGGGATCTTGCTCCATGTTGATCGCGTTCATGAGGCACTTCCAAAGAGACGCGGGAAAGTTTCTTCGTGTGCGCTTTTGAGTGTTGCAAGATCAATCACGAATTGACCATCAATTTCGAAGTGATCGCCGCCAGTGGTACCGAGCTCCTTGGCTCTCACGCGATGAAACTTTGCAGTGTTGATGAGTTGATCGACGCGATCGCGCGTCGTGGTGATGAGAATGCGGCCGGGGGACTCCGAGAAGAGTGCGACGAATGGATCAGCATGATTAGCGAGTCGCACAGTGGCACCGATCTTTTTGCGAAGCGCCATTTCCGCGAGCGTAATCGCTAATCCCCCTTCACTGAGATCGTGTGCCGCGGTGGCAATGTTGTGCTTCATGATGTCGTTCATCAGATTCGCTAGACGCGCTTCGTGTGGCAGGTTGGCGCGCGGTGGCAGACCACCAAGGTGCCCATGCATGTGCGCCCACTCGCTACCGGCGAGATCTTCGTTAGTAATTCCTAAGAGAACGATCACTTCATGTGCGGCTTGAAAACTACTCGGGATGCGCTTTCGTACATCCTGAATGACACCGAGCACACCGATAACGGGTGTGGGGAGAATCGCTACATCGCCTGTCTGGTTGTAGAACGAGACGTTTCCACCGGTGACGGGAAGACCTAGTTCTAAACATCCATCCGCTAAGCCAGAGACGGCGCGTTCGAATTGCCACATCACATGGGGATCTTCTGGCGATCCAAAGTTAAGACAGTTAGTCACCGCAAGTGGAGTAGCGCCCGAGGTGGCGACATTGCGATACGCCTCAGCGAGTGCGAGCCTTGCACCTTCGTAGGGATCGAGTTTGCACCAACGACCATTCGCATCGGTGGAGAGTGCGACACCCAGATGAGTCTTCTCATCGATGCGCACCATTCCAGAATCTTCTGGTTGTGCAAGCACAGTATTTCCTTGCACGTAACGATCGAATTGATCAGTGACCCAACTCTTGTCTGCCATGTTGGGAGTGGCGATGAGTGCGAGGACCTCTTTGGCTAGTTGTGCGCCATTGGTGGGTCGCGCGAGGGTGGGGATATCCGCGTTGAGCGCATCTTGTGTTGGCGGTTTGGAAAAGGGGCGCTGGTAGACCGGACCATCGTGGGCGACGGTGCGCGGCGGCACGTCGACGATGAGATCACCCTTCCACTCAATGTGCAGACGCGTGTCATCGGTGACCTCACCAATCACGGTGACGGTGACATCCCACTTCTTACAGATCTCTAAGAAGCGCTCGATTTTGCTCGGCTCCACGATGGCGCACATGCGCTCTTGTGACTCACTCATCAGGATTTCTTCGGGGGAGAGGGTGGCATCACGGAGCGGCACTCGATCAAGGTAAATATGCATGCCCCCGGTGCCGGCAGAGGCGAGCTCGCTGGTGGCACAAGAGAGGCCGGCGCCCCCGAGGTCTTGAATACCCACCACGAGATCTTCTTTAAAGATTTCTAGTGAGCACTCGATGAGAAGTTTCTCGAGGAAGGGATCACCCACTTGCACGCTTGGTCGTTTCGCCCGGTCTTTACCATCGCCGCTTGATTGAAAAGTTTCGCTGGCGAGTACCGAAACACCGCCGATACCATCGCCACCAGTTTTAGCACCGAAGAGCACCACGAGATTTCCGGCGCCGGCAGCTTTGGCAAGTTTGATGTCCTCGTGTCGCATTACACCGACGCAGAGCGCGTTTACCAATGGGTTGCCTGCATAGGTTTCGTCGAACACTACTTCGCCACCGATGTTGGGTAGGCCAAGGCAATTTCCATAACCGCCGATACCGGCGACGATGCCGGGAAGTACGCGCTTGGTGTCAGGTGCATCGGCGCGGCCGAAACGGAGAGGATCCATGACGGCGATGGGACGTGCGCCCATGGTGAGGATGTCGCGCACGATGCCACCGATACCGGTGGCTGCGCCTTGATACGGCTCCACAAAACTTGGATGGTTATGTGATTCCACTTTAAAAGTAACTGCGTAGCCTTGACCGATATCGACCACGCCGGCGTTCTCACCGATTCCGACGAGGAGCGCATCGCTCTTGGGTGCTTTGTCACCGAATTGTTTGAGATGCACTTTGCTGGATTTGTAGGAGCAGTGTTCGCTCCACATCACGCTATACATCGCGAGCTCGCTACTCGTAGGACGGCGTCCGAGGATTTCTACGATGCGCGCATACTCATCAGGTTTCAGGCCGAGGGCAGCAAAAGGCTGTTCTTTTATAGGGTTTTCGATGGCTGCGGCGACGGTGTCGAGACTCATGCGTTGACTGCTTGCATGAGAAGCGAAGTGAAGAAGGGCAGACCATCGGTTCCTGGCCCAGTGAGATCTTCTACTGCGTGTTCGGGGTGTGGCATGAGCCCGACGATATTTCCGCGTTCATTAGTGATGCCAGCAATCTTGTTACGAGATCCGTTGGGATTGCGACCCACATAACGCGCCACGATGCGGTTTTCGTTCTCTAACATTTCCAAGACAGTGTCATCGCACTGAAAAGAACCTTCCCCATTCTTTAGCGGGATTACGATTTCCTGATTGAGTGCGTAACCGCGAGTCCATGATGTTTCATTGTTCTTAATACTGATGCGTTGATCGCGGCAGAGGAAATGTAATTCGTGATTGCGCACGAGAGCACCGGGGAGCAGATGTGATTCGCAGAGAATTTGAAAGCCGTTACAAATTCCAAGGAGTGGCATGCCGTCGTTCGCCCGCGAGATT
>CAIMVH010000049.1 GCA_903844855.1 uncultured Actinomycetes bacterium | reverse complement strand
TGCACTCACCATTAGCGGTCACAAGATTGGTGGGCCGCTTGGAATAGGTGCGCTCATCGTAAAAAAAGATCTCAAGTTAACTCCTGTATTGCATGGAGGCGGACAAGAGCGAGATATTCGAAGCGGAACATTAGACACACCTGCCATTCGTGCATTAGGTGTAGCGGCGCAAGAAGCTCACGATCACTTATCTGAGCGCGCGGTGAGAATGAGCACCCTTCGCGCCGATCTCACTGCACGAGTACTGGCTGAAGTTCCTGATTCACGATCTAATGGCGATACAGACACACTTCCGGGAATTGCACACTTTACATTTGCGGGAGCCGAAGGTGATGCACTCCTTTTGCTACTTGACGCTCAAGGAATTGAATCGTCGACTGGCTCTGCATGCAGCGCGGGAGTACCTCGGCCCAGTCACGTGCTGGTGGCTATGGGGATGAGTGAGCCCGAGGCGCGAGCTTCCCTGCGATTCTCCTTAGGATTCAACTCAACTTCAGCCGATGTAGATGCCTTAGTGAGCGTGATCGGCGGAGTGGTTGAGCGTGCTCGTAGAGCTGGTCAGGTAAGTAAGCGATAATTACTCCCATGCGAGTTATTGCAGCAATGAGTGGCGGTGTGGATTCCGCGGTCGCGGCCGCCCGAGCAGTGGAGGCGGGCCACGATGTGGTCGGCGTGCACCTGGCGCTCTCTGCCAATCCGCAGGCGTATCGCTCAGGTGCTCGGGGCTGTTGCACGATCGAAGATTCGCGAGATGCGCGCAGAGCAGCAGACGTCATTGGTATTCCCTTCTATATCTGGGACATGGCCGACGAATTCCGCGCTGACGTAGTGGAGAACTTCATCTCTGAATACGCCGCTGGAAATACTCCGAATCCATGTTTGCGGTGCAATGAGAAGATCAAGTTTGAAGCCGTACTAAATCGCGGAATTGCAATGGGATTCGATGCAGTAGTCACCGGGCATTATGCACAATTACGTGGATCCGCCGAATCGCCTACTCTGCATCGTGCGGTCGATCACGGCAAGGACCAGTCGTATGTATTGGCAGTACTTACGCCTGAACAGATTCGACATTCACTCTTTCCGCTTGGAGATACGCCCAAGGAAGAGATTCGCAAAGAGGCAGAGCGTCGAGGTTTAAGTGTGGCCAACAAGCCCGACAGTCACGACATCTGTTTCATCCCCTCTGGAGATAACGCTGGATGGTTGCGTGATCGCTTAGGAGTAGCTGAAGGCCCCATCGTCGATGAAGAAGGAAATCGTCTCGGTACGCATCAAGGCGCATTTACGTACACCATCGGGCAACGTAAAGGTTTGGGTATTTCACAACCTTCCGACGATGGTCGAGCCCGGTATGTACTCAAGATAGAGCCAGTCTCAAATACTGTTGTAGTGGGTGCACATGAAGCGCTGGCAGTCTCCACAATTCTTGGAGAGAAACTCCGGATGTGCGGTCCAACTCCAGAAGGCGTCCATCGCGGCTTTGCCCAAGTGCGCGCCCATGGTGCCGCCATTGCGTGCGCTTACGAGTTCGTTGGTGACGCCCTCACAGTCGTACTTGATGAGCCATTGCATGGCCTGGCAACAGGGCAGGCAGTTGTCGTATACGACGGCGACCGTGTGGTGGGCTCGGCAACTGTGACGGCAACGCTTTAATCGTGCTCATTACTGGCATAGGTTCACTTAGTGGAGAAAACCCAGAACAAGCTGCGCAGTTGGTCTTTGATCTCTTTGCAGAACTGCCATTTATTCCAGAGCTTCCAGACCGAGGAGTAGGTAGCGATTTCATTGGCCGCTCGGCTGGCATGCTGCACGACCTTCACGTCGATCTTCAACCATCAGGTTGGCGAATCGTTGATAAAGCAGGTGCGGATGAACGTCGATCCCAAGGAGCGATGTCTCATAGCGTTGATGCGTTTCACGAAATATTCGATGGCTTCGAGGGTCGGATCAAAATTCAGGTAGCTGGCCCTCTCACGCTAGCCGCACTCCTGGAAACCTCCAGAGCGGGTGCAATTCTCTCTGATGAAATAGCTACTAAGGATGTCGCGCAATCCCTTGCCTATGGCGTGGAGTTGATGGTCGCTGATCTGCGTCGACGATTGCCCGGAGTCACGTCAATTGTCGTCCAACTAGATGAGCCATTGATCACCCAAATTATGCGTGGAGCTATCAAGAGCGCATCTGGTTTTGGGCGAATTCGAATTCCCAGCCAGGATGAAGTTATCTCTCTGGTTGCACTCTTCGCCCGCGATAACGAATTAGTCATGCACTCGTGTGCGGAGAGTGTGCCCATAGAATTGATTGGTCGCACCGCCGTGAATGCGCTCTCATTAGATGCCACTTTGGTCGGCCGGGCTGAATATGATCTGCTAGCCGAGTTGGATGACCGTGGAAAATCAATCTGGTTTGGCATTCTTGGGGGAGTTGATGGGCACTTGCCGCCCGTCTCGACTACCGTAACTTTCGTGCAGAACTTGGCGCGCAATATCGGACTTCCGCCAGGTGGCGTGGCGCTGACGCATCGATGCGGATTGGCCGGTTCCTCGCCACATTATGTCCAGAAGAGCACCAAGCACCTTTCTGAAGTCTCACAGGAATTGCAGGAGAGATCCGAGTGAAGCCAGCGCTACGGATGCTTGAACTTGCTGAGCAAATTCGCGATCACCAATTTCGCTATTACGTCTTAGACGATCCTCAGATTAGTGATGGGGAGTACGACTCTTTTTGGAATGAACTTCTTGAATTAGAGAAGAAATTTCCTGAATTGAAATCAAACGATTCCCCAACTGAGCACGTGGGTGGTGGATTCTCTACAAGTTTTGAAACGATTTCTCATAAAGAGAAAATGATGAGCCTCGACAATGTCTTTAACGTGGACGAATTCAAAGTATGGAGTGAACGCGTCATTAAGGACGCTGGTACTGAGAACTTTAAGTGGCTTACTGAACTCAAGATCGATGGTCTGGCAATCAATCTGCTCTACGAAGAGGGAAAGCTCGTTCGTGCCCTCACTCGGGGAAACGGAACGGCTGGTGAAGATGTCACGCTTAATGTGCGCACTATTCAAGGCGTCCCTGATCAACTCTCCGGAACCAATTTCCCGGCGATGGTAGAAGTGCGTGGTGAGGTATTCTTCCCGAATAAACTTTTCGAGGAATTGAATGCTTCGCTCGTAGCTATTGGGAAAGCGCCATTTGCAAATCCTCGCAACGCGGCTGCTGGCTCACTTCGACAAAAAGATCCAAAGATCACAGCTTCTCGACCCCTTCGAATGCTTGTGCATGGGGTAGGTGCTCTTGAAGGCACGCACTTTCTTTCACAGAGTGATGCATACACTCACCTTGCCAAGTGGGGGCTGCCTACGAGCCCTCGATACAAGGTCTTGGATTCAGTCGACGCTGTCCTCGCATTCATTTCGGAGTATCAGACGCATCGCCATGATCTCGAACACGAAATCGATGGCATTGTGATCAAAGTAGATGATCGAACATTGCAGGATCGCTTAGGTTCCACTTCGCGAGCCCCCCGATGGGCAATTGCATATAAATATCCACCGGAGGAAGTCACCACCAAGCTCTTGGAGATCCGCGTAAATGTGGGACGCACGGGGCGGGTGACTCCTTATGCCTTCCTTGAACCTGTCCGGGTGGCTGGCTCAACTGTTTCCTCGGCCACGCTTCATAACAGCGACGAGGTAAAGCGTAAGGGTGTGCTTATTGGGGACACGGTAGTACTTCGTAAAGCTGGCGATGTCATTCCAGAGATCATTGGGCCTGTTATGAGTTCGCGTACCGGTAAAGAAACGCCCTTTGTGATGCCGAATGAATGTCCAGAGTGTGGATCAGAGCTTCGACAAATGAGTGATGGCGATGTTGATCTGCGTTGCCCTAATTCGCGAAACTGTCCTGCACAATTGCGGGAGCGGCTCTATTACTTTGGTTCGCGGGCGGCTCTTGACATCGATGTGCTGGGTTACGAAGCCGCGCAAGCATTACTTGTTGATGGTTTAGTTGAAGATGAGAGCGAAATATTCGCGCTTACACTCCAAGATTTGGAGCGCTCCACCTTCTTTACTAAAAAAGACGGATCACTCTCAGCGATTGCAGAGCGCTTTGTCACTGCACTCGAAGAAGCAAAGAGTCGTCCTTTGTGGCGCGTGATTGTGGCACTTTCCATCCGGCATGTAGGTCCCACCGCGGCGCAAGCATTAGCGACTCGTTTCGGATCTGTGGAGAAGATTTCAAAAGCAACGGTCGAAGAATTAGCCGATGTCGATGGAGTAGGCGCGATCATCGCGGAATCTGTAGTTGAATGGTTTGAAGAAGAGTGGCATCGCAACATCGTCACTAAATGGTCAAGTGCCGGCGTGCTGATGGAGCAAGGCGAATTAGAAATACTCCCGCAAACTTTGGCAGGCATGTCGATTGTGGTGACCGGGTCATTATCGAAATTTAATCGAGATGAGGCGGCGGCCGCGATTGTTGCTCGAGGAGGCAAGGCGAGCGGATCTGTCTCCAAGAAGACGGCATATGTTGTCGTCGGTGAGGCTCCGGGATCGAAGTTTGATAAGGCGATCGAGTTGGGCGTTCCGGTGCTCGATGAAGTCGGATTCGAGCGCCTCCTCGCCAAAGGCATATAGGCGATTTTTCGCCTCTCTCACACTTCGGTAGGCTCAGCCCATGATCTCCCGTGACGATGTGGCCCACCTCGCCCAATTGGCTCGAATTGAACTCGAAGCGAGCGAGATCGACCACTTAGCAGGACAACTCGAGGTAATCCTTGGAGCGGTGGCTCGTGTGCAAGAAGTTGCTGGCGCCGATGTGGCACCGACTTCGCATCCGCTCCCACTCAAAAACGTATTCCGACCTGACGTCATTCGCCCTTCGCTCACTCCGGAGGAGGCGCTTTCGGGAGCCCCGGCAAGTGAAGAGCAACGCTTCCGTGTGCCACAGATTTTGGGTGAAGAGTAATGATTACTCAAAATGCATCGGAGATGGCTGCCGCGGTCGCCGCTGGCGAGATTACATCTGAGGCCTTAACGCAAGCACACCTGTCGCGCATCGCCGAAGTTGATGAAAAAGTTCACGCCTTTCTCCATGTTGATGCGGAAGGTGCGCTTGCTCAAGCCCGTGCAGTAGATGTCGCCCGTGCAAAGGGAGAGAAACTCTCCCCGCTCGCTGGTGTCCCGCTAGCACTCAAAGATGTGATGGTGCAAAAAGGTGTACCAACCACCTGCGGTTCCAAGATTCTTGAAGGATGGCGTCCACCATACGATGCAACAGTCGTTACCAAATTAAAAAATGCCGGCGTCGTTATCCTTGGAAAAACCAACATGGATGAATTCGCGATGGGTTCCTCCACTGAGAATTCGGCTTATGGCCCCACGCATAATCCATGGGATCTCACTCGAATTCCTGGTGGTTCTGGTGGTGGATCCTCAGCATCTCTTGCCGCATTCGAAGCACCTCTCGCAATCGGTACGGATACAGGTGGATCGATTCGTCAGCCAGCTGCCGTCACTGGAACCGTGGGAGTAAAACCCACCTATGGTGGCGTTTCTCGTTACGGCCTGGTGGCATTTTCTTCCAGTCTTGATCAGGCAGGTCCTTGTGCGCGCACAGTGCTCGACGCCGCGCTCCTTCATGAAATTATCGGTGGGCATGATATTTACGACTCCACCAGCATTGATGCCCCTGTCCCTCCCGTTGTGACAGCAGCCAAGATGCGTAATGTAAAAGGACTGCGCATTGGTGTGGTTCGCGAACTTGGTGGTGAGGGTTATCAAGCAGGAGTCCTGCAGAGATTTAATGAATCTGTTGAAGTCTTGCGCGGTCTTGGTGCCGAAATCATCGAGGTTTCTTGCCCACACTTTGAGTACGCACTTCCTGCCTACTACCTCATTGCCCCCAGCGAGTGCTCATCGAACTTGGCACGTTTTGATGCCATGCGCTTTGGACTACGTGTAGGGGATGATCGCGCACGTAGCGCAGAAGAAGTTATGAACCTCACTCGCGAGGCTGGATTTGGTCCAGAAGTAAAGCGACGAATCATTCTTGGTACGTATGCGCTCTCTTCTGGTTACTACGACGCATATTATGGCAGTGCGCAAAAAGTTCGCACACTCATCATTAATGATTTCAACGCTGCATTTGCTCAAGTAGATGTCTTAATTTCACCGACATCTCCCACCACAGCTTTCAAGATTGGTGAGAAGGCCGATGATCCTTTGGCGATGTATCTCAATGACATCGCGACTATCCCAGTGAACTTGGCTGGAAACTGCGCGATGAGCATCCCATGCGGATTGGCGCCCGAAGACGGCTTGCCAGTCGGCTTGCAAATCATCGCTCCGGCCATGGCGGATGATCGCCTTTACCGAGTGGGCGGCGCACTCGAAGCCGCCTTCAATGAAGCCTGGGGTGGTCCTCTCATGAACAAGGCCCCTTCGCTAACGGGAGGTGTGCGATGAGTGAAGCGATGTTGGATTACGACGAAGTGATTGCTAAGTACGAACCCACGCTCGGTCTCGAAGTACACGTAGAACTCAACACAAATTCCAAAATGTTCTGTGGGTGTGCGACCGTTTTTGGCGCCGAACCGAATACTCAAGTCTGCCCAGTCTGTCTAGGCATGCCTGGTTCATTGCCATTCGTGAATGAACGCGCTATCGAGTCCACCATCCTGATTGGCCTTGCACTGAATTGCGAGATTGCCACCTGGTGCCGATTTGCTCGCAAGAACTACTTCTACCCAGATATGCCAAAAAACTTCCAGATCAGTCAGTATGACGAACCTATTTGTTTCAACGGTTATCTAGATGTTGAAGTTGAAACCGACGATGGCATGCGCACTTTCCGTGTCGAAATCGAGCGAGTTCACATGGAGGAAGACACTGGAAAGTCTCTTCATATGGGTGGCGCTACAGGTCGAATACACGGAGCCGACTACTCACTCCTTGATTACAACCGCGCCGGCATTCCACTCGTAGAAATCGTGACAAAGATGGTGCCCGGTACAGAAAAGTATGCGCCGCTCGTCGCTAAGGCCTACGTTGCTGAGCTGCGCGACATCCTTCGCTCTCTCGGCGTGAGTGATGTGAAGATGGAACAGGGCTCACTTCGTTGTGATGCCAACGTCTCCCTCTCTCCACGAGGTTCTGGAGTTCTTGGAACTCGAAGTGAAACGAAGAACGTAAACTCTCTTCGATCAGTGGAGCGTGCTATTCGTAGTGAGATGCAACGCCACGCAGCGCGGCTCGATGATGGTCTTAAAGTAGTGCAGGAGACTCGTCACTTTCACGAAGACAGTGGAATAACTACTTCTGGAAGATCGAAAGAGACTGCTGAGGATTACCGCTACTTCCCAGAACCAGATTTGGTGCCAATCGCTCCTGATCCTGCATGGGTCGAAGAACTTCGCGCGACACTGCCTGAACGTCCCTCGGTGGTACGTGCTCGTTTGCAAAAAGAGTGGAACATCGCCGATAAAGAGATGGCATCCATGGTGAATGCTGGGGTACTTGCCGTCGTTATGGAGACTGTGGCTCTGGGGGCAGACTCCACCAAAGCCCGAAGTTGGTGGGTGGGTGAGATTGCCCGTCAGGCAAACGAACGTGGCGTTGAAGTAATCGATGTAGGAGTTACGCCAGCTGATGTAGCTCGCATTGTGGAACTCGTTGCAATGGGTGAGTTGACCGACAAATTAGCTCGTCAAGTTGTCGATGGTGTTATTGCCGGCGAAGGTCGGCCAGATGATGTGGTTGCCACACGTGGGCTTAAAGTGGTCTCAGATGATGGTGCACTTTTGTTAGCCATTGCTACAGCTATTGCATCTGATGCGGCAGCTGCCGAGAAGGTGCGTGGTGGAAATCTCAATGCCGCGGGTGCATTGATTGGTCTTGTGATGAAAGCAACACAAGGACAAGCAGACGCTGCAAAGGTGCGGGAGTTGCTCCTTAAAGAGTTAGGTCAGTAGGGGTTAACCCCAGATCTTCATTTTCTCAGGAAATGGTTGACGCGATTTCAAGTTGCGTCAAATGTTCAGATACGTTTGTGTTAAATCATCATCTAATCCGGGGGAAATTTTGCCTAAATCTGTTTTGTCTGCCATCGCGCCCGATCATCACGTTTACGCACCGGGTCAAGACCCTCGCCGTTGGAAGGCCCTCTTTGTTATCGCAATTGCACAATTAATGGTGGTGCTGGATGCCTCCATTGTGAACTTGGCGCTTCCTAGTGCAAAGCGCGACCTCGGCATTAGCGATGCAAATCAGCAATGGGTGATCACTGCGTATACATTGGCTTTTGGTGGGCTCCTCCTCCTGGGCGGTCGCATCGCAGATTATGTTGGTCGCAAAAAGGTTTTCATGATTGGCCTTCTGGGGTTTGCTGGTGCATCGGCACTCGGCGGAATATCTAGTACGGCTGGATTACTTTTTGCGTCGCGTGCCCTGCAAGGTGGCTTCGCCGCGCTGCTTGCTCCTGCCGCGCTCTCTCTCATCACCGTAAACTTCGTCGTTCCTAAGGAACGTGCGCGTGCTTTTGGCGTATTCGGTGCCATCTCAGGTGGAGGCGCAGCGATTGGGTTGCTTCTTGGTGGCGCGCTCACCCAGTACTTCTCGTGGCGTTGGTGTCTGGGTGTAAACGTTCCTATTGCGATCATTGCTTTCTTGCTAGCCATTCCATTTGTGCATGAGTCGAAGGCAACTGGTGAACATAGCTACGACATCCCGGGCGCCATTACGGTGACTCTTGGATTGGTTTCGCTCGTTTATGGATTTACCAAGGCCGCCACCGTTGGCTGGCTTGCAAGTGGAACCCTCGTCTTCTTTGTTATTGCTCTCGTATTGCTGGTGGTCTTTGTGGTCATTGAATTGCGAGTCAAGAGTCCGTTACTACCGATGCGAGTCCTGTTAGAGCGTAATCGAGGTGGGTCGTACCTCTCATCTTTGATCGTAGGTGCTGGACTCTTTGCAATGTTCCTCTTCCTAGGTCTGTATCTTCAGGTGATCCTGGGTTACTCACCATTGCGATCAGGCATTGCATTCCTGCCATTCTCGCTCGGGATCATTCTTTCGGCGGGTATTGCAAGTCAATTATTGCCAAAGCTTGGCCCCAAGCCGTTGATGATCTTTGGTCTTATTTGCTCCAGCGTTGGATTATTAATGCTTACTCGTATCACTCCTGAAACCTCGTATTTCACACACGTGCTTCCTTATATGGTGATCATGAGTTCCGGATTAGCTTTTGTTTTCATTCCAGTGTCAAGCACTGCACTTCATGGTGTGGGTGGGCAAGACGCCGGAGTGGCAAGCGCGCTGATCAATACGAGTCAACAAATAGGTGGATCCCTTGGCACTGCGCTTCTCAATACCATAGCTGCAACGGCGACCGTAAATTATGCGAATGCGCGCAACATGGATAAACCGGATGCTTTTGCATTTACTCACGGGTACGCGATGACTTTCTATGCGGGAGCGGCACTTCTTGCGCTAGGTGCGGCAGTGATCATTATTTTTATTAATGTGGGTAAGGATTCGCTCGTGGAACACGAAAGCAGTGCGCACAATGTGTAGTGCGCATTAATTTCTAGTACCGGGGAATTGTTGACCTTGGTATATTTGCAAGCTCGGCCAACGTCGCCGCATCGAGGGTTATCTCGAGAGCGGCGACGTTTTGGCGTAACCACTTACGGCGTTTAGTACCGGGAATAGGGACGATGTTCTCTCCCTGAGCAAGCACCCAGGCGAGTGCGAGTTGGGCGTTGTTGATCTGAAGTCTTGTAGCGATCGCCGAGATAGCGTCCACAATTTTTTGATTCTCGGCCATGGCGGCTTCAGTGAAACGTGGATTGCTAGCTCGGAAATCATATGATTTCACTGTTAACGTTTCGCCGGTGAGAAAGCCTCTTCCGAGAGGGGAGTAGGCGAGAAATCCCACGTTGTTCTCCTTGCACCAATCGAGAATGCCATTTTCTAACACGTCCTGGGTCCACAGAGAGAGCTCGCTTTGTAGAGTCGTTAAGGGATGGATGGCTTGCGCGCGTTTGAGATTCTCAAGTGAAGCCTCAGAGAGACCGATGGCACCTACTTTTCCGGCGGTGACGAGCTCGGCCATGGCTCCCCAAGTTTCCTCAATTGGAGTTTTGGGATCTACCCGATGCAATTGATAAAGATCAATGTGCTCGACTTTGAGGCGCTTGAGTGAAGCATCGCACGCTGCCCGCACATGTTCGGGAGAGCCGTCATAGGCATATTTGAGGGTATCGATGGTCTTAAGGCCGCACTTGGTAGCAAGTTGTACCTTGTCGCGAAATCCAGCGTTGACGATCTCGACTCCGAGCAGCTCCTCGTTCGTATAAGGGCCGTACACATCTGAAGTGTCAAGCAGGGTTACTCCTAAATCGATCGCTTCACGTAGAGTGGCGCGCACTTCAATCGGATCAATGTCGTCTACCCCGTAAGCCCAGGACATGGGCATGCAGCCGAGGCCCATCGCGTTGACGGAGAGTTGGCCGAGCTGGCGAGTGTGTCCCATGTGAGAAGTCATGGGCTGAGGTTAGCGGGTAATGGGGGAGTCTTGACCCTACGATATAGACATGAATTCAATGAAGCCCCGTTCCGGATTGGTCACTGACGGACTCGAGCGGGCGCCTGCTCGAGGAATGCTTCGAGCAGTGGGCATGGGAGACGACGATTGGGTGAAGCCCCAGATTGGTATTGCGTCGTCGTGGAATGAAATCACACCGTGCAATCTTTCTTTGGATCGCCTTGCTAAGGCTGCGCGTCAAGGCGTCTTCGATGCCGGCGGTTACCCACTTCAATTTGGCACCATCTCTGTATCTGATGGCATCTCGATGGGTCACGAAGGAATGCACTTCTCCTTGGTGTCGCGCGAAGTCATTGCAGACTCGGTCGAAACTGTCATGCAAGCTGAGCGCCTCGATGGGATGGTGATGTTCGCAGGATGCGACAAATCACTCCCTGGAATGTTGATGGCCGCAGCACGCATCGATGTTGCGAGCGTTTTTGTTTACGCCGGCTCCACCATGCCTGGCTCCGTCGACGGACGCGATGTCACTATCATCGACGCTTTCGAGGCGGTAGGTGCCTGCGCTCGCGGATTGATCACGCGCGAGGAAGTCGATCGCATCGAACGCGCCATTTGTCCTGGAGAGGGTGCTTGTGGCGGAATGTATACAGCGAACACCATGGCAAGTGCTGCTGAAGCCTTAGGAATGTCGCTACCTGGTTCAGCAGCTCCACCAGCAGTTGATCGTCGTCGCGATGGATATTCAGTTCAATCTGGCGAGGCAGTAGTAAATCTTATTCGTCAAGGAATCACAGCCCGCGACATCCTCACGAAGAAGGCTTTCGAGAATGCAATTACAGTCGTGATGGCACTAGGTGGGTCAACAAATGCGGTGCTCCACTTGCTGGCAATTGCACACGAAGCGGATGTAGAACTTTCTCTTGAAGATTTCAATCGTATTGGTGCGCGCGTTCCGCTGCTTGGAGACCTCAAACCATTTGGCCGTTTCGTCATGACAGATGTTGACAAGGTGGGCGGAATTCCGGTCGTCATGCGTGCGCTACTCGATGCAGGTTTGTTACATGGTGATTGCCTCACGGTGACTGGGAAAACGATGGCAGAGAATCTTGCTGATATTGCGCCACCAGCAGCTGATGGCGATATTTTGTATTCGGTTGAAAAACCATTGGCAGCCACTGGCGGAATAACAATTCTTGGTGGTTCACTCTCTCCAGAAGGCGCCGTGTGCAAGACCGCAGGTGTGGGAGTCGACGTATTCGAAGGTCCAGCTCGGGTCTTTGAGCGCGAGCAGAACGCGATGGCGGCACTAGAAGATGGCACCATCCAAGCGGGTGACGTGGTGGTCATTCGCTACGAAGGTCCTAAGGGTGGACCGGGAATGCGCGAGATGCTCATGATTACCGGAGCTATCAAGGGAGCCGGGCTCGGAAAGTCAGTCATGCTCATCACCGATGGCCGCTTCTCTGGAGGCACTACTGGCCTCTGCGTGGGCCACGTGGCTCCGGAAGCCGTTGATGGGGGACCTATCGCTTTGGTCCGTGATGGTGACCGCATCCGCATCGATGTAGCGAATCGCACGCTCGATCTCTTGGTAAATCCATCAGAATTGATGGCTCGCAAGACCACTTGGCAACCAGTGCCCCATAAGTACCAACGGGGGGTCTTGGCCAAGTACGTCAAATTGGTCGGGTCTGCTTCCAAGGGCGCGGTCTGCGACTAATCCGCTCAAGTAGCCGAAGGGTGAGATCTCCGTCTCAAATCATGAGAACTCAGGCTCTTGGGATTGACCAGCACGCTCGGCTAGAGGACGCTATGTGCATGTTGTCACGAATTTCCGTACGCCTGGAGCGCGCGAGCTGAGCGAAAGCTCATCCGCGTGCACCCCTCGGTTTCCACCGGGGGGTTTCGCATTACAGGGGCAAAACGGAAATGCGGGGCCATAAAGAAGTCAGAAGAAGAAGTCAGATGAGATCGCGAAAGGAGGCGGAAGATGATTAACGGTTCAGAATCACTCGTGCGCTCGCTGGAGCATGCCGGTGTAGAAGTCATCTTCGGCATTCCAGGCGGCGCCATTCTGCCGGCCTATGACCCGCTCTTCGATAGTTCGATTCGCCACATCTTGGTGCGCCACGAACAAGGTGCCGGACATGCAGCGACTGGTTATGCGCAGGCCACCGGCAAGGTCGGCGTCTGCATGGCAACCTCTGGTCCCGGCGCCACCAACTTGGTCACACCGATTGCCGATGCGCAAATGGACTCCGTACCGCTCGTAGCAATTACCGGTCAGGTCCCTTCCGGTGCCATCGGTAGCGATGCATTTCAAGAAGCAGATATTCGTGGAATTACGATGCCGATCACTAAACACAATTTTCTCGTCACCAACCCGAATGATATTTCGCGGGCGATTGCAGAGGCTTTTCATATTGCATCGACTGGTCGACCCGGAGCTGTGCTCGTGGATATCAGCAAGGATGCCTTGCAGGCCAACGCAGAATTCAATTGGCCTACGGTTATTGATTTGCCGGGTTATAAGCCCACTACTAAGCCTAATTCGAAGCAAGTTCGTGAAGCTGCTGCGCTCATTGCGCAATCGCAACGGCCCGTCCTCTACGTAGGTGGGGGCGTTATCAAAGCGAATGCTTCTCGTGAATTGCTTGCCTTCGCCGAGTTATGCGGTGCGCCGTTGGTCACCACGTTGATGGCTCGTGGAGCATTTCCAGATAGTCATCCACAAAACCTTGGAATGCCTGGCATGCACGGCACGGTTGCTGCCGTTACAGCCCTTCAAAAGGCAGACTTGCTCATCACTCTCGGCGCACGATTCGACGATCGCGTTACGGGCAAGCTCTCCACTTTCGCACCAAACGCGAAAATCATCCACGCCGATATTGATCCAGCCGAAATTGGTAAGAATCGTTATACAGACGTTCCTATCGTTGGCGATCTGCGTGAGACTCTCGCTGAGTTAGTCCCAGCATTGAAGGCGGAATTTGCAGCTGGCAATCAAGCCGATCTCGGAGCTTGGTGGAAGCAATGCAATTCATGGCGCAGTACTTTCCCATTGGGTTACGACATTCCAGAAGATGGCACCCTCTCACCACAATATGTCATCGAACGCCTCGGAAAGATTGCTGGTCCTGATGCCATTTATGCCGCCGGCGTGGGTCAACATCAAATGTGGGCCGCGCAATTTGTTTCCTACGAGAAGCCACGTACCTGGCTCAACTCAGGTGGCCTCGGGACTATGGGTTACGCCGTTCCGGCAGCCATGGGAGCGAAGGTAGGTCGCCCAGAGGCGGCAGTGTGGGCGATCGATGGCGACGGATGCTTCCAAATGACCAACCAAGAATTGGCCACCTGCGCGATCAATAACATTCCGATCAAGGTTGCCATTATCAATAACGAAAGTTTAGGGATGGTGCGCCAATGGCAAACTCTCTTCTATAACTCTCGCTATTCAAATACCGATCTACATTCAAAGCGCATTCCAGATTTTGCCAAACTCGCAGATGCAATGGGTTGCATAGGCTTGCGCTGCGAGAAGGCCGAAGACGTGGATGCCACCATTGCAAAAGCAATGGAAATTAATGACCAACCTGTGGTCGTGGATTTCAGCGTGCATCGCGATGCCATGGTCTGGCCGATGGTGGCAGCTGGAACCAGCAATGACGAGATTTTGGTTGCGCGTGAACTCGCGCCCGACTGGGATTCACAAGACCTATGAGCCTTCACACTCTCTCAGTATTAGTTGAGAACAGCCCAGGCGTCCTCGCTCGAGTTGCCTCACTCTTCTCTCGTCGCGGATTCAATATCGAATCTCTTGCGGTCGGTCCAACGGAACATGAAGAGATTTCACGCATGACCATCGTCGTGAATGTGGAAGGGAACCCGCTTGAGCAAGTGACGAAGCAATTGAATAAGTTGATCAACGTACTCAAAATTGTGGAACTTGATTCACTTTCCTCGGTGCAGCGTGAACTTCTTCTCGTCAAGGTTTCCGCCGATACGAAGAATCGCGCTGAAGTGCTCGAAATTGTTTCGCTCTTTAGGGCCAGGGTGGTCGATGTGGTGGCCGATGCGGTCATTATCGAAGCCACGGGTACCGGGGAGAAAATCGCCGCCCTACTCAGCGTCCTTGAGCCTTTTGGCATCAAGGAGTTAGTCCAATCAGGTTTAGTGGCAATGGCACGTGGAAGTAAGTCAATCAGCAAATAAGAGCGTAATTAGCACATGTGTGCGCACCCCATTGGGGACGGAGCAGGGGAAGGTAACGAGAATGGCAAAGATGTTCTACGACAAGGATGCAGACCTTTCGATTATCCAGGGTCGCAAAGTTGCAGTATTAGGTTACGGCTCTCAGGGTCACGCCCACTCACTCTCCCTTCGCGATTCTGGCGTTGATGTACGCGTAGGTCTGCCTGAGGGTTCAAAGAGTCGTGCGAAGGCAGAAGCCGATGGCATGCGCGTAGTTACCCCAATAGTTGCTTGCCAAGAAGCTGATGTCATCATGATCCTCACCCCGGATCACGTGCAACGTCACGTATATGCAGAAGCCGTCGCCCCAAATCTCAAAGATGGCGACGCGCTCTTCTTCGGTCATGGCTTCAACATTCGCTTCGGATACATCACTCCACCAGCTGGCGTCGATGTCTGCATGGTGGCTCCGAAGGGCCCTGGTCACTTAGTGCGCCGCGAATTCTCTGCAGGTCGTGGAGTTCCCGTTTTAGTTGCTGTCGAGCAAGACGCCACCGGCAAAGCTTGGCCACTCGCGCTCTCTTATGCTCAAGGCATTGGTGGACTACGCGCTGGCGGTATTCAAACCACCTTCACCGAAGAGTGCGAAACCGATCTCTTTGGTGAGCAAGCCGTGCTCTGCGGCGGGGCCTCACAACTTGTGCAATACGGTTTTGAAACCCTCGTTGAAGCTGGTTACCAACCTGAGGTTGCTTATTTCGAGTGCCTTCATGAGCTCAAGCTCATTGTTGATTTAATGTACGAAGGTGGCATAGCCAAACAACGCTGGTCAGTATCTGATACCGCCGAATATGGCGATTACGTTTCTGGTCCACGTGTCATTGACGCCCGCGTTAAGGAAAATATGAAGCAGATTCTTGCTGAGATCAAGGATGGGTCTTTTGCTGCTCGCTTTATCGCAGATCAAGATGCTGGTGCACCTGAGTTCAAGGCGCTTCGTGCTAAGGGCGAGACTCACATCATCGAGACAGTCGGTCGCGAACTTCGTAAGTTGATGTCATGGGTTAAGCAATCTGGCGACGATTACACCGAAGGTACTGCTGCACGCTAATCATCAACCGAAAGGCACTACACCAATGAGTAAGCCCGTCGTTCTGATCGCTGAAGAACTGAGCCCTGCAACTATCGATGCTCTGGGTCCAGAGTTCGAAGTTCGTCATTGCGATGGTGCTAATCGCGAGGAACTTCTCGCAGCGCTCTCCAAAGGCGTTGATGCGGTGCTCATTCGATCGGCAACGAAGATGGATGCTGAAGCGATTGCCGCCGCCAAGGGGCTCAAAGTGGTGGCACGTGCTGGTGTCGGGCTAGATAACGTCGATGTTCCGGCGGCAACTGCCGCTGGTGTCATGGTGGTGAATGCGCCGACCTCGAACATTGTGAGCGCAGCAGAACTCGCTATCGGTTTATTGATTGCCTCTGCTCGCTTCATTTCGCCGGCGCATGCTGCCCTTCGAAATGGCAAGTGGGCGAGGTCTAAGTTCACCGGTGTCGAGCTCTACGAAAAGACGCTCGGTATTGTGGGGCTTGGACGCATTGGTCAGTTAGTGGCGTCGCGCATGCAGGCTTTTGGCATGGAAGTTATTGCCTATGATCCCTACCTTCCTGAGGCGCGGGCTAATCATTTGGGAGTGAAACTGGTCGACCTCGACACACTCCTCCGTACGAGTGATTTCATCACCGTGCATCTTCCTAAGACCAAAGAGACCGCTGGCCTTATTGGATTCGATGCGCTCACCAAAGTGAAACCATCTGTCCGCATCGTCAATGCGGCACGTGGTGGTGTGGTTGATGAGGTCGCCTTACACGCGGCGCTGAAAGAAGGGCGCATCGGAGGAGCAGGACTCGATGTCTACTCCACCGAGCCATGCACCGATTCGCCGCTCTTTGAGTTTGATTCAGTCGTTGCCACACCACACCTTGGTGCATCGACAGATGAAGCGCAGGAGCGCGCTGGAATCGCTGTTGCGGTGTCGGTGCGTAAGGCGCTTGCGGGTGAACTTGTTCCAGACGCGGTGAACGTCAAGGGTGGCGTGATCCATGAGGATCTTCGTCCCGCGCTTCCATTGGCGGAAACTCTCGGACAACTTGTCTCTGGACTCGCGATCGGTGCGGTGTCGGACATCGAAGTAGAAGTATGCGGAGAGCTAGCTGAGCTTGATTGTGAAATCTTGGCGACCAGTGCGATTAAGGGATTGCTCATGCACGCGATAGGGGAGGGAGTTTCGTATGTAAATGCTCCACTCCTAGCTAAAGAGCGCGGCCTTACCGCATCGGTTTCAAAGAACTCCATCAGTGAGTTGCACCGAAACGTCATCACGTTGACTGCTACGGCCACGAATGGTGAACGCATTACCGTCAGTGGTACTCTTACTGGGCTCAAGAGAATTACTAAATTGATCTCCATAAATGATTTATCAATTGATGTCGAGCCTACGAACCACATGCTCTTCGTCAGCTACGCAGATCGCCCCGGAGTGGTCGGTTCGGTTGGCGCACTGCTCGGAAATGCCGCCATCAACATCGCTGGCATGCAGGTGGCTCGCAAGCGACCTGGCGGGGATGCGCTGATGATTCTTACGGTTGATGAGCCCATCGCCCAGGACGTCGTCGATGATTTAGCAAGCAGTGTGCAGGCTCGATCGGCTCACTACGTGGCCTTGGTTTAAGGAGCTCCCATGTCGAAGGTGATCAAACTTGCAGTAATTGGTGGTGATGGAATTGGTCCTGAGGTTGTCGCTCAAGGATTGCGCATACTCCATGCCATGGGGAAGCAGCATGGTGTTGATTTCGTCGAAACCCAATATGAACTTGGTGCCAAACGTTGGCATTCCACTGGTGAGACCCTCACCGACGAAGTGATTGCGCAATTAGCGAAAGAAGATGTCATCCTCCTTGGAGCAGTGGGAGACCCCACAGTTCCCAGCGGAATCTTGGAACGAGGACTGCTCCTTAAACTTCGTTTTGCCTTTGATCAATACGTCAACCTGCGTCCTGGTCGACTCTTCCCTGGCGTTGAATCACCTCTTGCAGGTGTGAAAGAACTCGATTTCGTAGTGGTGCGCGAAGGCACTGAAGGTCCGTATGTGGGTGCCGGTGGTTTCTTGGCGCAGGGAACTCCTTATGAAGTAGCCACCGAGGAGAGCCTTAATACCCGCAGGGGCGCCGAGCGAGTAATTCGTGATGCGTTTGAACGTGCAACACGTCGCACGCGCAAGCATGTGACTCTTGTTCATAAGAACAATGTGCTTGTGCACTCTGGTTCGCTCTGGACACGTACTTTCAATGAGGTAGCCAAGGAGTACCCGAGCATCACCACTGATTACCTTCATGTGGATGCAGCATCGATGTTCTTCGTAACTCACCCCGATCGATTTGATGTAGTGGTCACCGACAATCTCTTTGGAGATATTTTGACCGATATTGCAGCAGCCATTTGCGGTGGTATCGGATTGGCGGCGAGTGGAAATATCAACCCCACTGGCGACTTCCCGTCTATGTTTGAGCCAGTTCATGGCAGCGCGCCGGATATCGCAGGCAAGGGAGTAGCAAATCCCACGGCCACCATCCTCTCCGTTGCGATGCTCTGCGACCATCTAGGCCTGCATGAGGCAGCTCTTGCCATCAATGCAGCGGTAGCGCAAGATCTGCTCTCATCGGGTAAGAAGCAGCGGAGCACGAGCGAGGTTGGCGACGCCATTCTCTCGCTTCTCGGATAGGAGAAATCATGACCATCTCGATCACGAAGAATCCACATCCACTCTCTGCTGAAAAGCGGGCCGAACAATTAGTTGAGCCCGGCTTCGGTCGATACTTCACTGATCACATGGTGAGTGCAGAGTGGAGCGCCGAAAGTGGTTGGGGCGAGCTCGCCCTTGTGCCTTATGGTCCACTCTCGTTAGATCCAGCCTCGATGGTGCTGCACTATGGACAAGAAATCTTTGAAGGACTGAAGGCTTATCGTCAACCAGATCAGTCAATTGCGCTCTTCCGCCCTGAGTCGAATGCGGCTCGTTTTGCACGCAGCGCTGCCCGAATGGCATTGCCAGAATTACCTGCAGAGATGTTTCTCGAATCAATTGAGGCACTTGTCAAGGCAGATCAGGAGTGGGTGCCCACCAAGGATGGCGAGAGTCTCTACTTGCGTCCCATGATGATCGCTACTGAAGTGGGACTCGGAGTTCGCCCATCGAACAAAGCTCTTTATCTGCTTTTAGCATCACCAGCAGGTGCTTACTTCAAAGGTGGCGTGAAGGCTGTCACGGTGTGGATTTCTACCGAGTACGTTCGTGCAGCACCTGGCGGTACTGGAGAAGCAAAATGTGGTGGTAATTACGCGGCATCCCTTGTGGCGCAAGCAGAAGCCGCTGCAAAAGGCTGCGATCAAGTGGTCTGGCTCGATGCAGTAGAGCGCTCTTATGTTGAAGAGATGGGCGGCATGAACCTCTACTTTGTGATGGGCAAAGGAAAGAAGGCACGTATCCTTACTCCGAAGTTAACCGGCGCGCTTCTTCCAGGAATCACACGCGACTCCTTACTTACTGTGGCAGCTGAACTTGGGTACAAAGTAGAAGAGGGCAGCATCACCGTTAAAGAGTGGCGCAAAGGTGTCGAGAGTGGAGAAATTACTGAAGTATTTGCGTGCGGAACTGCTGCCGTGATCACGCCAGTCGGTCACGTGAAGAGCGCCAAGCATGAGTGGTCGCACAATAAGGGTGAGAGTGGTCCGATCACTCTTGAACTTCGTGAGGCACTTCTTGGACTTCAACATGGTCTCAAGCCCGATACTCAGGGTTGGATGCGCAAAATAAATGTCTAAGATTCCGCAAGGAGATGCTTTCCATATCTACGACACCACCTTGCGAGATGGTGCACAGCAGGAAGGTCTCAATCTTTCGGTTCACGACAAATTAGCAATCGCTCGCCACTTAGATGATCTTGGTGTGGGATTTATCGAAGGTGGTTGGCCCGGTGCGAATCCGCGGGATACTGAATTCTTCAAGCGCGCGGTTGCTGAGATCGATTTTAAGACTTCGCAATTAGCAGCTTTCGGGGCTACTCGCCGTCCCAACGTGAAAGCGGCCGACGATGTGCTCGTTGCCGCACTGCGGGAATCGGGTGCGAAAGTGGTTACTTTGGTAGCGAAGTCACACGACCGCCACGTTGATCTCGCACTAAAGACGTCACTTGATGAAAATCTAGAAATGATTAGGGATTCCATCACTCATTTGCGCAGTGAAGGACAACGGGTATTCCTCGATGCAGAGCACTTCTTCGATGGATATCGGTCCAATCGAGCTTATGCGCTCGAAGTAGTTCGCGTCTCGGCAGAAGCGGGTGCAGACGTCATTGCGCTCTGCGATACCAATGGTGGAATGCTTCCTGACGAACTCTCTGATGTGGTGCACGATGTGCTCTCCAACACTGGCGCGCGCTTAGGCATCCACTGTCACAATGACACCGGTTGTGTCATTGCAAATTCGCTAGCGGCAGTTAAGGCCGGTGCCACACACGTACAAGGAACTCTCAACGGCTATGGAGAACGCACCGGTAATGCTGATCTTGTCTCAATTATTGCAAACTTAGAATTGAAGAAGGCTCAGAAGGTTTTGCCGGAAGGAGCGCTCCGAGAGTCTTTCCGCATTGCACATGCAGTTGCAGAAGTGACCAATGTGACGCCGAGTGCTCGCCAACCCTATGTGGGGCTCTCGGCATTTGCTCATAAAGCTGGTCTCCATGCTTCGGCAATCAAGGTTGATCCTGCGCTTTATCAACACGAAGAGCCAAGTGATGTCGGTAACGACATGCGTATGCTCGTCTCTGACATGGCGGGCAAGGCCTCCATCGAATTAAAGAGCGTCGAGCTTGGTGTAGACCTAGGTGATGATGCGGGAGTTCTGGGCCGAGTGGTAGCTAAGGTGAAGGATCTTGAGTCTCGTGGTTGGACCTTTGAGGCCGCTGATGCTTCGTTCGAATTGTTATTGCGTGGTGAAATAACTGGGGAACGTCCACGCTTCTTCACAGTAGATTCCTGGAAGGCAAATGTAAATCGCTTAGAGAACGGTGATGTTATTTCTGAGGCTACGGTTCATGTGACCGCGGACGGAGAAAAATTAGTCTCTACCGGACAAGGCAACGGTCCAGTCAACGCGATTGATAACGCCTTGCGCAGTGGCTTAGAGAAGTTTTACCCGGAGCTAGCAGATCTTGAGCTGACCGATTATAAGGTTCGCATTCTTGAAGGACGGCAAGGAACAGGTGCCGTGACGCGCGTACTTGTGGAGACTTCGGATGGTGTGGCCGAGTGGACCACTCTAGGCGTGCATGAGAATGTCATTGCTGCCAGTGCTATGGCACTTGAAGATGCAATTACTTACGGGTTACTTCGCAAACGTCTCTCCTAACCATGATCCTTTCGGTCGACGCAGGTACTACTGGAATCACTGCTTTAGTCATTGATCGAGATCGCAACGTCGTCGGGCGTGGATACCAAGATTTCCCTCAACACTTTCCTGAGCCGGGTTGGGTCGAGCACGATCCCAATGAAATTTGGAGCGCCGTTCTCGCGGCTGCCTCAGTGGCCATTGAGGGGATCGATAAGAGCAGGATTGAGGGCGTCGGCATCACGAATCAGCGCGAAACCTTGGTTCTCTGGGATCGCGAGACTTTAGGCGCTCCACGGAGAGCAATCGTGTGGCAAGACCGGCGCACCACGTCAATATGCGAAAGATTCAAGGACGTCGATGTGAGCAATACCGGTTTGCGAATGGATCCTTACTTCACCGGAACGAAGGCACTTTGGATTGCCGAAAATGAGCCGCGCACGTGGCGTTATGTTGAAGATGGCCGAATTGCACTTGGAACTATTGATTCATACCTGATAGCACGTATGTCTCGCGGTTTAGATCACGTCACTGATGCCACTAACGCGTCGCGTACTTTGATGTATGACTTGAACACCGGGAATTGGGATGACCGGCTCCTTGATCTCTTCCACGTTCCACGCGAGGCGCTGCCGACGATCACTTCTTCCTGGGGCGATTTAGCACATACTGAACCCACCGTTTTTCTTGGACTCGATGTGCCCATCACTGGGATTGCAGGCGATCAACAATCGGCGCTGATTTCGATTGCTGGGTTTGATCCCGGCTCTGCTGCCTGCGCCTACGGCACGGGCTCCTTCTTGTTGGTAAATACTGGCAAAGAGATTCCATCCACAGCCAGTGGAACTTTGGCGACAGTGGCATGGCAAGCTCCGGATGGTGCGCGGGCATTTGCTAGCGAAGGTGGTGTCTTTGTAACTGGTGCCGCGGTGCAGTGGTTCCGTGACGGTTTAGGTGCAATCAAGAGCTCTGCTGAAATAGAAGAGTTAGCTCGAACGGTAAAGAGCAGCGAAGGTGTCATCTTGGTGCCAGCACTTGCAGGTTTGGGTGCCCCACTTTGGAATCCTCATGCGCGAGGTGCGATGCTTGGTATTTCACTGGCCAGCACTAAAGCGCATATGGCGCGCGCGCTCTTGGAAGGTATCGCGCACTCCATTACCGATGTGGTGGAGAGTATGCAGGTGGAGCTCACTAAATTTGGTGCCCACGGAGGTGCCAGTCAAAATGATCTGCTCTGCCAGATGCAATCTACGCTTCTAAATAGTCCGGTTTATCGACGTCATGACCTCGAAGCAACTGCATTAGGGGCTGCGGAGTTGGCCGCTCGTGGCTTGGGATGGCCAGATCGCGACGGTGTGGCCACCGAAGAGGCACTTGTCGGGCCGGTGGAGATCTCCACGCGCGAATCATGGAAGCAAGCACTGGCTACTGTTGGAGAGTTTGCCGAAGGCGTACGCTGAATTTATGAATGATCCTCGAGCTGCTTGGAGTAGTCAGGGCACCAATGGCAAGGCGGTGCTCTTCGTACACGGTTTTACTGGGTCACCTGCCTCGCTGACATCGTGGGCGCAACACTTTGCAACTGCCGGATATTCGGTGGAGGTGCCGCTCCTACCTGGACATGGCACATCTCCTGCGGAGATGAACAAGACACGGTGGCAGCAGTGGTACCTCGAAGCGGAGAGAGCGTACGAATCGTTGGCATCATCGCATGAAGGTGTGGCCGTCTGCGCGCTCTCCATGGGTGGTGCATTAGCGCTACGGCTCGGCGCTTTGAAGAAAGTGAAGCAACCAAGATCGCTGGTACTGGTGAACCCACTCATTCATATTCGCGGAGTAAATCGCTTTCTCATTCCCGTGGTATCCAAAGTGTTAGCGACCCAGCCGGCGGTCGGCGGGGACATAAAGAAGCCTGGGGGGAATGAGTATGCCTACGACAAGACGCCACTCAAGGCGGCTCACTCACTTCTGCACCTGCTCTCCGATGTGCAAGGTCGAATCGCTACAGTGAAAGAGCCACTTATGTTGATCCATTCGAAGGAGGATCACGTGGTGCCGAGTTCAAATGCAGAGTGGATCCTGAGCAATGTGGGCTCATCGGTAAAAGAAGAAGTTCTCCTATTCGATAGTTATCACGTGGCCACCGTTGACAACGACGCCCCAGAGATATTTGAAAAGTCGAAGATCTTTATTGAGCAGAACTGGTAAAAGTTTCGAGGACTATTCGAATATAGGCGGCAAACTCTGCGCGAAGTGGCGCAGTTTGGTGTGCCAGAACTTTTTGTATACGCGCGTACTCGGCTCTACCTTCGGCGGTCTCCATGAGTATGGGCTCATATCCAATGTTGGCCAGATCGTAAGGGCTCGCCCTCATGTCTATCTCTCGTAACGCCCGAGCATTTTGGAAATATGCGAACACCATGGAGCTGGGAATAATCGGCGCTAACTTGTATGCCCATTTATACAAGTCCATGTTTGCGTGAATGCATCCGGGCTGTTCGTTCTTGGGCTGATCTTCGCGCACTGGGTGGATGACGTTGAGCGGAATAGCGGGGGCGGTGAAGAATCGAAAGGCGTCGTAGTGCGTACAACGCACACCAATCTCTTCTACCAAAGCATTTGTGCCAGCGCTTCCGATGCGAAGAGGAAATTTTGAGTGACGAATTTCTTCTGCACTTAATTGATAGACCATGGCCCATTCATGCATGCCAAAGCAACCAAAATTTGCCGGCCGTGATGCTGTTGCCTCGAGTAAGCCAAGGACAAATTCGAGAGTCGATCGTCTCTGCGCAATAAATGCTTCGCTGATTCCGACTCCCTCATCGCGCGCACCGTAGCCTCGACGCTCCAGATACTCAGGGGCATCTTCCAGGGTGGCCAGCGCCCCAGGGTGGTAGCGGCGAAGCTCCCGAGGGCGATAGGAGTAGTAAGTCCACATGAAAGATTCCACCGGGTTTTCCAGGCGGGCAGGGTCAATCTCAGGCTCCACCTGAACACGGTGGGCAGCGCGGGCGGCCTCCCATTCGAGGCGAGGAAGGAGGGAGATCGACACGTGCTGAGTCTAAGCGCGCAATCGGTAGGCTCAGGGGATGCGTATCGCCCGATTCTCCCTCCTTGAAGAGCACGCCCAGGGTAGAAGTACCGACCCTCGATTTGGCATTGTCGGCACCAACCCCGAGGGGCAGGAGACGCTTCTGGCCATCACTGGCGATCCGCTTTATGCAGGAGTGCAACCTACGGGGGAGACGATCCCACTCGAGCACGTGAAGTTACTCGCGCCGGTTATCCCGCGGAGCAAAGTCGTCTGTGTGGGGCGCAACTATTTGGATCACATCAAAGAGATGGCAAGCGATGTGCCCAAAGAGCCGCTCCTCTTCTTTAAGCCGAATACTGCTGTCATCGGTCCACATGAAGCCATTGTGTGGCCGCGTGGAAGTGAGCAAGTAGAACACGAAGGTGAATTGGCAATCGTGATAGGTCGCCTCTGCAAAGAGGTACCACGCGAACGAGCCAAAGATGTGATCTTTGGATACACCATTGCAAACGATGCAACGGCACGTGATTGGCAAAAGAGCGATGGCCAATGGGCGCGTGCAAAAGGTTTTGATACTTCCTGCCCTGTGGGTCCTTGGATTGAGACGGAACTAGATACTTCAGATCTTGAAATTACTGTCACAGTGGATGGCGAGCTCCGTCAAACAGGTCGTACTTCACAGATGATTTTTAAGATAGATGAGATCGTCGAATATGTCTCGAATACTTTTACGCTTTTGCCGGGGGATATCATTCTCACCGGCACGCCCTCGGGTGTTGGACTTCTTCCTCATGGCTCAGAAGTGAGCGTCACGATTGAAGGACTCGGCACACTAACAAACAAGGTGGTTCGCAATGTCTAGGCCAGTACGCGTTCGCTTCGCTCCATCTCCTACTGGAGATTTGCATGTGGGTAATATTCGAACTGCGCTATACGACTGGGCGTACGCACGCCACACTGGTGGGAAGTTTGTTTTCCGTATTGAAGATACCGACCGTGAGCGGGTTACCGACGAGTACATCAACGCGGCTATCGACACACTCAAGTGGCTCGGTTTGCAATGGGATGAGGGCCCCGAAGTAGGCGGACCTTCAGCACCATATTTGCAATCGCAGCGCCTTGATATTTACGCAGATTGGGCTGCGAAGTTCTTAGCCGCTGGGGATGCCTACCACTGCTACTGCAACCCCGAGGAGCTCGAAGCTTCTCGTGAGGCGCAGAAGAAAGCGAACGTGGCCCCGGGGTATGACGGCAAGTGCCGAGCTATTTCAGCTGATGACCTCACTCGTTATCAAAGCGAAGGTCGCAAGCCTGTAGTGCGTATGCGTATGCCCGATGGTTCCACAACTTTCTATGATGCTATTCGCGGAGATGTCACCTTTGATCACAACTTCGTACCGGACTTTGTGCTCGTACGAGGGGACGGTTCACCGCTCTATACCTTGGCTGTGGCTGTTGACGATGTGATGATGCAAATTACACACGTTCTTCGCGGCGAAGATTTGCTCTCCTCAACTCCTCGACAGATTCGCGTTTACCAAGCCATGGCTGTGAAGCCCGAGGATTATCCAATCTTTGCTCATCTCCCATTCGTGATGGGTCAAGACAACGCCAAACTTTCAAAGCGTAACGGCGAGGTTTCCATTGCTTGGTATCGCGAGCGAGGCTTCCTGCCAGAAGCAATTTGTAACTACTTGGCGCTCCTAGGTTGGTCACCAGGGGATGACAAAGAGAATATCTCCATGCAAGAGATGACTGAACTTTTCACTATCGAACGAGTAGGTAAGAATCCTGCTCGCTTTGACATGAAGAAGCTCGAAGCTATTAACGGTGACAAGATTCGAGCCCTACCCGTCGAGGAGGTAATCAAGCGCGCTCTGCCGTTCATGGAAAGTGCAGGAATTGCTCTTACAGGCGAGCAAGCGCAGGCGCTTTTTGCGCGCGCCATTCCACTCATTCACGAACGAATTGTCACACTCGCTGAAATTCCGGATTACGTCCGCTTCCTCTTCACCGAGGCGTTCGCCATCGATCCAGAGGCGAAAGAGAAGGGGCTCACTGCTGATTCAATGCCCATCTTGGCCGCGGCAGAAGTTGCGATCTCTGCGATCACAGAGTGGAAGTTGGAAGCAATCGAAACCGCGCTTCGGTTGGCGTTGATCGAAGGCCTTGCTCTCAAACCTAAGAACGCATTCACTCCCGTGCGGGTGGCAGTCACCGGCGCCCGGGTATCGCCACCGCTCTTCGAGTCGATCGAATTGCTCGGCAAGGAGCGCACGCTGGAGCGTCTGAAGGCTGCCCAGACCGGATAAGGGGCGCATAAACGCGGTGCTTTTTTACCTCTTCGGGGCGACCGGCTATCCTTGCCAAGCGAATTGATGGGGTATGGGGTAATTGGCAGCCCAACGGATTCTGGTTCCGTTAGTCTTGGTTCGAGTCCAGGTACCCCAGCGCAGACGTAAGTCAGCACGAGTACCCAGTCAGTACCAAGAGCAAAACAAATGAATATAAAAGAGAAGAACTTGGCCCCGTCGTCTAGCGGCCCAGGACTCTGGCTTCTCAAGCCAGCTACGAGGGTTCGAATCCCTTCGGGGCTACCAAGTACTCCTGATGAGAAATCATCAGGAGTTT
Source organism: uncultured Actinomycetes bacterium (assembly GCA_903844855.1). Lineage (GTDB taxonomy): Bacteria > Actinomycetota > Actinomycetes > Nanopelagicales > Nanopelagicaceae. The sequence goes on along the minus strand of CAIMVH010000049.1, from coordinate 546 downwards.
TCTCTTTTTACGACAAGTTTTACTTCAGACCACATTGCGTTCAGGGCGCAGGTTGCCCGTAGCGAAGCGCTCGATATTGAGCGGGGTGATATCAACGAATGGTGTCTTGCCGAGATAGATATCGCGGAAGATCTCACCGATCGCCGGGCCTTGCAAGAAACCATGGCCAGAAAATCCAGTGGCATAAAGGAAACGACTCATCGTCTTCCACTCACCCAAGAGTGCGTTGTGGTCAGGAGTGACTTCATAAAGTCCAGCCCAGCCAGATCGAATTCCCGCATCCAGTACGCGCGGAGCACGCACCATTGCAAGCTCACCAAGTTTTTCGGCAAAACCGTCATCGCGATTGAGTGAGAACCCAGCTTCTACACTTTGATCGCTAAATCCGGTGAGTAAACCCGGACCTTCGCGATGGAAGTAGAACGATGTTGAGAAATCGATAGTCATTGGAAAATTATTTGGTAGATCAGAAATCGGTTCGGTAATCAAGATTTCTCGGCGATAGGGCACAACCGGAATATCTAATCCCACCATGGCACCGATCTG
>CAIMVH010000048.1 GCA_903844855.1 uncultured Actinomycetes bacterium | reverse complement strand
CTTGCTCGTCCTAGGAAGGACTCTACGCCATGAGGATTGCCGTGATCGGGGCTGGCCCCGGAGGTCTCTACTTCGCGAGCTTGCTCAAGCAGGTGCAGCCCCACCACGAGATCACCATCTGGGAGCGTAATAAGCCGCTGGACACCTTCGGCTTTGGCGTGGTCTTCAGCGATCAAACCCTCTCCGGCATTCGCCTCTCCGATCCAGAGATCCATGAAGAGATGGCCAAGAAGTTCGCCTACTGGGATGACATTGATATTCATTTCAAAGGCGATGTGATTACAAGCGGGGGTCATGGCTTTGCGGCCATGAGTCGCACCGATTTGCTTGAGATTTTGCAACGTCGTGCGATTGCGCACGGAGTGAACGTACTTTTTGAAACAGAAGCCCCACCAGTTGAGCAATTGATGGCCGAGTACGACTTGGTCCTTTCTAGCGATGGCATCAATAGCGGTATTCGAGAAAAATTCCCAGATGCATTTCGTACTTCAGTTGATTGGCGCGAATGTAAATTCATCTGGCTCGGAACCTCCGAAGTGTACGAAGCTTTTAAATTCTTTATCGTGGAGACCCCCTGGGGCGTCATGCAAGCGCACGCATATCCCATGGACGATAAGAGCAGCACCTTTATCGTGGAAATGCACGAAGACATTTGGCGCAAGGCCGGATTCGAGCCATTCCACGAGGAGGCTGCAAACTTCCCCATCGGACAAAGTGATGAGAAGTCGATTGCGCTCTGCGAAGAGATCTTTGCGGAATTCTTAGGCGGCAAACCCGCACTTCGAAATAACAGCCGTTGGCGCACTTTTGCCGCGATTCGAAACGAAACTTGGGTACACAAGAACCTTGTGATTCTAGGTGATGCTGCAGCGACTGCGCACTTCGCCATCGGTTCTGGCACAAAGCTTGCAATGGAAGGCGCTATCTCTCTTGCGGCTTGCATTTTGGAAAACGACACCGTCGAAGCTGCATTAAGAGCTTATGACACTGATCGCCGTCCGGTTGTTGAGAGCACACAAAGATCCGCGCAAGCTGCCCTTGAATGGTTTGAGGAAATCACTCAGTACATGAATCAAGAGCCCCTGCAGTTCGCCTTCAACATGATGACTCGTTCGCGTCGAATCACTTATGGAAATCTTGAATTGCGCGACGCAGAATTTATGAAGCGTGTGGAAACCGCTTATCTGCAGAATCAAATCAAGATCGGAAACGTTCCTGCCGATTGCACACAAGTTGTTCCAATGTTCCAGCCGCTCAAGTTGCGCGGCCTCGAGATACCAAATCGCGTGGTGGTTTCTCCCATGGATATGTACTCATCGGTCGACGGCATCCCAGGTGATTTCCATAAGGTGCATATGGGTGCACGCGCTCTCGGCGGCGCGGGGCTGATCTTCACTGAAATGACCTGTATCTCTCCCGAGGGTCGGATCACGCCAGCGTGTGCAGGGCTCTGGAATGGCGAACAGGTGAGCGCCTGGAAAGAGATCGTCGACTTTGTACACACCACCCCTTCAAAGATTGCCATTCAAATTGGTCACTCGGGTCGCAAGGGATCAACGAAGGTGATGTGGGAAGGAATTGATAAGGCGCTTGACTCAGGTAATTGGGAAATCATGGCGCCTTCACCCATTCCGTATCTCTCTGATGGACAAGTTCCGCGAGAGATGACGCGGGCAGATATGGATCTTGTCCGCGACCAACATGTGGCTTCGGCGAAGCTTGCTGTAGACGCTGGCTTTGACATGCTCGAACTGCATTGCGCACACGGTTACTTACTCTCCGGCTTTATCTCGCCCGTGTCCAATAAGCGAACTGATGAATATGGCGGTTCCATCGAGAATCGTTTGCGATTCCCGCTTGAAGTTTTTGATGCAGTTCGCGCAGTGTGGCCGGCAGATAAACCCATGAGCGTTCGTATCTCGGCCAGCGATTGGGTGCCAGACGGTTTAAGTGAAGAAGATTCCATCAAAATGGGTCAAGCGTTTGCAGCTCATGGTGCTGACCTGATCGACGTCTCGTCAGGACAAACAACTCCAGATGCAAAACCAATCTACGGCCGTACGTATCAAACTCCATTTGCTGATCGCATCCGTCAACTCGCGGGCGTGAAGACGATGGCGGTGGGCTCCATCAGTAGTTGGGACGATGTAAATACCATTTTGGCCGCTGGTCGAGCAGATCTATGCGCGCTGGGTCGCCCTCACCTCTTTGATCCCAATTGGACGCTCCACGCCGCTGTTGATCAAGGCGTGCGTTTGCGCTGGCCAAACCAGTACGGCGCCGGTAGTCGCCAACCACCTGCAGGTCGCACCGAAGATCCAAAGCCTCGACTCACTCTCGGCACCAGCGAAGTCGTTGCAAAGCGACCCGCACGTTGGCGTCCGCACGCAAAGTAGTGGTGCAAACTCACTAGGCTAAGCGAATGGCCACGCGTAGCAATTCCTCAAAGATGTGGCTCTCTCTCTGGACGGTATACATCATCTGGGGGTCGACTTATTTAGCGATCGCAAGTTCTATCAACACGATGCCCTCGCTGGCCGCGAGGGGTGTGCGATTCCTCGTCGCTTCAGTACTTCTGGCGCTCTGGGTTGGCTTCTGGCAGGGGTGGCAT
>CAIMVH010000047.1 GCA_903844855.1 uncultured Actinomycetes bacterium | reverse complement strand
TGAGCGGTCGTTGACGTGTACGTCCCCAGTGAGTTCCCCGCCAGTGAGATGTGGAGTGAGTCCATTCATGACGCGTAAGAGTGAGGACTTGCCCGAGCCGGTGGCTCCCATGAGCAACACGAATTCTCCAGCCAAAATTTCTAGATTGACATCGGCAAATACTGCATCTCCCTGATAACGAAGTGAGGTGTTTGTGAGTGAGATCATGATTGACGGCCCAGGTAGAGGACGGGTGCGCACACAAGGAGCAGGATGGATACCAATGCAGCATTGGTGTGAATCAATGTGCCTGCAGCGGTTGCGACACTGACTCCGAGGATCGGCAGTGCGATGGCCTCTAAATTCCATTTAATCGGTCGATAAACGGTGAGACGCAAATTCTTTCCGCTGAGCCATAGGCCAATAACGGAGATTGCCGCAGCGACTGCGAGCACTGCCCAAGGGAAGTTGATAAATGAGGTAGGTATCAAAAGGAGGTAAATGCCCGCCACTATTCCAAGTAAACCTAAGAGCAGCATTAGGGCGCTTACTCGCCGACCATGCTTTTCCTGCGTTTGTCCATAGCCCCGGCTCTCCATGGCCGCTGCTAGGTCTAGCGACTTAGTCAGTGCATCTTCAATGACGGGTATGAGCACGCGAGTAAGTGAAAGTCCGCGACTTCCACGACTTCCACGCAATCTTTGTGCCGTCCTGATTCTCTTGATGCTCGCCACGATCTGTGGCAAGAAAGTTGTGGAAACCACCACGATGACGCCGGCCTCGTGCAGCGCTCGGGGGAGTGATTTCAGCAATTCCTTCGGTTGAGTGAGCGAAGAAGCTGCGCCAAAGATGATCACCAGCGTGGCTAACTTCGCTCCTTCGCGGAGGATGAGCAAGATTTTTTCAGACGTTACCGGGCCGCCCACGCTGATTCCGGAGAGCCATTGGGGAAGGTGAGTACTAGGCATAGTGAAGAGCACGTGCCCAGGAATTTTGGCGCCAAAGAGAATTGCAATAACAAGGCGGATGACGAGCAGGGTGGCCGCTAGATAAATCGCATAGTTTATTGAATGGCGCCAAGGGCCATCACTTCGACAGGTGAGCGCAACGACCACCACTCCAGCGGCGATCGCCGCCAGTGTCCAGGTATTTGCGGCCGCGGACGCAGCAAAGGTGAGGGCAATCGCCCAACCCCACCATGCCAGTGGGTGGATACGTGTACTCCTTCTCGCGGTCGCCGGCTTCATGTCAGAGTTCTTCTTTCCGCCGGGCTGCGATCCGCCGATAGACGAGCACCAACAAGATCACGCTCAATCCAAAGTTGAGAATTCGGATTCCCCAGTTGGGTCCTTCGACCGCTGCTGATGGTGTGAACTTCTCGCCACATCCCTCTTTGGGATACGAGTTAATCCCACAGATGAAGCCCACGGAGTCCGTGCGAATCTTGGCGACCTCATTGATTACGTCATATCCATTCGCGCTCACTGGCACGAGGGCGCAATCCACGATGGGCTTTGCGGGGGATTGACCGGTGGGTGCATAGCTCTCTTTCCCAAAATCAACTACGACAGCTACGCGTTTCATTCCGCCCACCGCTTTAGTCTCTTTGCAGTACTCAGAAAAATCCGCTCGAATGGTGATTGCTTCAGCTGCCTGTGGGCTCGTATTCGTTACCGAGAAGTACCACCCCTCAACACTTCCGTCTGCGGGAATGCGAGTAGCGCCTTGGTTTGAATAGGACCAGGAAATTGAATCTTGGCTATTCCAATAAGACCAGTAGCGATAGAGGTCGCCTGATGCCTGCACGCTTGTCGAAGTACTCAGAGCCACGATGGTGACTGAAAGCACGACGACAAGCGAGAGGTACTTCTTCATCAGACTCTTAAGCTCCCCACTATGGTCTTGGTCAGGTCGATGCCACCGAATTGGCTGGCATCTAATTTTAGAGCCGTTGCCACGAGAAGCATCATCGCTAGAGCCCCCGGTTTAGCGGCATTGGTTTTGGCTTCCAAACCCCAAGAGATCGCGCCATCCGCCATGGCGGCAACCGCGGTGGAGATCGCCGGATATCGATATCCGCTTCCCACTAGTGCAAGAGTCGCCCACGCGGTGGTGTTCCAATCCGTCCCGGGACCGAACGCGCTTGGAATGCCACGAGGATTACTTGTGAGGCGAGCGGCAAGAAAGAGCATGGCTCCATCGGCAACTTTTGTTGCGCTAGTACTTTTCGCTGAGCATGGATTTATAGGCGCTTTTGTTGATTTTGTGATGACAAGTGGGAGTGCAAGTCCAGTAAATGCAAACGCTGCTTGAGCGGTGGCGTAATCATTTGCCACGAGCGCATCGCTTCTCTGGTAATCGAGTGCACCGCTTTTTCCAGAACCATCGTTGCATCCCACCTGGTACTTGCCAAGAACGCTAGTGGCCGCGCTTTTGTACTTCTTTGGATAAATAGTGTTGAGAGCGAAGAACATGAGCCCTGTCGAGTTGGCGTCGCTGGTTGTCGGGTCGTATTCGGCGGAGGCAGGAGAGAGTGGATTAAAACCAATCCCACCATCCTTGTTGCGGTGGGCAAGTAGCCATTCAGCGCTCTTGTTGGCAATTGTTTTCTTCCCCACTACTTGTAAGGCGGCGGCGGCGATGGCAGTCGAGTTGGAATCCTCTTGAGTGGTGTCACATGGGATGGAGAGGTCAGCACGAAATGACATGTATCCACCATCGGCACATTGTTGACTGACGAGCCAATTGATTGCACTTGTGGCTGGTTTTACTTTGGCGCCAGTGAGTGCGAGTAGTGCAAGCGATTGTCGATAGACACCGTCGTACAACGGGTCGGTGGATCCGTAAAGACCAGAACTATTTGGTGCTGCTTGCGCAGTAGCAGGAAGAATCAACCCAACGGAGAGAGCTAATGCAACTCCTCGAGCGAACTTGCGTGAAATAGACATTGACGTAGAGCCTTTCAAGAGTGGATCGGTAGAGCTCTTCCAACGTCATCACAATAAAAAACCCGTCATCTCTTTGTAGAGATAACGGGAGAGCGAGGGTGGTGACCCGGGCGTCGCCCCGCAGACCTCGGCGGGTGTTGACCAAAAACCTTGATTATGGGTAATCCGACTTGTCGATGTACGACTCACGGTTGCGGGTCAGCGCCGGAATTTCACCGGACTTCCCCCATAAGCAGGGCTATTAAGTTGTAGGCGAAGCAGACCACGCTGGGGCCTGGCTCGTCAACTCCCCGCGCCGGAACGCTCATCTAGATAGGGGCGCTACTCTGCTCTTATGGAACATCGTCGACTCGGCCGCTCAGGCATGTATGTATCGGAAATTTCTTACGGTAACTGGATCACTCACGGTAGTCAGGT
>CAIMVH010000046.1 GCA_903844855.1 uncultured Actinomycetes bacterium | reverse complement strand
GCGATGTGATCGAAGTATTTACCAATAAATCCGAGAACGCTGCACCGAGCCAGGATTGGTTGGCATTTGTTCGTAGCCCACGTGCACGCAACAAGATCAAGGCATGGTTCACAAAGGAGCGACGCGAAGAGGCTATTGACTCCGGTCGAGATCAAATCGCTCGCGCCATGCGCAAACAGGGGCTACCGCTAAAGAAATTGCTTTCGGGGGAGTCGCTTCTCGCACTCGCGCACGACCTGCGATACACCGATGTAGATGCGCTCTATGCCGCAGTGGGAGATGGTCATGTCTCCGCGGCCAGCATCATCAGCAAACTCACGGTGATAGCAGGGGCCGACGAAGTAGATGAAGCCCCTGAGACAGTGCTCTCTGCTCCTCGCCGTTCGCGTAAGGTGGGAGATCCTGGCGTTTCAGTTAAGGGAAGCGAAGATATTTGGATCAAACTCGCTAAGTGCTGCACGCCGGTACCAGGTGACGATATCGATGGTTTTGTTACCAGGGCTAGTGGTGTTTCGGTTCATCGAAGCGATTGCATCAATGGCAAGGCGATGTTGCAACACGAGCCCGAAAGAAAAGTTGAAGTTGAGTGGACACCATCGAGCCTCTCGCTCTTCTTAGTCAATATCCAAGTGGAAGCCCTAGACAGAGCGCGACTGCTCTCAGATGTAACCCGCACCCTCTCTGATCAGCACGTAAACATCTTGAGTGCCGCGGTTCATACGTCGAAAGATCGCATTGCATTTTCACGATTTACATTTGAGATGGCCGACGCTACCCACCTTGAGACGGTACTTAAGGCAGTGCGTAATATTTCAGGCGTTTACGACGTCTATCGCGTCACCAATATGTAGCCTTACTTGTATTGCGCGAGTGATTTCTCAGCTTCGGCCAACCAGAGGCGACGCGCATCGGCCGCCTCCCTAGCATCCTTCTCTTTCTTGGCATCGCCAGCCGCCGCAGCCTTTGCTTCTTGCTTCTCGTAACCGGCAACAGCTTCGGCGAGTTTGGCGACACTCTCTTCGGCACGCTTGCGGGCCACTGGATCTGTCCGCTGTGCATCCTCTTGATCGGCTTCGCGGATCGTTTTTTCAACTGCCCGCAAACGCCCATCGAACTTGTCTTTGACGTTTCGGGGGAGTTGACCAGCTTTTTCCCACTTCTCCTGGACCGCACGTAGTCCACGCTTGGCGTCAGAGAGTTTAGAGATTGGCAGAAGTGCTTCCGCCTCGATCAGGAGTGCTTCCTTGATCGCAAGGTTTGCGGTGAAAGATTCTTCCCGCCTAGCAAAATCTGCTTCCTTGGCAGCAAAGAAGGCGTCTTGCGCGGCTTTGAAGCGCTTCCACAACTTGTCTTCGTCAGCCTTACCTGCGCGCCCAGCAACCTTCCACGAGTCCATGAGCGTCTTGTATTTACGCGCAGTGTTGACCCAGTCGGTTGAGGTGGCCAACTTTTCGGCCTCTGCGATGAGACTCTCTTTGGCTCCGATAAATTCGCTTCGTTGTTTGTCTAACGTGGCGAAGTGGGTGCGACGACGCTTATCGAATGCGTTACGGGCCGTGGAAAAACGCTTCCACAGGGCCTCATCCGTTGCCTTGTCGAGCCGGGTGGCTTGCTTCCATTCATCAAGTAGGACCTTGAGGCGATCGCCCACAACTTTCCAGGCATCGGTGGCGCAAATTTCTTCGGCTTCAACAACCAACTTTTCCTTGAGGATCTTCGCCTCCGCGCGCGCGGCTTGCTTGGCTTCTGCGGCAGCGGCCTTGCGAACGACTTCTTCTTCTCGTCGTATCGCGGCAAGAGGAGAAATATTCTCAACAGCGATCTTGAGGGCCGCAAGATTTCCGACTGCGTTGATACTTTCAACTTGCTGACGTAAGCGCTTAATGGCTTCTTCGCCATCTTCGGCAAGCATGGCACCGTTGCGCAAGCGATCAGCAGTTAAGGCGACCTCGGCGGCGAGTGTCTCAAATTTTCGAACGAAGTAAGCGAGTGCTTCTTCATTGCTCTTCCCGGGGTATGAGCCGACGGCGCGTTCGCCTGATTCGGTGCTCACGTACACAGTGCCGTCTTCACCCACACGGCCGAATGACGAAGGATCTCCAACGAGGGCTGCTGCCGCTGATTGTGGGACCGGGGCGGGGGTTACTTGATCAATCATGACAGGTCCTTCGTTGCGCTAGATAGCTGACGGGTCGGCAGGTGGGTGGGTGGATTACTGAATTCTTACAGACGAGAGCGTAACGGTCTTTTTAGGGGCTCCGTCACTCTGCCCATTATCTGTTCCTTCGGCAGCAATGGCATCGAGTACATCGAGGCCCGAAACGACCTTGCCAAACGGGGTGTAATTCGGCGAGAACTGGGAATCCTTGAAGACAAAGAAGAATTGGCTGCCGTTGGTGCCAGCTCCAGCGTTGGCCATAGCCAGGGTGCCTCGAGGGTAGGTCGCGCCCGTGAGATTTTCGTCCGGGAAGGCGTAACCGGGGCCCCCAGAACCAGTGGCCGAGGGGTCCCCGCATTGGAGGGCGGTGAAACCAGGGGCATTGAGGAGGCGGTGGCACTTGGTGCCATCGAAGTAGCTCTTGCTCGCCAGGAAGGCGAAAGAATTGCCGGTGCAAGGAGCCGCTGCGTTGAGCTGCATTACGATGGTGCCGCGGTTAGTGACCACAGTGGCGGTCTTTGTTCCTGGGGTGGCCTTTGCGGGTGGGAGGCCAGTGAACTTCTCATTACCTCCGGAAGAACGCGTGTAGGTGCAATTAACGCTGGAAATGGTGGTGGGTGCGGCGCTGGAAGCGGGTGTACTTGAGGTCGATGGTGAGGCGCTCGGCGTATTTGGCGCTGTACTTGCATCAGTGGCGGGGACGTTTGTAGCCGTGCCGCTCTCTGGGTTGGCCGGGGTTCCAGAAGAAGACCCAGAAGGAGATGCAGACGGAGATGGGGTGTTGGAAGGTGAAGCGATTGGGGTGGCGCTCTTAGTGAAGGCTCCTGATCCCACCAGGACGGCGGTGGTACCAACAAGGACAAGGACGAGCAAGGTAGCAATCATGCCGGGGGAGAAGACGCCCTTCTTCTTCTGCGCGGGGGCGACGTGAGGGGCTTTGGGGCGACGGGTGCTTCCACCTTTGCGTTGTACGGGGGCGGCCATAACTCTCTCCTTCTGTGATGCTTCTTCGTCTCTGGGTCGATCTCTGGATCCGACAAGGAGTTTGCGGTACTTGTCGGGCGCGAGGCTCAAGGGCGAAAGTCTAGCGTCTCTGTTAGATAGCCTTGCCCCGTGCTGATCGAACAGGTAGTCGCCGAGCTTTACGCGACAAATTGCTGGATTTTGGCCCCTCGGGCCAACGGAGAGTGCGTGGTCTTTGATCCAGGTATTGCCAACCCGCATTTGGTGCGGGCTATCGAAGATGCCCTTGACCGTCACCACCTCACTCCGATCGCGATTATCGCAACCCACGGACATCTCGACCACACTTTTTCAATTCAGCCTCTAGCCGCGAAATCTGGAATTCCGGCATATATCCACTCCGCTGATCGAGAGTTACTGGCCCATCCAGAACGAGCACTCTCACCTGAGACGACTAGCCTCTTTGAACACCTTTCTTTTAGTGAACCAGATGACGTTATAGAGCTACACGACGGAATGAAGATTCATCTTGCGGGAATGGAGTTAGTTTTCGATCACTCTCCTGGCCACACCGAAGGATCCGTGTGCATTCGCGAAGAGAGTGCGGGACTGCTCTTTTCGGGTGACGTGCTTTTCAACAACGGCATCGGTCGCACTGATCTTCCTACAGGCTCGCCCGCAAAAATGCGCACCTCACTTCTTAAGGTTTTTGAGCTAGATGATGCGTATCGAGTCTTCCCAGGGCATGGGCCCACGACCACAATCGGTGATGAACGATTACATAATGAGTATTTAGCGGCCGCTATTGAAGGGCGGATCTGATGGCGCGCCCTTACTTTCAAGCGCCGAAAGGAGTGGCGGAGTACCTGCCGCCAGATTCGGCTGATTTCCTTGCAGTGAGAGATGGTCTCTCTGAGCCAGCAATTCGCGCTGGGTATCTGTATGCGGAAGTTCCAGCTTTTGAGGATACGACGCTCTTTACTCGAGGAGTGGGCGAGTCCACCGATGTGGTCTCGAAGGAGATGTACACCTTCGACGATCGAGGCGGCAGATCGATCACCCTGCGTCCCGAAGGAACAGTTGGAGTGATACGTGCAACTATTGAACACGGATTGGATCGTGGTCAGTTGCCAGTCAAACTCTGGTACGCCGGGCCATTTTTTCGTGCTGAACGTCCTCAGCAGGGTCGTTATCGTCAGTTTTTCCAAGTGGGAATCGAAGCGATTGGATCAGAGGATCCAGCTCTTGATGCTGAAGTGATTTCAGTTGCCTATCGTGGTTACCAGGGTTTAGGGCTCACGCAATTTCGTTTAGATATCACCTCGCTCGGAGACAAGAACTGTCGACCGCAGTACCGAGACCTTCTTGTGGCCTTCTTGGCAGATCTTCCACTTGATGAGCCCACGCGAAAGCGGGCGGCGCTTAACCCGCTTCGCGTTCTGGATGACAAGCGTCCTGAAATGAGCGACATGCTTAAAGATGCGCCGCTCATGAAGAATCATTTGTGCAAAGAGTGTGCCGATCACTTTGCCTTTGTATGTCAACATCTAGATGATTTGAAGATTGCCTACACGATCGCACCAAGAATGGTGCGCGGTCTTGATTACTACACTCGCACAACTTTCGAATTCGTACATCCACTCCTAGGCGCCCAATCAGGTATTGGCGGAGGAGGAAGATACGACGGACTGATGGCCGAACTTGGTGGACAAGATTTGAGTGGCATAGGTTTTGGTCTCGGCATCGATCGCACATTGCTCGCTATTCGCGCGGAACAAGGAACCTTTAATACGGCGCACTTGGATCTCTTTATTGTTCCCATGGGAAGTGAAGCTCGTCGAACAGCATTAATAGTTGCTGATTCATTGCGTACTGCAGGATTACTCGTTGATCTCTCTTTCGGTGATCGTGGACTCAAGGGCGCAATGAAAGCGGCCGACAAGTCCGGGGCTCAATTTTCATTAGTAATCGGGGAGAGTGAACTTGCCTCTCGCGATCTCTCCCTCAAGGAGATGTCAACCGGTGAGCTAATTCCGGCTACGATAGAGAACCTTTCCGAACTACTTCTTGCGAGGCGAACTTGATACGCACCCACTCTGCCGGCACTCTTCGGGCAACTGATACGGAGAGTGTAGTAATTCTCGCAGGTTGGGTTTCTCGCCGCCGCGATCACGGTGGGGTTGCATTTATCGATCTTCGTGATTCATCAGGAGTTGTCCAAGTTGTTATTCATGAGACCGACCTTGTCCACGATCTGCGAGCCGAATGGTGTCTCAAAGTAGTCGGCAAAGTCTCCCTACGCCCCCCGGGCAATGAAAACCCCGAGTTACCTACTGGAGCCATCGAAGTCTTAGTTACTGAGATTGAAGTCCTGAGTGAATCTGCTCCACTTCCTTTTCCGATTGACGGTGGAGTTGCAGGCAATATTGGCGAGGAGGTGCGCTTGCGCTATCGCTACTTAGATCTTCGTCGGGAAGGTCCTGCGAAGGCGCTACGTCTTCGTTCGAAAGTCACGCATGTGATTCGAGATGTGATGGAGTCGCGCGATTTTCTCGAGATTGAAACGCCAAACCTCACTCGTTCAACTCCGGAAGGTGCTCGTGACTTTTTGGTGCCCGTCCGTTTGCAACCAGGTAGTTGGTATGCGCTTCCACAGTCGCCACAGCTCTTCAAGCAATTATTGATGGTTGCGGGCATGGAGCGGTATTACCAAATCGCTCGCTGCTTCCGTGACGAAGATTTCCGCGCAGATCGCCAACCAGAGTTCACGCAGCTCGACATTGAGATGAGCTTCATCAACCAAGATGACATCATTGAGCTTGGTGAAGCAGTAGTTTCACGCGTCTGGAAAGAAGTGCTTGGTTACGAGATCACTCTTCCTTTGCCTCGCATGACCTACGCCGATGCAATGACTCGTTTTGGATCTGATAAACCAGATATGCGATTCGGCCTCGAGCTTGTAGAAGTAACCGAGCATTTCAAAGAGACCACCTTTCGGGTATTCCAGGCTGATTACGTCGGAGCAGTCGTCATGCCAGGTGGTGCCTCGCAAGCGCGCCGGGAACTCGATGCCTGGCAAGAGTGGGCAAAGACCCGCGGTGCTAAGGGCTTGGCTTATGTTGTTATTGGTGAAGATGGCACGCTCTCCGGGCCGGTTGCGAAGAATCTTTCCGAATCAGAGAATGCTGGCTTGCCACACTTGGTTGGCGCGAAGAATGGTGACGTCATCTTCTTTGCGGCCGGAGACCGTAACCCCTCTCTAGCGCTCCTTGGCGCTGCTCGCATCGAGATCGGAAAACGCTGTAATTTAATTGATGCATCAAAGTGGGAGTTCCTCTGGGTCGTTGACGCGCCGATGTTCGAAGCCACAGACAATGGTGGTTGGACTGCAGTGCATCATCCATTCACCGGTCCTAAGCCAGAATTTGAATCAACATTTGCTTCAGACCCGGGTAACGCACTGGCCTACGCATATGACATCGTGCTCAATGGTACGGAAATCGGTGGAGGTTCTATTCGTATTCACCGTGGCGATATCCAGCAGAAAGTATTTGATGTTATTGGGCTCACTCGAGAAGAAGCTGAGAGCAAGTTCGGTTTCCTCCTTGAGGCCTTCAATTATGGACCCCCTCCGCACGGCGGCATCGCCCTCGGGCTTGACCGCCTGGTTGCTCTTTTGGCCGGGGTTGAATCAATCCGTGAGGTCATAGCTTTCCCCAAGACGGCAAGCGGTGGAGACCCACTCACTGGAGCGCCGACACCGATTACGACTGCCCAACGACGTGAGGCTGGAATCGACGCTCCTTCGCTGAAGGCTTAGAATCTCACCAGGCCATTTCGGCCTCGCTCGTTGTAAGGGGACCTCGTGGAGCACCAAGAAAGTCGCATGAGGGACTCTGATCGAGTGACTCGCGTCCACTTGGCGCCGATTGATCGCTTCAAATTTCTCTTTATCTTCGCACTCGTCTGGTTTGTTTTGGTGTGGGCGGCGATGGCAGATGATTCAACACTTTCCTTCACTGACGCTGCCTATAACGTATCCCTAGAGCGTAAATGGATTTTTGTTCTTGTTCTCATTGAGGTTGTACGACAGATTCACTTTTTGATTTCGGAATTGGCGGCTCCATACCACCGCGGTTGGGGTAAGTATTTTCTTTTTCTTGATCGTCTGGTTCACAAGATCAGTGATTGGAATCGACATCGACTCTCTCGAGCAATCAAGTTCCTTCTATGGGTTGCCTTGCTTGCAGTTGTGCTCGGTGCCATTTACAAAGAGCCGCCTGTAAAGGCGCTTTTCTTAGCGCCCAAGGCCCTTTGGGCTGCAATGCCGATTATCGCCCAACTGGCTTTCGCTGTCGTATTCATCTTGATTCAATTTGTAGCATTGTTCTGGTTTCTTTCTCGAGGTGGAATTGATACCTACTTTCCAGATGACATCAAAACACGCTTTACAGACGTGTGGGGTCAAGACCACGTGCTCAACCGCATTCGCGAAAATCTCATGTTCCTTGAGAGGCCTGAGGAGATCGAAGCCCACGGCGGTTATGTACCCGGTGGCGTTCTTCTCTGGGGTCCACCCGGGACCGGCAAAACTCTCATGGCGGAGTCTGTTGCAGGTGAGACTGGTAAGCCATTCGTCTTTGTGGATCCAGGTGCATTTACCAACATGTTTTTCGGCATTGGCGTTCTCAAAGTCAAAGGACTCTTTCGTAAATTACGCAAATTGGCACTTCGCTATGGCGGTGTCGTGGTCTTCTTTGACGAGGCAGACTCACTGGGCAATCGAGGATTAATGCGCGCAGGTGGTCCTGGCGCTATGGCTTCGCCGACTCCCGCAATCTTCGGTGAGGCGTGCCACGGGGGGAATTACCTCTCGCCCACTACCGCATCGCTTCTAGTACGCGAGTCATTCGTGATGGGCGCTGCCGGCGGTGGCGGTGGCGGAGGCATGGGTACTTTGCAGGCGCTACTCACCGAACTCTCTGGTCTGCGTAAGCCACGTGGCTTTATTAATCGTGTCGTACGTCGAGTTCTTGGAATGCGTCCCAAGGCACCACCGAAGTATCGAATCCTCGTTGTGATGGCCACGAACATGCCTGAGGCTCTCGACGAGGCGCTACTCCGCCCAGGTCGCATTGATCGCATCTATCGCGTTGGCTATCCAAGTAAGGCCGGCCGCGTGCGGACCTATCAAGGATATTTAGACAAGGTTTCTCACACGCTTACTGCGGAAGATATAGACAAGTTGGCGACTATCACACCGTATGCGACCGGTGCATCCATCAAGGACACGATCAACGAAGCGCTCATCATCGCGATTCGCAGTGATCGTAAGTACATCACTTGGCCCGATATTGTTCGTGCGAAGCAGTTGAAGGAACTTGGACCACCAGAAGACGTGGAATACATAGAACGCGAACGTCACGCAGTGGCGATCCACGAAGCTTGCCACGCCGTGATGGCGCACACGGTGCGTCAACACATGACCATTGATTTAGCCACCATCGAAAAGGGCTCTGATTATCTTGGCATGGTGGCAAGCATTCCTCCCGATGATCAATTCACTCACTGGCGAAGCGAATACGAGGCCGATGTTCTCGTTTCACTCGCGTCATTAGCTGGAGAACGAATGTTCTTTGGGGGAGATAACTCCTCTGGCGTTTCCGGTGACCTGGAGAGCGCGACTACGGTGGCTAGTTTCATGGAAGGTCATTGGGGCATGGGCTCAACGGTTTCATCACACGCTTCAAATCGTCGCTTCGAAGTGGGTACTCCAGGAGGACAGGGTAAAGGCGCGGAGAATTCTGCAAAAGAATTACGACGAGCACTCGCTGATCGCATTGAAGATAACCTTTCGACGTTGTTGAAGAAATCGGAAGATTTGCTTGGGGCTCATCGCATCTCCGTGCTGGCAGTAGCACATGCCTTGGAAACCTTTAAGACGCTTTCTGGTGAGGATGTAACGGCAGTCATTGAAGGCACGCAAGGTGCTGTAGTGGATGGTCGCCCCTATGCGCGTATAGAGAATCACGTGCTACTTGAGGAGTATCACGTCGCAGCGCTCAACGCTCATCTGGCACACAACAAGCCCGATATCGCATTGCCAGTGCTGCTCTAACTCCTTGAGTAGCTGGTGAATTCATTGATGAGAGTGAATCCACACTTCTTGTAGACCTGTTTGGCCGCATTGTTCTCAGCGTAGACACCTAGGCCAACACGATGTGCCCCCAGGGCGGCGCACGTCTCCACCATCCTTGAAACAAGGGACGTTGCCAGACCTTTTCCGCGCTCTGCGCTGTGTGTTGCGATAGAGGCAAGGCAGAGTTCACCTGATTGCCATTTGACGATGGCACCCAGAGCTGAGATTTCTTCAGAGGTGTCGAGCGTATAAATCCAAGAAACCACCTCTGGGTCACCGGGAGCGACGGAGGCATCAGGTGAATGGAGTGCGAGGAAACTAGCGATCAACTCATCGGGGAGGGGAGTCATTGCTGTCGTGCTTACGTGTGTTGGAAGAAGCGCGGTTGCGTAGAAATCCCACGTTCCCCGAGTGAGCGACCCCTCGGGAGGCTGCGCTGTGCGTGGAAGAGTGAAGCGTTCCCATTCAGTCAGCGATCCTGCCTTCGCCCCAAGAGCGATCCCAAAGCCTTCATCGTTGGTGATCCAGATGGTGTCGTCTTCCAAGATAGCGTCGGTGAATCGGTTTTCGGCAATAGCGAATCGTACGTAGTTATTTCTCCCGAAGAGTTTTTCGGCAGTTGCTATTAACTCGGGAAAGGTGAGATGCGTCGCCACTCAGTAATCGTAATCCCGATTAGGCTAAGCGGGTGCTCTTCGATACGCCCCGAAATACCGTTGCCCCGTTGGCGGCCCGCATGCGCCCCACCACCCGCGCTGAGGTGGTCAGCCAGGATCATCTTTTAGGCGAAGGGGCACCGCTACGTCGATTGATAGATGGTGTTCCAGGATCGATGTCGAGTGTCATCCTGTACGGCCCTCCTGGTTCGGGCAAGACGACTCTTGCTCAGCTCATCGCTCAGAGCGGTGCTCGCGAATTCGTCGAGATATCTGCTGTCTCGGCTGGCGTGAAAGAAGTGCGCGAGGCGTTGGAGCGCGCCAGATTTGACTTGGGCTCATCGGGGCGCGAGACGGTGCTCTTCATCGACGAGGTGCATCGATTTAGTAAGGCGCAGCAGGACGCATTGCTTCCTGCGGTGGAAAATCGATTAGTAACTCTGGTGGCGGCAACTACCGAGAATCCTTCGTTCTCTATTATCTCACCGCTACTCTCGCGATCATTGCTCATCACTTTGCGAGCCCATTCGGATCAGGAGATTGGGATACTCATAGATCGTGCATTGGCCTCTTCGCAAGGACTCGATAACAAGTACAAACTGGCCGATGAAGCACGGACGGCGTTGATCACATTCGCACAAGGGGATGCGCGGCGCGCGCTAACCTACTTGGAGGCGGGGGTGGCGCTGCTTGCCGAAGGTGAACACCTCACGACTGTGATTCTTTCACGGGCAGTTGATCGAGTGATCGCTTCGCTCGACGGTGACAGCCACTACGACATGGCAAGCGCATTCATTAAAAGCATCAGGGGTTCAGATGTTGATGCCGCAATGCACTACTTGGCACGCATGTTGGAGTCCGGCGAGGATCCTCGTTTCATTGCACGTCGGCTCATGATAAGTGCGAGCGAAGATGTGGGCTTGGCCGATCCGGGAGCGCTCGGAGTTGCGGTCGCGGCAGCGAATGCGGTGGCCTTGATCGGGATGCCCGAGGCGCGGATCATTTTGGCAGAAGCGACGGCCTATCTCGCGGTCGC
Source organism: uncultured Actinomycetes bacterium (assembly GCA_903844855.1). Taxonomy (GTDB): domain Bacteria; phylum Actinomycetota; class Actinomycetes; order Nanopelagicales; family Nanopelagicaceae. The sequence continues at coordinate 3,784 of CAIMVH010000046.1, read as the reverse complement.
CCCTAAATCCAACGCTGCTTATCTTGCTATCGATGCGGCTATCGCCGACGTGCGCGCTGGCACATCCGGACCTATTCCGTCCCACTTGCGAGATGCCAACTCGGGGGCGCTTCGCGACGATATCGCTCGGGAATCGCGCCAAAGCGCTCCCTACCGGTACCCTCACGACTATCCAGAAGGTGTGGTGGCCGGCTCTTACCTGCCAGATGCGCTCCAAGGACGTGAATATTATGAGCCCACAGAACGTGGCTTTGAAGCGCGGGTACGACAGAGTTTAATCAAGATCAAATCGATCTTGATGGGTGAAGGGTAGGGGTAGAGATGAGCGGTGGAGATATCGCGGGGTTAGTAGCCGCTGGCGCATTATTGATCTTTGTCCTAGCTTTCGCCGTGCCTTTGATGAAGCTTGGCAAAGTTCTCGATGAGACTTCGAATGTCATTAAGGCGGTAGGCGGGAAGACAATGCCTCTCATGGATGAGGTCACCACCACGGTCACTCTGACTAACACGCAACTTGAACGGGTGGATGCGATCACTCGCAACGTCCAGAGCACCACCGAAAGCATCTCCGGATTAACTCAGTCATTCACCGATACTTTGAGTGGTCCTTTGATGAAGGCGGCGGCTTTCTCACTAGGGCTGACCAAGAACACTCGCGAACGTGGGCGCGGCAATGAGAAGAATTCACGTCGCCGCACTCGCCGTCATCATTCAGAGTAGCCATTAATGGAATCAGCAGAGATAAGACGACGTTGGCTTGCCTTCTTTGAAAATGGCAATTCGCTGGGTCTCAATCACGCAGTTGTGCCCTCAGCATCTCTTATTGCCGATGACCCTAACCTGTTGTTGGTCAACGCCGGCATGGTTCCTTTTAAACCCTATTTTCTTGGTGAATTAGCAACTCCCTATCCACGCGCCACGAGTGTACAGAAATGCGTGCGAACTCTCGACATCGATGAAGTGGGTAAGACAACTCGCCATGCTTCGTTCTTCCAGATGTGCGGGAACTTCTCATTCGGGGATTACTTCAAAGAGGGCGCAATCGCCCTTGCCTGGGAGTTGCTCACTAAGCCAATTTCTGATGGTGGATTTGGATTTCCGGAAGAGCGCCTTTGGGTAACGGTCTATCTGGACGATGACGAAGCCGCTGACATCTGGCACAAGCAAGTGGGCGTCCCCAAGGAGCGCATTCAACGTCGCGATATGGCTGACAATTTCTGGTCGATGGGCGTACCTGGACCTTGCGGACCTTGTAGCGAGATTTATTACGATCGTGGTCCGGAGTATGGCCGTGAAGGTGGACCAATTGCCGACGAAGATCGTTACCTAGAAGTGTGGAATCTCGTCTTCATGCAATTTGAACGAGGCGCCGGTGGAGGTAAAGATAGTTATCCCATTCTTGGCGAGTTGCCCGCTAAGAATATTGATACCGGTCTAGGTCTGGAACGCACTGCCGCGCTTTTGCAAGGCGTAGAAAATATTTACGAGATCGACACCACCATGATGATTCTCAATCGAGCCAGTTCTATTACCGGTGTTAAGTATGGAAAGGACCCGCTTGCCGACGTGAGGTTGCGTGTCATTGCCGATCATGCACGCACTAGCGCCATGCTTATTGGTGACGGAGTCACTCCTGGTAATGAGGGTCGAGGGTATGTGCTCAGGCGGATGATGCGGCGCACAGTTCGAAACATGCGCTTGTTAGGAGCCCACGATCCGGTCATGAGTCAGCTGATCGATTCCAGCATCCTCGCCATGGGGTCGCAATACCCGGATCTCGAGGTAGATCGTAAGCGTATCGAGAGCGTCGCAGTGTCGGAGGAAGAATCTTTCTTGCAGACTCTTCGTGCCGGAACTCAGATTTTTGACCTAGCGGCACAGGCCACAAAGAGCAGCGGCGCGGAACAGATTGTCGGAGATGAAGTTTTCAAACTCCACGATACTTTCGGGTTTCCCTTCGATCTCACACTCGAAATGGCCTCCGAAGCCGGGCTTTCTGTAGATGAAGAGGGTTTCCGACGGTTAATGAAAGAGCAACGTGATCGCGCCAAAGCCGATGCTCGATCGAAGAAGAGTGGACATGCGGACCTCTCGGCCTATCGCGAAATCCTTGAACGTGCTGGCGCTTCAAAGTTTCTTGGCTACGAAAAACTTGATCTCGAATCGCGGGTAGTGGGGCTTCTCAAGGCCGGCGCAAAGGTGAATAGCGCTCAAGTGGGCGATGAGGTCGAAGTGGTGCTCGAACAAACTCCCTTCTACGCAGAAGGTGGCGGCCAATTGGCCGACGGAGGTCTGATACAAACAAGCGACGGGGCCATCATCGAGATTGACGATGTGCAGACTCCGCTTCCTGGCCTGATCGTCCATCGAGGTCGAGTCATTGATGGTTCGTTCTCGATCTCCACTAATGCTCATGCGAAGATTGACGTTGATCGTCGTCGAGCAATATCTCGTGCACATACGGCGACACATCTGGTTCACAAAGCTTTCCGAGAACATCTTGGAGAAACAGCTACGCAAGCCGGCTCCGAAAATGCTCCAGGGAGATTTCGTTTTGATTTTGCGGCAACTGGCGCCATCCCACTTTCGATGATGGAGGAGGTCGAAGCTCAGGTAAACGTTGTCCTCTCCGACGACCTCGTGGTGACCTCGCAAATCATGTCGCTACCTGAAGCCAAGGCGATGGGGGCGATGGCGCTCTTTGGGGAGAAGTATGGCGAAAGTGTACGAGTAGTAAGCGTGGGGGATTGGACAAGTGAACTCTGTGGTGGCACGCATGCAGAGCGATCCGGCCAGCTCGGCATTGTGAAATTACTTGGTGAATCATCGATTGGGGCAGGTGTGCGTCGCGTAGAGGCATTGGTCGGTCGCGATGCCTACTCCTTCCTGGCTCGCGAATACACCTTACTTAACTCGTTGACTGAGATTATTAAGGGTGCACGAACTGAAGAGCTTCCAGAGCGGGTCAATAATCTCATCACCCGTTTACGCGACGCGGAAAAAGAGCTCTCAGCGGTGCGTGCTGGGCAACTATTAGAAGGTGCTGCGGCCATCCTCGAAGGCGCCAAGTCATATGGCGAAGTCACATTAATTGCTCATCGCGCCCCAAGCGGCGCTAGCCCCGATGATGTGCGAAAACTCGTTCTTGATCTGAAAGAACGACTCAAGGGGAAGAATGCCGTCGTTGCTATTGCTGGCGACGCGGATTCAAAACCATTTATGATCGTTGCAACAGATGAGGGAGCACGGTCTCGGGGAGCTAAGGCAGGCGATTTAGCAAAGTCTGCGGCTAGCGTTCTCGGCGGTGGCGGTGGTGGCAAGGATGATCTCGCTCAAGGTGGCGGAGTCGATATCACCAAGATTGCTGACGCGTTGGCAACAGTGACTTCTTCGGTGCAAGCGCTCAAGTAATGCGCTTTGGACGTCGTCTCGGCCTGGATTACGGAAGTGTCCGCGTCGGCGTGGCAATTTCCGACCCGCATGGTGTTCTAGCAACGCCGTATGAAACGCTTCAACTCGAGGTAGCCATCACAGAGTTGTCCCGAATTGTGGAGGTTGAAGAGATCATTGAGATTGTTCTAGGGCTCCCTAAGCATCTCAATGGGTCCGAAGGCGCATCGGCTCACGTGGTGCGTGCATTCGCAGAAGATTTGCGCACCTGCGGTGTACCTATTCGATTTGTCGATGAAAGAAGTACCACGGTCTCTGCTGCCGCGCACCTTCGCCAGAGTGGTCGTAATGCCAAAACTTCAAAGTTGATCATTGATCAAGCAACAGCGGTTAT
>CAIMVH010000045.1 GCA_903844855.1 uncultured Actinomycetes bacterium | reverse complement strand
TTCGTCCGATCAGCATCATCTACTGTTGAGCCTCCCGTTGTGCGCAAGATGCGCGACATTTATCCCGCTGTCCCACAGAGCGAGGAGAGTGGAGAGGCCAAGCCCCCCGCCAAGAAAGCCGCCGCCAAAAAGGCTGCCGCGAAGAAGGCGACCCCCGATATTCACGATCTTGGTCTTGGCGATGAAGCAGTCGCCGCGTTAGAGGCTGCTCTTGAAGCTTCAAATCGCGCCAAAGGCAAGAGCGATGCAGAGAGTCCGCTACGAGCAGTTGAGACAAGCGGCGATGAGGGATCTACTACGGCTTCTGCTGACGCAGCTCCGGCAGGCACCCCAGCGCCCCGTGCGCCGGCGCCGCGTCCCGCCAATAATCCATTCCTTTCGGCAGATGCGCCTCGTCCGGCTGGAGCAGGAGCCGGTGGCCCTCGCCCGGCAGCTCCGCGCCCGGGGAATAATCCATATAGCTCTCCCGGTGGCCCACGTCCGGCGCCTGGTGCTGGCGGTCCTCGTCCGGCAACAAGACCCGGTGGACCCGGTGGACCCGGAAGTCGAGGTCCTGGTGGTCCCGGTGGGCCCGGCGGAGTACGACCTGGCTTTGCCGCACGTCCGCGCCCCGATGGTATGCGTCCCGGCGGTCCTGCTGGTTCAGGCGGCCCTGGAGGTTCAGGTGGTTCAGGTGGCCCGCGTCCCTTCACGCCAGGCGGAGGTGCGAGGCCCGGTTACGCCGGTAGCGGCGCACCCGCTGGCGGCGCACCAGGTGGCGCACCCGGCAGAGGTCCTGGTGGTCCCGGTGGTCCTGGTGGTCCCGGTGGCAGAGGTACCGGTCGCGGTGGCACCGCAGGTGCTTTCGGTAAGCAAGGTGGCAAGTCGAGCAAAGCGCGTAAGAGCAAGAAGGTACGTCGCGAAGAGTTCGACAACATGCTTGCGCCAGAACTCGGTGGCGTCATCATCCCTCGTGGTGATGGATCTACCGCGATTCGAATGGCACGCGGAGCTTCGCTGACTGACTTTGCCGATCGCATCAACGCTAACCCGGCGATGCTTGTGACCGCGCTCTTCCACTTGGGAGAAATGGTCAACGCTACGCAATCAGTGGATGAAGACACCTTCATGTTGCTCGGTGCAGAACTGGGCTACACCATTCAAATCGTCTCTCCCGAAGATGAAGATAAAGAACTCCTCGAAGAGTTCGACATCGACCTCGAGGCGGAGATCGCTGGAATCGAAGATTCTCAATTGGTGGCACGTCCGCCAGTTGTCACTGTCATGGGTCACGTTGATCACGGTAAGACTCGCATGCTCGATGCGATTCGCCAGACCGAAGTGGTCCGTAGCGAGGCGGGTGGAATCACTCAGCACATCGGTGCATATCAAGTCCACCGAATGCATGAAGGCGTCAGCCGTGCCATCACGTTCATTGATACTCCGGGTCACGAAGCGTTCACCGCTATGCGTGCTCGTGGTGCCAAAGTCACCGATATCGCGATCCTCGTGGTGGCCGCAGATGATGGCGTGATGCCACAAACCATTGAAGCGCTTAACCACGCTCAAGCCGCAGATGTACCAATCGTGGTTGCAGTCAACAAGATCGATAAGGAAGGCGCCAACTCGGCGAAGATTCGTCAGCAACTCACGGAGTACAACTTGGTTGCTGAAGAGTACGGCGGGACCACCATTTTCGTTGATGTGTCAGCGAAGACTGGTCAAGGCATCGAAGACCTTCTGGAATCCGTACTGCTCACTGCAGATGCGGCTCTCGACCTCCGTGCGCTCGCAGACACCGAAGCTCGTGGTGTGGCAATTGAGGCGCACCTCGATAAGGGTCGCGGTCCCGTGACCACCATGTTGATCCAACGTGGAACTTTGCGCATTGGTGATTCAATCGTGGCTGGAGGATCCTTTGGTCGCGTGCGCGCGATGCTCAACGATGCCGGCGAACCTGTAGAAAGCGCGGGACCATCTGATCCAGTGCAGGTTCTTGGTTTCACTTCAGTGCCTCACGCGGGTGACAAGTTCTTGGTCGCTGAAGATGATCGCACTTCACGCCAAATTGCTGAGAAGCGCCAAGCGGCAGAACGTAACGCTGCCTTGGCTAAGTCTCGCAAGAAAGTCTCACTTGAAGACTTCCTCGAGCAATCAAAGACCGAAACGCTCAACCTCATCATCAAGGGCGACGTCAGTGGTTCTGTTGAAGCTCTGGAAGATTCCTTACTCAAGGTTGAGATGGGTGCAGGCGTTGATCTGCGAGTTATCCACCGAGGTGTGGGTGCAATTACAAAGAACGACATCACTTTGGCTTCTGCCTCTTCGGCGGTCGTTATTGGATTTAACGTTCGCCCCGATGGACAGACCGCACAACTTGCTGAACGCGAAGGCGTCGACGTGCGGTACTACTCCGTCATCTACCAAGCAATTGAAGAGGTTGAGAAGGCCCTTAAGGGCATGCTCAAGCCAGAGTACGAAGAAGTTGTCGTCGGTAGCGCCGAAGTCCGCGAAGTCTTCCGTTCCAGCAAGTTTGGAAATATTGCCGGATGCATCGTCCGTGATGGCCTCATACGCCGTAACAACAAGGCGCGGGTCTTGCGCGATGGTGTTGTGGTGGGAGAGAGCCTCGGAATCGAATCACTTCGTCGCTTCAAGGACGATGCCACCGAAGTTCGCGATGGTTTCGAGTGCGGCATTGGACTCGGCACCTTCAACAACATTCAAACGGGCGACATTATCGAAACGTTCGAGATGCGCGAGAAGGCGCGTGCATAGCAATGGCTGCATCTCAACGGTCTCGCAAAGTAGCTGACCGCATCAAAGTAGTAGTTGCAGAACTGCTCGAGGGCAAGATTAAGGATCCTCGTCTCGGTTTTGTAACTATTACTGATGTGCGCATTACTGGCGACTTGCAACATGCATCAATCTTCTACACCGTTCTAGGTGATGAAGACGCTCGCGAGTCGACGGCAGCGGCTTTGGAGAGCGCCAAGGGCGTGATCCGCTCAACGGTGGGTCGCGAGATTGGTGTGCGGGTGACCCCTACTGTTGAATTCTTCTCAGATGCCATTCCAGAAACGGCAGCTCACATGGAGAAGCTTCTTGCCGAGACGGCCGCCCAGGATGCAGCAATTGCTGCGGCTGCCGCGGGCGCCAAGTTTGCCGGGGAAGAAAATCCTTATAAGCCGGCACGGGAGCAACGCAATGACTTTGACGCCGGATAACGCGTGGCACAGAGTCCAGTAACTCCAGTAACTCCAGTAACTCCAGTAATTCCGGTTATTCCGGGGATTGTCCTGGTAGATAAAGAGGGCGGCTGGACGAGCCACGACTTAGTTGCCAAAGCTCGAGGTATTTTCAATACGCGGCGCGTGGGCCACGCGGGCACTCTTGATCCGATGGCTACCGGCTTAGTCATACTGGGCGTCGGTGGAGCTACTCGACTGTTGGGTTATGTCTCGGATGCTGGAAAGAGTTATCAGGGCACTATTTTGTTGGGGGCAACAACTAATACTGATGACGCCGATGGCGAAGTACTCGCACAAGCCAGCATCGAAGATATTTCCAAGGTGCGCGATGAAGAGATCGCGACTGGCGTTAAGGCATTGACAGGTTCAATAATGCAGCGACCGAGCAACTACTCGGCAATCAAAGTAAACGGAGTTCGTTCATACGCCAGGGCGCGTGCCGGCGAAGAGTTTGAATTGGCTACTCGTGAGATTCACGTCGAGAAGTTTGTGATCGTGGACACTCGGCGCAACGAGGATTCGATCGAGGTTGACGTATTTGTGACGTGTTCGTCGGGAACATATATTCGTGCGCTCGCTCGCGACCTGGGGGAGACACTTGGGGTAGGCGGCCATCTCACCTCGCTTCGACGTACTTCGATTGGGGGTTTCACAATTGAAGATGCAGTGAAGATTGATCAGATTGCCGATAGGCGCATTCCGCTCGGTGAGGCAGCGGCTCGGATTCTGCCCACTCGAAAAGTTGACCTTGATGAGCAGGTCCTATTGAGAAATGGTCGAGCAATTTTTGCTGTTGGCAAGGTGGGCGCATATGCCGCGCTCAACACAGCCGGAGATCTCGTAGCTCTATTGCAAGAAGAAGGCGAAAGAGCAAAACCTATTGCAGTTTTTTTGGCGGAAGCATGAGTCGGAAGATTCCAACGAGCGCATCACTTCAGCTGCGAATCCTCTATGGCCTGCCACTGATCATCTCGCTCTTTGCGATCGCCGACGCGTTTACTCGTGGCAAAGCATTAGTGGCGATCCTGGCCATTGTCGTTGCATTGGCGATCATCTTGGCGGAAGTCTTCTTCGAGAGGCGGCTCTCCCGGGTGGATGAAGCAAAACGTGAGTCGAACACCATCGCCGGAATGCTTATTGGATCAGGGCTGATGAGTCTGACGGTGGGACTCCTCATCGTGCTGCGGAAATAGTCGCGAGACTCTGGAAGAATGTGCCTATGACCGCCGCCCCTCAGGTACTTGGAGCCCGCAAGAGCGCTTCATGCGTGTTGGTGATTGGGATCTTTGACGGTGTTCACATTGGTCACCGAGTCATTATCGAGAAAGCTGTTGCGCAAGCGAGGGCGCTCGGAATCGATGCTGTAGCACTGACTTTTGAACCGCACCCGGCTGCCGTGTTAGCGCCGGGGCGCGAGCCTGATCAACTCACCACGCTGGGCCACCGAGCACGATTGTTGGAATCTCTAGGGGTATCTGCGCTAGTGGCTTGGCCCTTTGATTTACAATTCGCTGCGCTCTCTCCATCGAATTTCGAGAGCGACATTTTGCGGGATTACTTCCATGCTGAAGCTATTTGGGTGGGGGAGAACTTCACCTACGGATTCAAAGCGGCTGGAACTCCTGTAACACTTCGAAATTCAGAATTCCTCACAGGTGTGGAGATCAATACGCAAGAGCTCTACTCAACAGGTTCGCAGATTGCTTCTTCCACCGTCATTCGACTCGATATTGAGACCGGTGATGTGTATCGGGCCTGGCAATTGCTGCAACGTCCGCACGTTGTTGAAGGTGTGGTGGTTCACGGTGATGCACGTGGACGTGCATTGGGCTATCCGACCGCCAATTTTGCATTCTCGTATCAACCAGCGATCCCAGCAGATGGTGTTTATGCGGGCTGGCTGCATGCAGATGGTGAAACGTGGCCAGCAGCCATTTCAATTGGCACCAACCCTACTTTTAATGGAGTTGATCGACGAGTGGAGGCTTACGCACTCGGGCGCACTGACCTTGAGCTTTATGACAAGCCGGCAGCAATTTCATTCGGCTGGCGATTGCGAGAGACTCTCAAGTTCGACGGGATTGACCCACTTATTCTTCAGATGAAGGAAGATTGTGAAAAGGCGGCCGAACTTACGAGAAGTTTTACACCCACCTTTTACAGCTGAAAGCGTTAGATCTCTTCGCGCTTTTTGCGGCGAAGCACCACATACGTCAGCCCAGCACCGAGGACGAAAGCGCCGCCGAGCGCAATGATTGCCTCTTCATCATGAAAAATCCCATGCTCTTCGAATTCTTCGTCGCCATTGCGGCGTTTATTGTCAGTATCTTCGCCCACATGAGGCTTCTCACCCTTCTCGACTTCATTCTGCGTTTCGACTTCCTTTGCGGGCGCAGGGGCCATGGTGGAAGTGGGATCAGCAGTTTCGTCTGCGTAGGCTGATGGAGTTATTCCAAGAATCGGCAATGCAACCAAGGCAAATTTGAGCGCTAAGTGCGAAGTCATACTCCGATAGTGCCATATGTTGGCAAGGGATCTGCACACCTCACTTGTTGAGGAGTTCTTGAGCAAAAGATTAGCCAGCGAGCGTGACGCCTACATACATCGTGGCAAGCGCACTGAGGCCAGAGACTGCCCCCCACATCGCCTTGGCGGCGGGATTCTTTGCTTTGGTATGTACATAGGCGGAGAGGCCAGAGATCACCACGAGGAACATTTTGATGCCGATTGTCATTTGATACGCCGAGGTGACCGTTTCTGGTGGGTTTGCTAGGTTCCACATGCCCGTAATGAGAAGCAGTCCATATGCCGGCCACCCAATCTTGTTGAAAGCGCGGGCGACCGCTCGGGGGAGTTCTGGGTCACGCTTTCGTAGCATCGGCACGAGGAGTGCCAATACGAGCTGGCCACCTACCCATACTGATGCGCCGAGGATATGGAGAAAGAGTCGTATCGATTCGGAGAATTCCGTGAGCATGCCACCACTCTAGCGTTGGTGAGAGTTAAAGCTCGGAAATCTCTCGGATGGATTCGTGTCGTCGGGTAATTTCAGCGGCCAAATCGTTATCTCCAAGGGCGCTGACGATATCTCGCAAGATTACCTCGTATCGGACGATTTCTTCGATATCTGGTTCATCGCTCGTCTGTTCGATCTCAATAGCCTCGTTGATATTTCGTAGCGCCTCGTCGAGTTCGCCTTCGTGGAAGAGAGCTTGGGCCAGGGGGAGGATGGCGAGGGTGGAGTGCAGACGTTTTCCCAAAGTAGTGAAGACATCGAGTGCGCGCTGGGCATGACGGTGTGCTTCCGGGATTCTGGATAGAGCGATGAATGACTCTGCCAAGCCGGCATCGACGATTGCTAGGTCAAAGACGCTCTTGAGATCTTTGAAGGCCGCGCGCGCTTCGGTCATCTCGATGAGTGCCTCTGCGGGGTTACCAATACTTAAAAGACTTCGTCCTAGGTAGAAGCGATCCTGCGCCGCAATGTGCCGGTCGCCAACTCCGTCGCCGGCCTCTGAAGATGAATATGAGAGATATTTCGCGGCAGTGTTGAAGTCTTTCGCGTCGTATGCCCATCGGCCAATCATGCAATCGATCTCTGCCACATCTGGGAGAGATTCGCGATGATAGAGATCACTGACAACCATGAGTTCGGTGAGAGCTTCCTGGTTTTGGCCAATTGCTTTGAGGTTATGTGCCACGCCTGAACGCGCACGCCCGAGAGCTTCGCGATCCTTAGTGTCGATACGTTCCAAAATCTCTACCGACTCTTGTGCGCAAGCGAGGGCCTCGGAGTACTTGTTGCGCGTGTAGAGATGAGCGCTGATTTTGTAGAGGATGTCGGCGCGGTCATTGCCAGCGCTACCTGGAAGCAAATCCCAGAGATCTTCCTCGGTGATGTGATCGTCGTCGTCGTGCGCCATAGCGATATCTAAGCAGTCCTAGGTGACGGATGGGTGAACGAGCCGTCGGTGGCTGCTACCAGCGCGCCATTTCGGCAGCGAAGGGGTCGAGTCCCATGGGGCCCATGCGGAGCGCGTGAGCGTGGAAAGCCTTGAGATCGAAGGCTGCGCCATGGCGAGCTCTGGCGGCCTCGCGGACCGCCATCCAGACGCGTTCGCCCACCTTGTAGGAGATGGCTTGCCCAGGGATGCCTAGATAACGATCTACTTCCGAGGATGCGAATTCGGGCTCGAGGAGAGCTCGCTCAATGAGGCATTCGCGGGCAGATTCGGCGTTCCACACTTTGCCATGCTCATCTTTGTACCCGAGGTGCATTCCGATATCCACCACGACCCGAGCCGCGCGAAGCCCTTGTCCTGAGAGGAAGCCAAGCTCCGCGCCAGGATCTTCAAATGCGCCAAGTTCATCCATGAGGCGTTCTGCATAGAGCGCCCAGCCCTCCCCATATCCACTCGTCCAACCTTCGGTGCGTTGAAAACGAGAGAGGCGTTCTTGTTCGAGAACAACAGTGGCGCATTGTAAATGATGTCCAGGTACTGCTTCGTGATACCAAATAGAGTCATTGCGCCACGAGGTGAATTCATTCATTCCCATTGTCGGATACCAGGTGGTGCCGGGACGGGAGAGATCTTCACTGGGCGGCATGTAGTAGGCAGCAGCTGCAGAACCTTCCGGAGCAAGACGTACGTCACAGAACTTAATCCGATCATCGATATCAAAATGAGTTCCGTGCATACGTTCGATCGCACTGTCCGTGAAGTTACGCAGATAGGCGAGCAGCTGATCTGTTCCGTGCAGCGCATACTTAGGATCACGATCTAGATGCATGGCCACGTCGGCCAGAGATTTAGCTTGGGGCGCTACGCGGGCGGTCACTTTCCACATTCGCTCGTTGATGGCGGCCAGATCAGCGAGCCCCCATTCGTAAGTATCACGAAGATTGAGCTTGGATCCCGTGTAGTACCGCGCCCAGGGGGCGTAGCGTTCCTCGCCGTAGGCGTCCACGGGTGAAGAGAGAGTGGCATATTCATCGTGCAACCAGTTCGCAAGCGAGGTCGCACTCTCCGAGGCGATTTCAATTGCTTGATCAAGTTGGGCTTGCAAGGCGCCGGCATTGATGTTGGATGCGAATGCTCGATACCCAGTTGCTCCATGCGCACCTACTTGTTCTGCTACCGAGAGAACCTGCCGACGCGCGCCCACCATGCCGTCACGTTGTAGCTCCCGCAAACTCTCTTGCCATGAATTAAATGCTCGAGGTATTGCATGGAGACGAGCAATGATGAGTGAAACCGCATCAGGAGTTGAGGCGTCCATCATTTCAAAGACTTGGCGAACGTCTGAGGCAGGTGATGCGAGCGCGCAAATGACGCGTTGCATCTCCATCGACTCATAGAGGCCAAGTGATGATTCAAGTCTCTCCTTAAAGACCTCAGCCGAAATTCGGTCAATTTCATCAATCGGTGTGAGGTCTTTCAGGGCGCTCAAAGTATTTCGAAAATGATCTGCTTGGGATTGACTTCCGGAGAGTGAGTAGTCAGGCAACTTGTCGTCATACCCGGAGATGCCCAAGTTGGTGGCCGTAATCGGGTTTATCGCTGCCAGTTCATCGATGTATGTATCCGCGAGTGCGAAGATGGCTGATCGATGTGTCATGTTCACTCCTTGAGCTAGACAGGTGGAGAGAGAATCACAAGTAGGGCGGCAATAAATTGCACAATGAATGCAGCAGCAGTAAGAGCGTGGAAGAGCTCATGGAAGCCAAACCATTTGATCGAGATGTTTGGTTTTTTGAGCGCATAAAAAATTCCGCCTACTGAATATAAGACGCCACCTAGAATGATGAGTACACAGACGAGCACGCCACCTCGTTGCCAGAAAGTGGGCATGTAGATGACGGCAACCCAACCTAAGGCGATGTACACCGGAACGTAGAGCCAACGGGGAGCGTTCATCCAGAGGATGCGGAAAACGGCTGCGGCTATTGCCCCACCCCACACGACGCAGAGCATGACGATGGAACTTGTCTTGGTGAGCAAGAAGAGTGCAAAGGGCGTGTATGTGCCGGCGATTAAGATAGGGATATTGGCGTGGTCAATGCGGCGCCAGACTGCCTTCACCTCGGGACTCCACTTACCGCGATGGTAAAGCGCGCTGCAGGTGAAGAGCAGGACTGCGGTGAGTGTGTAGAGGGCGCCGGCGATGCGGCCACGAAATGTGGCGGCCAAGGTCACCAAAGTGAGGCCGGCCACCAGGGCAAGTGGGGACATGACCAGATGGATTACTCCGCGCAGGCGCGGGGTCGGCAAGGCCGTCGTGGAGGCCGTTGCAGAGGGCAACGCGGGGGGAGTTGTGGCCGGGTTTTCGGTGGAGGTATTCATCTAGATCAGCCTACCGCTCGCCTCATTTTCCGCCTTTTTACGCTCCGTTGCCCATAGAGTAGGGCGGTGATGAGCGAGAACGTGCGCCCTTGGGGCTGTTACGAGGTACTGCAGAGCGCCACCCACCATCAGGTGAAGTGTGTCTGGATTAGCCCGGGCAAGCGCCTCTCCTACCAACGTCACCAGTTTCGGGCTGAACATTGGTTGATCATTTCTGGTCATGCCGAAGTCACTCTTGACGATGTAACGATCAACCTTGGGCCAGGGGAGAGTATCGATATTCCCATCATGGCTAAGCATCGAATTTCCGCGCCCAGCGACGAAGTAGTTTTTGTGGAAGTGCAAACGGGAACGTCCTTTGATGAGGATGACATTGAACGTTTCGAAGACGACTACGGCAGAGCGAATTAAGGAAACCATGAAACGAATTACGCTTTTAGTACTCATTTTGTTTATCCTGGTACAACTGAGCGTTCTTGCTGGCATTCCGCTAGGTAGCCGTGTTGATCAAGTTCCGTCTACGGAGCGATGGGTGAGCGTCGCAGCAGTGGTGATGGCCATCGGTGCGCTCCGTGTCCTTTTCAGACCAGATAAGACCGTGCGACTCTTTGCCATCATTTTTGCGCTCACCGCCATCATCAACGCTTTCGACCGCACAAGCGCAGTAAGCGTGGCGCTCTTCCCGCTCGCGATGGTCGCCGCTTTTGGTCTCTGGTGGGCATCGGGTGAACCGACTCGGGTAGCAATGCGCGAGCAGGCTAAGAAGGGCTTTAAGTAGCCTTACTTATTTGCCGCTTTGATGTACTTGCGAATACTGATGGGTACAAACACTGCCATGATCAGCACCATGTAGATCAAGGACATTGCTAAAGGATGCGAGCTGGGGAATGAACCAGCGGTAGCGCCAAATTCATTCGTTAAGCCGAAGAGTTCTCGGCACGCAGCAACCATGGTCGAGACCGGATTCCACTCAGCGAAGTATTGAAGTGCTTTCGGCATACCGGTGGTAGGTGCAAACGCGTTAGAGAGGAAGGTGAGCGGAAAGACCGAGATGAAGACCAGGTTCTGAGCCACCCGCTCTTCGCGCACTGAGAGGCCGATGATGACGCCGATCCATGACATGGCAAATCCGAAGAGCAGAAGGAAGAGAAACCCAAAGACGATGTGCACGAATCCCGAGCTGGGACGCCATCCCACAAGGAATCCAGCAATACCCATGACTCCTAGGACCACTACGTTAAGTGCGGCGTCTCCCAGGGTGCGACCGAAAACGACCGCGCCGCGGGAGATGGGGAGAGATCGAAAGCGATCGATTAAGCCCTTTTGCATATCGGCAGCGAGCCCTACTGCTGTTCCGGCGAGGGTGAATGCCACAGTCTGTACGAAGATACCGGGCATGAGAAGTTGTACGTATCCGCCAGGTTGATCCGTGCTGATGGAACCACCAAAGACATAGCGGAAGAGCAGCACAAACATCACGGGTTGAATGGTGGAGAAGATCAAGACTTCTGGAACGCGAACTAGCTGAAGTAATTGGCGCTTCATGATGACAAACGCGTCAGTGATGGCCGTCATTTCTTTGATCCCTTCTTCGCTTCTTTCATTCTTCGACGCTTCTCGCGAGGATCGGAGGGCTCTTCGTCTTTCTTCTCTTCTGCTACGTGGCCTGTAAGTGAGAGAAATACATCGTCAAGAGAGGGGCGCTTCAAGCCAATATCGAGTGGGTGGATGCCAGCTTCGTCGAGCGCGCGTGCGGCGTCAATGAGCGCCTTGCTTCCAGTGGTGACCGGCGCAGAAACCTGGCGCATGCCTTCGTCCACGCTGGTTGCGCTACCGCTAATGCGCGCAACAATTTCGTTAGTGGCGTTGAGATGTTGATTCTCCACGATGATTTCGAGTCGCTCGCCACCCACTTGTAATTTGAGTTGATCAGAAGTGCCGCGCGCGATCACTTTTCCGTGGTCGATCACTGCAATTTCGTCAGCGAGTTGATCTGCCTCTTCAAGGTATTGCGTGGTGAGAAGGATCGTAACGCCGCCTCTGACGAGTTCATCGATCACGCCCCACATTTCTTGACGGCCGCGCGGATCAAGACCCGTGGTGGGCTCATCGAGGAAAAGGACTTTAGGTTTCACGATCAAAGAAGCTGCGAGGTCGAGGCGACGGCGCATACCACCGGAGTAAGTGCGGATAGGACGCTTGCCGCTTTCGCTCAAAGAAAACTGCTCGAGGAGTTCCTCTGCGCGAGCTTTAGCAGCGTTTGCGTTGAGGTGATAGAGACGGCCGAACATCACCAAGTTATCCCAACCAGTGAGGGTTTCATCTACTGCTGCATACTGTCCGGAGAGGCCAATAATCTTGCGTACTTCACTGGGGGATTTAAGAACGTTGATGCCCCCTACAGATGCATGGCCAGAATCAGGGTTGAGAAGTGTGGCGAGAATGCGCACGGTGGTGGTCTTGCCGGCGCCGTTAGGACCAAGCACGCCAAGAACGGTTCCTTCTTCTACTTCAAGACTTAAACCATCGAGTGCGCGCACGCTGCCCTTGTTGTATGTCTTGACCAGGTTCTCTGCAATAACACTTTTCATAATCCCCAACCTCATTCGAAAGCAAGCCGTCAAATTACCATTTCAAGTACTGATTGTATGAACTGAGCCTTGCCGTCGGTATAAGCCTCACGGTCGCTCTGGTGAACTTCAGCGAGTTTACGCTTTAAATCTGCGTATTGCGCTATCAGCTCGGGATCATCGCAGAGGGCCTCTCTGAACTTGAGATGTTCATCCCAGCGTGGTTGGCCTTCGGGCAGGAGGTGGAGGTGGGCGAAGCGATGATCTCCCACTACTTTCACCATGAATCGACGCCATGGTCGCTCGTCGAGCTCTGCCGGAACAAGATTCCAGGACGAATGCGCTTGCGTGAGCCGTAACGCGTTCTGATCGATGGTGTCGAAATCTTTCATCATTACCATGATGTCAATGATGGGTTTAGCCGCCAGGCCTGGAATGGAGGTGGAGCCGATGTGTTCGATGGCGAGCGCATCACTGTCAAAAACATTTGATATTTCAGTGATAACTTCGTGCGCTACCAGAGGCCATTGTTCGCAATAAGGTGCGATGACAACTTCTTCAATTGCCCACTTCGGGTATTGGCTCACCGAATAAAACTCGGTTGCAGTATTCCGATATCTAACACCTTTTCAATGCGCGCCATCGATGCCACCAATACTTCTTCCTCATAGGCCGGCGCCACAATCCCAAGACCTACGGGGAGTCCTTCAGTAATGCCCATAGGCAGGCAGCCCACCGGTTCGCCAGTGATGGATGGCGCTGTGGTGATCCAACTTGCGCCGCTGTGATCATCGCTGCCCCCGAGATTGCTCAGCCAAGCAGGCGCGTACGTGGCACCGATGAGTACATCTACTCCAGTGAATGCTTTTCCAAGCATGCCTGATGCCCAATCAACATTTCTCTTGCGTTTAGCGAGGTATTCATCACCGCGTCCACCCAGTTCCAGTGCGAGGTCGAAGTATTCCTGGCCGAAGTACTGAAGTTCGCTATCGGAGTGGGTTCTGTTGAAAGCAACAACATCGGCGAGCGAGGAGAGGGAACTTCCGCAGCGTTGTGAAAGGTATTCGCCCAGATCATCGTGAAGTTCATGGAGAAGCACATGGAACTCATCGAGACCGACTGAATCGTCGGGCGCGGGTGCATCAATTTCTACGATCGTGAGTCCTGCTGCGCTGAGTTTCGAAACCGCGTCCATGAGAAGTGCGTTCGTGCCATCGTGATTTGTGGTCCACGACTTCACAAAGCCAATGGTGGGGGAGAAGTCTGCGTTGGAGGCGCTTACAAATCCGCGAGCACTCATCATCACTTCAAGGAGGAGCGCAGTATCGGCAACAGTGCGGGCCATGGGGCCGGGTGAGTCTTGGCTCGAGCTGATGGGCACCATGCCATCTCGCGGAATTGATCCGACAGTCGGTTTAATTCCTACACAACCATTGAGCGATGCTGGGCAGACGATGGAACCATCTGTTTCACTGCCAACCGCAAGTGCCACAAGCCCAGCGGCAATGGCTGCACCAGACCCAGATGATGACCCGCCTGCAGAGTGTGGATGTTTCCATGGATTTGCGGTGAGTCCACCAAGTGCAGACCAACCACTTGTTGACTCTGGCGATCGAATGTTTGCCCACTCCGAAAGATTGGTGGCACCGATGATGTTGGCGCCTGCCATGCGTAGGCGACGGGCGATAGTGGAATCTTGTTTTACCGGATAGTCACGTAGCGCTAGAGATCCCGCACTCGCGGGTAGCCCGATAGCTTCTACGTTGTCTTTGATGACTACCGGAATGCCTGCTAATGGAAGTGCCGGATTGATCTTCTCTGAGTTTTCTAGTGCGTCAAAAGAGAGTGCGAGAATCGAATTGAGTTGGTAACCGTTTCGATCGATCGCATCGATGCGGGCAAGTGCCTCGATGGTGAGCTCTTGGGCGTCCTTCTTCCCTTGATGTACCAGTTCGATCTGGTCGATTGCGGAAGTGAAGTCACTCATATAGTGAGTCTATAAAGGAACTCAAGGCTCTGCGCGCCTAGATAGACTCATCAAATGGAAAAAACTCGAATCCAGCGGTTGCGGGAAGCCGCCATCCCCACGGACCCAGCGATTCGGACTCTCAGCACCTCAACGCTGATTAACACAATCGGCAATGGCCTTTTTCGTACGGTGGAAGTCATTTACTTTACGCTCATCATTGGGCTTTCGCCGGCCAAGGTCGCACTCGCTCTTTCGATTGCTGGCGGAATCTCACTGCTCTTTAGCGTGCCAACAGGGCATCTCGCGGATCGACTTGGTCCGCGAAATATTGGTGCAGCCGCGATGGTGATTGAGGGGCTACTCCTTTCATTGCTCTACTTCGTTGATACCTACACTCCGTTCTTGCTGATCAACATTGCAATGGGAATTTTTGGCACCATCGGGCAGACGATGAGGATGGCGACCATCTCCAAGATGGGTTCGCCCGAAGAGCGCGTGCGCATCCGCGCTTTTACTCGGTCTGTGACAAATCTTGGCATTGCTATCGGAACGGTATTTGCGGGAATTGCGTTGGCTTTCAACACTAAGCAGGGCTACCAGATTATGTTGCTCCTGGATGCGCTCACCTATCTGCTTGCTAGCTACTTCTTCATGAAGTTGCCATACATCGCCCCCACTGTTGAACGTGGCGAGCCGTTTGGCTTCCAAGCTCTCCGGAATCGCAAATACCTTGGTGCCACAGTGCTCAACGGCATCATGTCCCTGCACTTTGTCTTGCAGAGCGTGGCTATTCCGCTCTGGGTGGTGAAAGAAACATCTGCACCACGCTGGTGGGTGTCGGTGATCATGTTGGTGAACACCATCGCGGTCATCATCTTCCAGGTGCGAGTCAGCCGTGGATCTGGAGATTTGAAGCGTGGATCTCTCCTCTTCCGTCGCGCAGGATTCGCGGTGGCACTCTCTTGTTTGTTGTACGCACTCTCTGCTGGGCGTTCGGTTGTGATGGCCTGTGTGCTACTGGTCGTTGCGATGTGCGTACACGTTTATGGCGAACTCGTTGGGTCTGTGGGTTCGTGGAGTATCGGCTTTGGTATGGCCGATGAGAAACACCAGGGGCAATATCAAGGCGTCTTCTCACTCAGTTGGGGACTTGGTGGAACTTTTGGTCCTGCATTCGTTACTGCCATGGCTATTGGCATTGGGCAAATGGGTTGGCTCTATATGGGTGTGATGTTTGCGATAACCGGAATGGTGATGCATCGACTTGTCGTGGGACGTCCTACTTCTTAAGAGCACAACCTTTGACGAGTGAATGCAGAAAGCCCCCCGCCGAAGCGAGGGGCTTTCATTCGAAGTGCTGGTTTAGATGTCGTAGTAGAGCTCGAACTCGGCTGGATGTGGACGCAAGCGCACGTAATCAACTTCAGCGCTGCGCTTGTAATCGATCCACGTCTCGATGAGATCTTGCGTGAAGACGCCGCCCTCGGTGAGGAATGCGTGATCACGCTCGAGGTTATCGAGAACCTCAGGAAGTGAACCAGGAACTTGTGGCACGAGCGCGGCCTCTTCTGGTGGCAACTCGTAGAGATCCTTATCCACTGGTTGTGGCGGCTCGATCTTCTTCTTGACTCCGTCAAGGCCGGCCATGAGCATGGCAGCGAAGGCGAGGTATGGGTTGCTCGATGGATCGGGGCAACGGAACTCGATGCGCTTGGCCTTGGGGTTACTTCCGGTGATCGGAATCCGGATGCATGCAGAACGGTTGCGTGCGGAGTACACGAGATTCACAGGAGCTTCGTAGCCCGGAACCAAGCGATGGT
This sequence comes from uncultured Actinomycetes bacterium, assembly GCA_903844855.1. GTDB lineage: Bacteria > Actinomycetota > Actinomycetes > Nanopelagicales > Nanopelagicaceae. Next base: position 3,396 of record CAIMVH010000045.1, on the reverse strand, counting down.
AAGAGTTGACGGTGGGGTTGGTGAAGGCGAGCAGCGACGGCGCGTGTTTCAAAATACCGCCGATGTACCAACGGGCCATGTCGGAGAGCCCGCCGTAGCCCTTCTCGTCGTAGAAGAGTGGCTTGCCGTTTGTCCAAAGTGATTGGTGAACGTGCATACCAGAACCGTTATCACCGAAGAGTGGCTTTGGCATGAAGGTCGCGGTCTTGCCAGCCTGCCATGCAACATTCTTGATGATGTACTTGAAGAGCATGATTTCATCAGCGGCGCGCGTCAATGAGTTGAAGCGGTAGTTGATTTCCATCTGACCAGCGGTGCCTACCTCATGGTGTGAACGCTCTACATCAAGTCCAACTTCGCCAAGCCTCATGACCATGGAGTCGCGAAGGTCTGCCATTTGGTCTGTGGGGGAGACAGGGAAGTAGCCGCCCTTGTAACGAGTCTTGTAACCGAGGTTGCCACCCTCTTCCTTGCGACCGGTGTTCCAAGCACCTTCAATGGAATCGATTTCGTAGAACGAACCGTTCTGCTTGGTTGCAAAGCGAATGTCATCGAAGACGTAGAACTCTGCTTCAGGGGCAAAGAATGCCGTGTCTGCGATGCCGGTGCCGGCGAGGTAAGCCTCAGCTTTGGCAGCGACGTTGCGTGGATCGCGAGAGTAAGGCTCATCGGTAAGTGGATTGTGTACTGAGAAGTTAAGAACGAGAGTCTTCTCTTTGCGGAAGGGATCGATGAAGGCGGTTTCTGGAGCAGGAAGCAATTTCATATCTGACTCGTGAATTGATTGGAAGCCGCGGATCGAAGATCCGTCGAACATCAAACCATCAGTAAATACTGCCTCGTCAAATGATGCAGCTGGCACGTTGAAGTGCTGTTGCACACCAGGAAGATCGGTGAAGCGCACATCTACGAGTGCGACACCATTATCTTTGATGTACTTGAGAACATCAGTTGAGTTCTTTAGATCGCCGTGCTTTAACATGCGTGCTCCTTTTCGCTGATCCTTCGGGGCCGTCTAAACCCTTTCCGATGTGCTGAACTTACGGCTCTTTCGTTATCCCACCGTGACCCACGTGTTTCGCCCGTGTTAACGTTCGGCCGGCATTTGAGCACGCTCCGGGTAGGCTGATCGTATGTCTGATGAGCGTCGACGCATTATTGGAGGGTGGCTTGGTGGCCCCCGTTCGGTCAGCCCGTTGGTTCTGGGCTTCCCCGGTGAGCGCCTGGGTTTCCCTGAAAAGGGTCCTGGTTCGGTGGCCCCCATGGGTCTGCGGTTGGCCGCGCTCATCGTCGATTGGCTCAGTTGCCTTCTGATCGGTGCCTTCGTGACCCGTGTCTGGGGTGGGCTTACGCCGTTGGTGATCTTCTATGCCGAGATTCTGGTGCTCACCGTGCTCCAAGGGGCAAGCGCGGGCCAACGCCTCTTCAGAATCGAAGTGCGCCCCGTGGACGGTGGGCGTCTCTCACCTATTGCAGTGGTAATTCGCTCGTTACTGCTCTTTATGGCGATCCCTGCAGTGATCTATGACCGCGATGGACGTGGGCTCCACGATCGCGCCGCTCGAACAATTGTTTTGCGCAAAACCAAAACTCTCTAGCGCTGCTGAACTTAAGCGCACCGCAAGCTCAGCGCTGCTGGACTTAAGCGCACCGCAAGCTCAGCGCTGTTTGGGAACTTTCGCACCCTTTGGCAGCGGACCCTTAGGAAGCGGAATGTTCATGCCACCCACAGATTTAAGGCGCGTACGTACTTCGCGCATTTGTGCCGGTGTGAGAACGCGAGGCAACTTCTGCACATGGCGTTGTAACTTCCGGATGGAAACTCGACCCTCACCATCGCCTACATAAACCTCAGTGATGGGGGTGCCGGGGCAGAAGCGCTCCATCTTGCGACGGTGATCGAGTAAGAGTGAACGCACGTCGTTGCCACCTTCGCCCACAAGAACGATTCCAGGACGACCGATGGAACGGTGAACCATCGACTGCGCTTTGTTAACTTCAACGACGGCCACAGTGGTCCACCCTTTGCGGATTGACATCAACACTGAAGCACCAGCACCGATAGTTCCCTCGAGACTGTCATACGCGCTCTTCTCGGCGCGACGTGAAAAGAGAAAGACGGCCGCAAGTACAGCTACTGGAAGAGAGATAACGGTTGCATAGATCGGGCTTCCGAAAAGAAAGCCGAGTGCAATACAGATTGCCCACGTAAGACCGAAAGCGCCACCGATCCAAATACCGATCTTGCTATCGCGCTCGCGAGTGAGAACGTAGGCATCGCGGATTTGTGCAAAGCGCTTCGGCCTATTCGCCTTGCGCGCAGCCTTTGCCGCCTTTTGCCCAGCCTTAATTTCGGCTTTGGTCTTGGCGGGTGCCTTCTTTGCAGACGCTGATTTGTTCGTGGCCATGGTGGTAGAGGTTACCTCTTCTAGTGGGTGGTCTGGGAGCTTGCGGCGCGCTGGGCAAGGGCTTGGGAGTAGAGGCGGCCGGCCCGGTATGAGGAGCGCACGAGGGGTCCACTCATCACGCCGAGGAAGCCGATCTCGTCAGCCTCCGTTTTTAGTTCTACGAACTCTTCTGGCTTTACCCAACGCTCAACCGGGTGATGGCGAGGGGAGGGACGCAAATATTGAGTAATAGTGATGAGGTCGCAGCCCGCGGAGCGCAGATCGCGCAGCGCCTGCGATACCTCTTCGCGGCTCTCTCCCATGCCGAGAATGAGATTTGATTTGGTAATCAGACCAAAATCTCGCGCCATGGTGATGACTTGCAAACTGCGTTCATAAGTAAATGCTGGGCGAATTCGTTTGAAAATCCGTGGCACGGTTTCCACGTTATGTGCAAAAACTTCTGGACGTGATTCAAAAACGGGATTGAGTAAATGTTCATGGCCGCTGAAGTCAGGTGCCAGCAACTCCACACCAGTACCTGGATTGAGTGCATGTACTTGGCGCACTGTCTCTGCATAGAGCCACGAACCCTCATCTTCGAGGTCGTCCCGAGCCACGCCTGTGATGGTGGCGTACTTAAGACCCATGGTAGCTACGGATTCGCCTACGCGACGTGGCTCATCACGATCGAGTGCGTCAGGTTTTCCCGTATCTATATTGCAGAAGTCGCATCGACGTGTGCACTGAGATCCGCCGATAAGGAAAGTTGCTTCCTTATCTTCCCAGCATTCAAAGATGTTGGGGCAGGCAGCGGCTTGGCAAACGGTATGTAAGCCTTCGCTCTTCACTAATTTTTGCAGCGCGGTGTATTCCGGCCCCATGGTGGCACGAGTTCTAATCCATTCCGGTTTACGTTCGATCGGAGTTTCAGAGTTACGCGCTTCGATGCGAAGTAGCCTTCTACCTTCAGGTGCCATTGTCATATCAGGCAACCCTCATTACTCGT
>CAIMVH010000044.1 GCA_903844855.1 uncultured Actinomycetes bacterium | reverse complement strand
TCCATGAAGGAAATCCCCTTTACGTCGAATTGCCGGCTTCTGCAGAGCTCACTATTACTTATACTGAGCCAGGCCTACAAGGAGATCGTTCTTCTGGCGGAACCAAACCTGCTACCGTCGAAACTGGTGTCGAAGTTCAAGTGCCACTCTTTATCAACAATGGTGAAAAGATCCGCGTAGACACACGCGACGGTTCATACCTCGGTCGCGCAAACTAAGTGGCAGCTCGAAGTAAAGCCCGCAAGCGTGCTCTTGATGTGCTTTATGAATCCGACATTCGAAGTGGCGACGCATTAGCAATCCTGGCAACGCGCAAGGAGCAGGCCGATCCACCAGTGGGGGAGTATGCCAGCGCGCTAGTTGAAGGCGTTCTGGCACATCGATCACGCATTGATGAAGTAATTGAAACCTACGCGCAAGGCTGGGAGATTGGGCGCATGCCGGCAGTGGATAGAAATATCCTTCGAATTGCACTCTTTGAAATTCTCTTTCAAAACGAAATTGACACTGCTGTGGCAATTGATGAAGCTGTCGAATTGGCTAAAGCGCTCTCTACGGATGATTCACCTGGGTATATCAACGGGTTACTTGGACGAGTCGCGCCCATCGCTTCCTCCTTGAGTGGCGAGTAACTCAGCGAGATTTTAATGCTCGCTCTTGGGAGTGTGCATGATGCCGATTGAGACGCACGCTGAGATGTAATCCTTAGGTGACATAGCTGCCAGCATGCTGAGTAGTGAGATGTCTGATCGCCTTACTGAGAGTACTTGGCCGTTCCAATCACCTCGAGCACGCTCAATACCTAGCGCAAAGCGCTTAAGTGGGGCGACTGTGGACGCCGTTGAAGAACGTAGGGCTGTTAAATCGAGGAGTGGACGCACCGGAACTGTGTTCGGCTTTGCGGGCGTGGGGTCGGGGAAGAACTCGGATACTGGGACGCCATAAAATGCGGCTAACCGCTCAAGGTTGACGGCTGTGATGGCTCGGTCGCCGCGCTCATAGGAGCCGACAACCACGCTCTTCCAGCGCCCTTTGCTCCGTTCCTCGAGTTGATTGAGGCTCATCTTCTGTTGTTTGCGCACTTCTCGGAGGCGAACTCCCAACTCTTGGGCGGGCGTAAGGACTTCCTTTTCTTCCATGGGTTCCTCTCATAGCCGGGGGATGCGGGTTCATAGGGGGGAGGTGGATCTTATGAGGGGTATGGGGCGCAACGGCAAGAGGATCTTTATGGGGTGTGGACTCGACACGCCGCGACGCGCAGGGCTATGCGAGTCCGCAAGAACTCTCGGATAGGTTGTGAACACATCCTTTAACGAGCCGTCCTGTGAGGCGGAGAAGGAGGTAGAACGATGGATGCTGCCCAACGTGAGGTTTTAGACTCTGGGGATATCAATCGCGCCCTCTCGCGCATCGCGCATGAAATTCTTGAGAAGAATAAGGGAGTACGAGATCTAGTTCTTCTCGGTATTCCTACGCGTGGGGCCCATATTGCCCAACGTCTAGCAAAAGCTATCGCCGACATCGAAGGTGTAGCAATTCCCGTAGGAACAATCGATGTCACGTTGCATCGCGACGACTTGCGTTCACGACCTGCCCGCGCACTACTCCCCACCGTCATCCCCACAAGTGGTATTGATGGGAAAAAAGTTGTGCTGGTCGATGATGTGCTCTTCTCGGGGAGAACCATTCGCGCAGCACTCGACGCCATGGGGGAGTTAGGTCGACCCTCCCAAGTGCAATTAGCCGTACTAGTAGATCGTGGACATCGAGAATTGCCCATCAGAGCCGATTATGTCGGTAAGAACTTGCCGACATCCCTCAAGGAGCATGTCCGAGTATCGATTATGGAGACAGATGGCACCGATTCAGTAAGCATTTCAGGAACACCCGCAAGTGGTGGCGAATGAAGCGTCACTTGCTTTCCGCCTCGGATCTCAGTTATGAAGATGCGATTCTCATTCTTGACACAGCCGAAGAGCTAGCCAAATTGGTCGATGGACCTGTGAAGAAGTTGCCTACGCTTCGTGGACGTACCATCGTGAACCTTTTTTATGAAGATTCCACTCGCACGCGCATCTCTTTTGAGGCCGCTGCAAAACGTCTCTCGGCCGACGTTATTAACTTCACCGCTAAAGGTTCAAGTGTGAGCAAGGGGGAGAGTCTCAAGGACACCGCTCTCACCTTGCAGGCGATGGGTGCGGACGCAGTTATTGTGCGTCACTCAGCCTCTGGCGCGGCACACCAACTCGCAGCGTCTGGGTGGATCGCTGGTTCGGTTATTAATGCGGGTGATGGAACTCATGAGCACCCATCTCAAGCCTTGCTGGATGCCTTCACAATGAGGCGCCATTTGCGCGATAGCAAAGGTGACCTTGCCGGCGTGCGCGTGACGATTGTGGGCGATGTTCTTCATTCGCGTGTGGCTCGAAGCAACGTTCTCCTGCTAGCCACTTTGGGCGCCGAGGTTACCCTCGTGGCGCCGCCCACGTTGATGCCTTTTGGTGTCGAACAGTGGCCATGCGACATTTCTTACGACCTCGATCGAGTGCTTCCAAGGACTGAAGCATTGATGATGCTTCGGGTTCAGGGCGAACGCATGAATAATGCTTTCTTTCCTTCGATGAGGGAATATTCGCGCGGATACGGACTCGATGACAAGCGTGCCTCGGCCCTCTCTCCCGAAGCGATCGTGATGCATCCAGGTCCGATGAACCGTGGATTAGAAATTTCAGCTGGTGCAGCAGATGGTCTTCGATCAGTCATTGTTGAACAAGTCGCAAATGGAGTGAGCGTTCGGATGGCAATTCTTTATTTGCTCCTGGGCGGAGCTTCAATTGAGGAGGTGTCCCTATGAGTGGTTATCTCCTCAGGGGTGTTTCGGTTCTTGGCGAACAAAAAGTCGACGTCCTCATCGACGGTGGCATCATTAGCGAAGTTTCAAAGAAGCCTTTGGCTCCCACGGGGGTTCGTACGATCGACTGCGATGGTCTCATTGCCATGCCAGGTCTGGTCGATCTGCACACACATTTGCGAGAGCCCGGACGAGAAGATAGCGAAACCGTTGAGTCCGGCAGCGCTGCGGCTGCATTGGGAGGCTTTGTCGCTATTCACGCAATGGCGAACACCAATCCGGTGGCAGATACTGCGGGCGTCGTTGAGCAGGTGTATCGATTAGGTCGAGAGGCTGGATGGTGTGACGTGCGGCCAGTCGGCGCTGTCACTGTGGGTCTACACGGTACCCAGCTTGCAGAACTAGCTGCGATGGCACATAGCGCCGCTCACGTCCGGGTCTTTAGCGATGACGGCAAATGTGTCGCAGATCCCATATTGATGCGCCGCGCGTTGGAGTATGTGAAGGCGTTTGATGGGGTGATTGCACAGCACGCCCAAGAGCCGCGATTGACTGAAGATGCCCAGATGAATGAAGGCTTTGTTTCTTCGCAACTGGGATTGCGAGGTTGGCCGGCAGTGGCTGAAGAGAGCATCATCAGTCGTGACGTGCTTCTCGCAGAACACGTTGGCTCACGTTTACATGTGTGTCACGTTTCTACCGCAGGAAGCGTTGAGATCGTACGCTGGGCTAAATCTCGAGGTGTGATGGTTACCGCGGAAGTGACTCCGCATCATCTACTTCTCACAGATGAATTAGCGCGATCATACGACCCCCGCTACAAGGTGAATCCACCTCTGCGTCGGGATGAAGATGTCCAAGCGCTTCGACAGGGACTTGCGGATGGAACTATCGACGCCGTTGCCACAGACCATGCTCCACATCCACTCGAAGATAAGGAGTGCGAATGGTCAAGTGCTGCATTTGGCATGATCGGTTTGCAGTCTGCGCTCTCTGTCGTCCAAACGGCCATGATAGAAACCGGCTTGATGACTTGGTCAGAAGTCAGTGATCGAATGTCGACGCGCCCGGCAAGAATTGGATCACTGCGAGATCACGGACGCCCGATAGCGGTTGGGGAGCCTGCACACGTGGTGCTTGTGGATCCACGAGGTAAGTCTGTATTTACTTTGGAAGGAAACGCTTCCAAGAGTAGGAACTCACCCTTCCTTGGTATGGAGTTGCATGGCCGCATTGAAGCTACCTTCCTTCGCGGTAGAGCCACTGTGCTCGATGGCAAGCTTGCCGGGTGATAGAAGGATGAAGGCAGTGGTTGTCCTCGACGATGGTCGGTTCTTTGAAGGTGCCTCGTGGGGGGCTGTCGGGGAGGCCTTTGGTGAGGCGGTCTTTTCCACGGGAATGACGGGTTATCAAGAGACCCTCACAGACCCGTCTTACCATCGACAAATCGTGGTGATGACTGCTCCGCACATTGGTAATACGGGAATGAATTCCACAGATGAGGAATCCGACCGCATTTGGGTTTCCGGCTTCATCGTCCGTGATCCGGCACGTACGACGGCTAATCATCGAAGTGAAGAAAGCTTGGATGATTCACTTATTCGTCAAGGAGTAGTTGGTGCGCGTGACATAGACACTCGCGCGCTCACTCGCCACCTGCGTGACCATGGCCCAATGCGTATGGGCATTTTCTCAGGTGGTGCATCCGAGCTCACGAAAGAGGAGATGCTCAAGCGCGTTCGGCAAACTCCTGAAATGTTAGGCGCTTCATTGGCGAGTGAAGTTTCCACTCTGAAGCCTTATCAAGTAGGCAGCGGAAGTTTCCGGGTAGCCGCTTTGGATCTTGGAATCAAGCGCAATACTCCACGAGAGTTTGCCAATTTTGATATCACTACGACGATCTATCCGGCAGTTTCTTCCATTCCAGAAATTTTTGGAGACCAGCCCGACGCTTTCTTCGTTTCAAACGGGCCTGGTGATCCGGCAACCGCTTATCACGCGATTGCGCTGGTTCAAGAGTCTCTTCGGCGAGGGATTCCATTTTTTGGCATCTGCTTCGGCCATCAGATCTTCGCACGTGCCATGGGGCTTGAGACCTATAAGTTGCGATTTGGTCATCGCGGTCTCAACCAACCTGTCCAAGAGATCTCTACTGGACGGATCAGCATTACATCCCATAACCATGGTTTCGCTGTTAAGTCTGAAGATGTTTTCGAGACACCGTTCGGTAAGGGACGCGTCACTCATCGCTCACTTAATGATGGTGTGGTCGAAGGAATCGCACTCGACGATGCGCCCGCATTTAGCGTGCAGTATCACCCAGAAGCGGCCGCAGGACCGCATGACGCTTTGGAGCTCTTTCAAAAGTTTTTCGAAATGATTAGGAAGTAATGCCAAAACGTTCCGATATCAATTCGATTCTCGTCATCGGGTCCGGTCCCATCGTTATTGGTCAGGCTTGCGAATTCGATTATTCAGGTACCCAAGCCTGTCGCGTTCTCAAAGCTGAGGGAATTCGAGTCTCGCTCATCAACTCAAACCCGGCAACGATCATGACTGATCCTGAGTTTGCGGACGCCACCTATATTGAACCGATTACCACTGAATTTATTGAGCGCATTATTCAAATCGAAAGACCTGATGCGATCTTGGCAACGCTGGGCGGACAAACAGCTCTCAACGCCGCAATTGCACTTCACGAGGAGGGAATTCTTGTGAAGTATGGTGTTGAACTTATTGGGGCCAATATCGACGCGATTAGACGCGGTGAAGACCGCGAAATATTCAAGGGCATCGTTGCGAAGGTAGGCGGTGAATCTGCGCGTAGCTATATCTGCCATACGCAAGAAGATCTTGTCTCAGGTGCAGAGGTACTCGGTTTTCCTGTGGTGATTCGCCCTTCCTTCACTATGGGAGGTCTAGGTAGCGGCATTGCTTATGACCTAGTGGACCTAGAGCGCATCGGAGGCGCCGGCCTACGTCATAGTCCGACACAAGAGGTCTTGCTCGAGGAGTCCATCATCGGATGGAAGGAATTCGAGTTAGAGCTCATGCGAGATCGCAAAGATAACGTTGTGGTTGTCTGTTCTATTGAGAATTTCGATCCGATGGGCGTCCATACGGGAGATTCAATCACCGTTGCTCCAGCTATGACGCTCACTGATGTGGAATATCAGCGCCTTCGCGACTTATCTATCGCAATTATTCGCGAAGTAGGAGTGGATACGGGCGGATGCAATATTCAGTTTGCGGTCGATCCCCTCAGTGGCCGAGTCATCGTCATTGAAATGAACCCAAGGGTCTCTCGTTCAAGCGCCTTGGCATCTAAGGCGACTGGCTTCCCTATCGCAAAGATCGCGGCGAAGTTGGCAATCGGTTACTCGTTAGATGAAATACCCAACGACATCACCAAGAAGACTCCGGCCTCATTCGAGCCCACATTGGATTATGTGGTTGTTAAGGCACCCAGATTTGCATTTGAGAAGTTTCCACTGGCAGATACCACGCTCACGACCACCATGAAGAGTGTGGGAGAGGCGATGGCGATTGGCCGCAACTTCACCGAGGCGCTGCAAAAATCGTTGCGCTCCCTCGAGCGCTCAGGCGCCGCCTTTGATTGGACTGGGGCAACGGACACTGCTGCGGAGTTGGCTATTTCCTTGGAGGGTATGAGAAAACCGACAGAATCACGCATCAATTTTGTCCAGCGTGCACTTTTTCTTGGCGCAAGCGTCGCAGAGATACATGCGATTACTCGAATCGACCCTTGGTTTCTGGATCAGATCTTGTTGCTTGCTGAGATCGCTATCGAGGTGAGGTCGGCGGGGTCGCTAGATGGGCTCACGTTGAAGAGGGCTAAGCGCCATGGATTTTCTGATTTACAAATAGCACAATTGCGTAAGAGCGAAGAAACCGTCATCACCGCTATTCGTCATGCCTTGGGAATTCGGCCAGTCTATAAAACTGTAGACACCTGCGCGGCAGAGTTCGAAGCTTCAACTCCGTATCACTATTCAACGTATGAGAATGAGTCAGAGGTCTTGCCGCGCGAAGTACCTGCCGTGATGATTCTTGGAAGTGGTCCTAATCGAATAGGGCAAGGAGTCGAATTCGATTATTCGTGCGTGCATGCTTCGTTTGCATTACGCGCGGCTGGCTTTCACACGATTATGGTCAATTGCAATCCTGAAACGGTCTCTACCGATTATGACACTTCAGATCGCCTCTATTTTGAGCCCTTGACGCTGGAAGACGTGATGGAAGTATTCGAAGCTGAATCACAGGCTGGCCCCATTGCGGGCGTGCTGGTGCAACTAGGTGGGCAAACTCCCCTTGGCCTGGCAGCGGCTCTCAAGGCGCGCGGCGTTCCTATCATCGGTACGGATCCAGAGGCGATTGATCGGGCGGAGGATAGAGGCGAGTTCGGTCGCGTTCTTGCACAAGCGGGTCTCATTGCGCCAGCACACGGCACGGCTAATGAAACTCATGAAGCATTAGCGATTTCTCAGCGCATTGGTTACCCAGTCCTCGTACGGCCCTCCTACGTTCTCGGGGGTCGTGGCATGGAAATTGTTTACGATGATGCGGCCTTGACGGAGTACATCACGAGGGCCACTCGCGTGAGTCCGGATCATCCAGTCCTGGTAGATCGCTTTCTTGATGATGCCATCGAAATCGACGTAGACGCGCTTTACGATGGGAACGAACTTTTCCTTGGAGCCATCATGGAGCATATTGAGGAGGCTGGCGTACATTCTGGGGATTCGGCGTGTACTTTGCCGGCTATCACTCTCGGGGCTAATGAAGAGAAACGCATACGCGAAGCAACTCTCAAAATCGCGGAGGGCGTGGGCGTGCGGGGATTGATCAATATTCAATTCGCATTAGCTGGTGACATTCTCTACGTGTTGGAAGCAAATCCTCGAGCTTCACGAACTGTTCCATTTGTCAGTAAAGCCACGGGAGTGGCACTCGCGAAGGCGGCCGCGCTTATCTCGGTCGGCAAAACCATTAGCGACCTACGCACCTCCGGCCATCTTCCGTTTTTGGACACTGGACTGATCCCTCAGGGAGGAATTGCAGTCAAGGAAGCGGTGCTGCCATGGAATCGATTCCGGAAGCCAGATGGTAGCGGTGTGGAATCCCTCCTTGGTCCGGAGATGAAGTCGACTGGTGAGGTGATGGGAATCGACAAAACTTTTGGGGCGGCTTACGCGAAGAGCCAGATTGCGGCCTTTGGTCCACTGCCCACAGCAGGGGCGGTCTTTATCTCTGTTGCAGATCGGGACAAAAGAGCGATGGTGGTACCGGCCTCGCGTCTGATTGATTTGGGATTCGCCCTGGTCGCCACTCAGGGCACCTTAGAAGTGCTGGCCAAGCATGGCATTCCGGCCCAATTGGTTCCTAAGGAATCTGAGGGCAGGGGAGAAGAGTCGATCTCTGCACTGATCGCTCGGGGAGAGATCTCGCTAGTGATTAACACGCCAGTAGGATCGGGGCCGAGGCGAGATGGCTGGCGAATCCGTACCGCGGCCATCACCCGTGGGGTACCGTGCATCACAACAATTCAAGGATTTGTCGCGGCCGTCCAGGGCATTGAGTCGCGTAGACGTGGGGGAGGCGTAGTGCAATCTCTTCAGGAGTGGTTACGTCCGGTGGTGAAATGAATTTTCAACCGTTGCAGGTAGAAGGTGAGTTGCTCTCTAATAGACGCGTAGGTGCCTATCACCTCATCACCATCGTCGTTCCAGGTATTCCTGAAAGAATTCGACCTGGTAATTTCGTGGCACTTTCTGTCGGAGGTGAGAGCACATCCACGCTACTTCGTCGCTCATTCTCGGTATATCAGGCGCAGGAACGCGGACTCTACGGTGGCACACTTGAGTTGGTGATTTCTGCGCACGGCGCAGGAACGCGTTGGCTCGCAGCGTTAGCTCCGCACCAAATGATTAATGTGGTAGGCCCGCTAGGGCGACCTTTCCCGCTCCCGAAAGACCCGGTCCATGCACTTCTGGTAGGCGGTGGATATGGATCAGCACCGCTCTTCATGCTTGCCGATGCATTACGCCAACGTGGATGTCGAGTTGATATGGCTCTTGGGGCAGCATCCGCAGATCGTCTCTTTGGAACTCTCGAAGCTCGCCGAGTCACAAATGCTCTGAGTATCGCCACCGATGATGGATCTCTAGGTGTGCAAGGTCGCGTGACAGATGCCGCACGGTCAATTCTTGAGCGTGCAAATATCGATGTCATCTATGCATGCGGTCCTATGCCTATGCTTTCCGCGTTAACCACCTTAGGTGGCGAATTTGGTGTCATGGTGCAATGCGCGGTCGAGGAGTCGATGGCGTGCGGCATTGGAATTTGTATGACGTGCGTGCTTCCTGTCCGTGGCAATGATGATGTGGTCCGAATGTCTCGTTCCTGTGTTGACGGTCCAGTCTTTGCTGGCGATCGGGTCCTCTGGGAGAGCATTGGCTCTGTTCCGGAAGAGACGCTCGGAGCTCCGAAGGCGAGTGAACACTAATGACTTCTATTCGAGTGGTTCCGAAAGGCGGACGAGGAGTATCTGCCGAAGTAAATTTAGAATCGAAACTCGGCACGCTTGTGCTGCCTTCGCCCGTGCTGACCGCAAGCGGGTGTGCTGCGTCGGGGAAAGAGCTCTCTCAATTCGTGGATCTCACCACAATTGGCGCGGTAGTCACAAAGTCCATCATGATGTCCCCTCGTTCCGGTAGAGCCACTCCGCGGATGGCCGAGACGCCAAGTGGCATGCTCAACTCGATAGGTTTACAGGGTCCTGGCATCGATGATTTTCTGGAACACGATATTCCTTGGTTGGCCTCCAAAGGAGTGCGCACCATGGTTTCCATTGCTGGTAACGATGTCGAGGAATTTGGTCGCTTAGCGGCTCGTGTCAAACGTGCGGGCGATAGCGTCGTTGCTCTTGAGGTAAATATCTCCTGTCCAAACGTCGCTAATCGAGGATTGGTCTTTGCCTGTCAACCGCATTCGGCGGCCGAGGTCATCTCCATAGTGCGGCGCAACGTGGGTGGTGCGTTCCCGATTTTTGCCAAACTCTCACCTGATGTCACCGACATCGTAGAGATCGCCAAGGCTTGCGTAGACGCCGGAGCCACGGGGCTTTCACTTATCAACACCCTTTTGGGGATGGTGATTAACACCGAAACCCTCAAGCCCGCCCTGGCGGGCGTGACTGGTGGTCTCTCGGGTCCAGCGATTCGTCCTGTTGCTGTACGAGCGGTCTGGCAGGTTCATGCCGCGCTCCCGCATGTTCCACTCATCGGCATGGGCGGCATTTTGACGGGGGAGGATGCTTTCGAATTTATTCTCGCGGGCGCCAGTGCGATTGCTATCGGTACGGCAAATTTCCACGACCCCAGTGCTCTCACGCGGGTACAAAAAGAACTGTCAGTACTACTTGCTGAGCGCGGCTTTTCTGCACTGCAAGATGCCATTGGTTTTGCTCATCGAAAGGTATGACATGTATTCGGATCTCGCACCAATAGCAATAGCACTCGATACCAAAGATCTAGACGAGGCGAAGCATTGGGCAGCAATTTCTTCGCTTCAAATATCAACAATGAAATTGGGTCTGGAGTTCTTCAATCGATTCGGAACTACAGGCGTCGCTGAAGTAATGCAGCAAGCCAATAACGCCCAGCTCTTCCTCGATCTTAAATTGCATGACATACCAAATACTGTGGCTGGGGCCGCTCAATCCGTTGCCTCGTTAAAGCCTGCATACTTAACCGTGCATGCATCAGGTGGAGCGGCGATGATTGCGGCAGCTGCGCAAGCGCTGCCCGAAACGAGGATCACCGCAGTCACGGTATTGACCTCACTATCGGCTGAGGATCTTAATTTGATGGGTTTTCCCCCAGATATTGCATTACTCACAAAAAATTTAGCTCTCTCCGCTGTGGCGGCAGGCGCTCGGGCAATTGTCTGTTCGCCACATGAAGTCAAAGCGCTCCGCGAGGTGTTGCCGCGTGAGATTCATCTCTTGACGCCGGGAGTGCGCCCACCTGGAAGTGCGTCCAATGACCAAGAGCGCGTGGCTACGCCGGCAGAGGCGCTCGCTCACGGCGCTGACCTGGTCGTTATCGGAAGGCCGATAACTTTGTTATGGGATCCTCATGATTACCGTCGGATGTCTGACGGTTTGGCGAGCATTATTGATGGGTTGGGAAACTCATAGCCAAATAAAATAGTTATATCTATTTTGAGAGAGCGTGTTTTAATACTCACTGCTAATTTGGTAGTGACGATTGGAGCACCGTGGCACTTCCCGTGTTAACCCCTGAGCAGAGAACGGCAGCACTCGAAAAAGCGGCCGCCTCTCGCCGAGAACGAGCTGCACTCAAGGCTCGCTTAAAGCAATCAAATATCTCACTGGCTTCGGTGATAGCAGAAGGTGCTTCGAACGACGCGATCGCAAAGATGCGCGTCATCGCGCTACTTGAATCGATGCCCGGAGTGGGCAAAGTGAAAGCTGCCGTTGTAATGGAAAAAGTCGGTATAGCTCATAGTCGCCGTATTCGAGGCTTGGGCGCGAAACAGATCTCTGCGCTTTTACTGGAGTTCGAAAAGTAACTTCTCGTGTGCAATCGTGTGGGATGATTTACCCATGTCAGGTCGCGTTGGAAGACTCGTAGTACTTTCCGGGCCAAGTGGCGTGGGAAAGTCCACCGTAGTTCGTCATTTGCGCGATTTCCCCACAGAGTGGCCAGGGCTCTGGCTGAGCGTGAGCGCCACCACGCGTACACCACGCGCAGGCGAGATTGATGGCACACATTACACATTTCTCTCTGACGCCCAATTCGATGCAGCGATTTCAAGGGACGCTTTTTTGGAGTGGGCCAATTTCGCTGGTTATCGGTATGGCACTCCTCGAGATTTAGTGGGAAAGGAGCTGGCTGCTGGTCGGGATGTATTGCTGGAGATTGATCTTCAGGGGGCTCGCCAGGTCCGGGCAAGTGGGATTGAAGCGACTATGGTCTTCCTGGCACCTCCTAATTGGGAGGAGTTGGTCCGTCGCCTACTTGGGCGAGGGACTGAGGATGAAGGGGTGATTGAGCGCAGATTGGCTCATGCTCGTGAAGAATTGGCCGCTCAGGGCGAGTTCGACTACGTGATCGTCAACTCTGAGGTCGGAGAGGTGGTCTCCGCGCTGGTAGCCTTAGCCCAGTCGTAGAGATTTACTCAAAATGTAGGGAAGGCACCCGTGTCGCAAATCGCTGAAGGCATTACGAATCCACCGATCGATGAGCTCTTGGAGAAGACAGATTCCAAATACAGCCTCGTTCTTTATGCGGCCAAGCGTGCCCGTCAGATCAACTCGTATTACTCACAATTAGGTGAGGGTCTCCTTGAGTACGTGGGACCACTAGTAGAGACCCATGTTCACGAGAAGCCCCTCTCCATCGCACTGCGCGAAATCAATGAGGGCCTTGTGACCTCGGAGCCTCTCGATATCGTCTAAGTAAAAGACGTTTTAATGCCCCGCGAAAACGAATCCGTGAAAATTCGTCAATGAGAGTCATCGTCGGAGTATCCGGTGGAATTGCGGCCTACAAGGCCTGTGAAGTTATCCGTCGGTTCAAAGAGTTGGGCCACTCTGTTCGGGTAATTCCGACTCCTTCCGCGTTGAAATTTGTAGGGGCAGCAACTTTTGAAGCGCTCTCTGGAGAGCCGGTGAGTTCAACAGTCTGGGAGCGCGTCGACGAAGTCGCTCACGTCGCACTTGGTCAGGGCGCTGATTTGATCGTGGTGGCTCCGGCGACTGCGAATACCATTTCACGTTTTGCTCAAGGAAGCGCGGATGATCTTCTTACCTCGACGCTGCTAGTCACACGTGCCCCTATTTTATTGGCACCAGCGATGCATACGGAGATGTGGGAAAATGCTTCCACTCAAGAAAACATTGCCACCCTTAAGAGGCGTGGGATTCACGTCCTCGAGCCGGCTCACGGCCGGCTCACCGGTAGTGATAGCGGAGTAGGACGCCTGCCCGAACCTAGTCAAATTGTTGAGCGTGCACTTTCTTTAGTTCTACCGCAGGATCTAGCCGGCATGGCTTTCATGGTGACGGCAGGTGGAACGCGCGAGAGAATTGATCCGGTGCGTTATGTGGGCAATAACTCTTCGGGTAAGCAAGGTATTGCTATCGCACGTGCTGCCGCAGCTCGTGGTGCCACTGTCACTCTTATCGCGGCAAACGTAGAGTCGAATTTACTTGTCTCGCTGGATCCTAAGATTCAGATTCATCGGGTAATCAACGCTGATGAGATGAATTCAACAGTGTGGGGTGCCGCTGTCCACATGGATGTAGTAATCATGGCCGCTGCAGTAGCTGATTTTCGCCCAAAGAGCGTTTCGCAATCCAAGATAAAGAAGAATTCAGCAGACGGGCTCACCATCGAATTCGAATCAAATGTAGACATCCTGGCGTCCCTCTGCACGGGTCGTTCACAGTTGAAGGTCGGAGCTTTGTTGGTAGGTTTTGCTGCCGAAACAGGGGATGAACGCACTCCTCTAGAGCTGGCAAAAGAGAAGATTCAGCGCAAGCCGGTAGATCTTCTCATCTTGAACGATGTTTCTGGTGGGCAAGTTTTTGGCGAAGATAGTAACCAGGCCACTCTCATCTTTGGTCCAGACGGTAAGAAATCTGTCGAGATTGAAAGAACGAGCAAAGACACGCTTGCCCACGTCGTACTTGACCACCTCAAAGAGAGGCTAACCTAGCCCAATGTCTAATCGTCTCTTTACCTCCGAGTCCGTCACTGAAGGCCACCCAGATAAGATCGCAGATCAGATTTCTGATGCAATCCTCGATGATCTTCTCCGACAAGATCCGAAGAGTCGGGTCGCTGTAGAGACGCTGATTACGACTGGCCAGGTACACGTCGCCGGAGAAGTGACCACAAACGGATATGCAGATGTAGCAGAGATCGTCCGCAAGAAGGTTTTGCAGATTGGTTATGACTCATCCGACAAAGGCTTTGATGGAGCCTCGTGTGGGGTCTCTGTCTCGATTGGCCAACAATCTCAAGACATCGCTCAAGGTGTGAATGATGCTTTTGAGCATCGCGTGGATTCGGGGGCAGATCCTCTCGATTTGCAGGGCGCGGGCGATCAAGGGCTCATGTTTGGCTACGCATGCGACGACACACCAGAGCTCATGCCGCTGCCGATCGCACTCGCTCATCGTCTTGCACAACGTTTAGCTGAAGTCCGTCACACCGAGATGCTTCCTTACTTGCGCCCAGACGGTAAAACTCAAGTCACGATCGAATACGACGGAGACACTCCCGTTCGTATCGATACAGTTGTAGTTTCGAGCCAGCATGCCGACAAAATCAGTCTTGAAAATCTCCTGAGCCCTGATGTCATCAAGCACGTCATCGAGCCTGAGTTGGCATTAGTAAACATTGATTCCAAGGGTGCAAGAATGCTTATCAATCCCACCGGACGTTTTGTCATCGGCGGTCCTATGGGCGATGCGGGGCTTACCGGTCGCAAGATTATCGTTGACACATATGGCGGTATGGCCCGTCACGGTGGAGGGGCCTTCAGCGGAAAGGACCCATCAAAGGTCGATCGCTCAGCTGCCTATGCCATGCGATGGGTGGCAAAGAATGTGGTTGCTGCCGGCCTAGCTCGCCGTTGTGAAGTTCAGGTTGCCTATGCCATTGGTAAGGCACAACCAGTGGGGCTATTCGTAGAAACATTTGGTACGGGAGTTGTTCCAGTGGAGCAGATTCAAGCAGCTGTTGCGCAGGTATTCGATTTGCGTCCCGCCGCGATTATCCGGGACCTAGATCTCCTCCGTCCCATTTATTCAGCGACAAGCGCATATGGTCACTTCGGACGTGAGCTTCCCAACTTCACGTGGGAATTGACCAATCGTGCTGATGCGTTGAAGGCCGCAGTAAAAGGTTAATCATGGAGCCGTTGGAGTTAATCTCCACCGCTCCTAAGCGGCGGCGCACAGTGTTGCCCGTGGCTTCGCAGGCGCCCATTGCGAGCATCCTGGTCGACACGGGGGTGGTGCACCTCGATCAACCATTCGATTACCTGGTGCCAGCTAAGTGGGATGCGGTAGCCCTACCTGGAACCTTGGTCCGTGTCCCTTTTTCAGGACGACTCTGCGATGGTGTCATTATCGAACGAAGTGAGGCGTCACTTCATCAATCACTTAAGGCAATATCCTCGGTTACCTCCCCAATACCGATTCTTACTGGAGAACTTCTCCATCTCATTGAGCGGTGTCGAGAATTTTATGTGGGTACCTTTTGGGATCTTTTTCGCTCCGCGGTACCTCCGCGCCATGCGCGCGGTGAGAAGGATGCGCTCTCCTTTCCTGGATCTGAGACTCCAGAGCTTGAGCCCCGCGTACTTCCAAATCGCGTCGAATCGTTCGTGGCGGCAGCTGTCGCGGGGAAAACGCCCCACGCCATGCTTCTTAACCAACAAGGCCAGATCCAACACCTGATCCTCCTTGATGCCATTTCGGAGATGGTGCGACGAGGACTCAAAGTTTTGCTTATTTATCCGGATCAACGTGACGTCGAAATCGCGGAGAAATTGGTCAATGATGCCGGAATGTACACAAGTATTCTGCACTCCGGTTTATCGCCTCAACTGCGCTACCGTAATTACCTCATTTCAGAACGCAATGACGTGCCGGTAACGATCGGTACTCGTGGTGCTCTCTTCGCTCGCGGAAAATACGATGTGATTGTTTTGGTCGATGAGGAGGATTATGCATTCCAGGAGCCACGCACACCAGGATGGGGCGCAGCTGGTATCGCGGGTATTCGTTCTGCAGCAACCGGGCTCTTGACCGTTGTACCAGCAATACCGCTCTCCCGTTTACGCGAGTTAAATGCAGGAGAGATGCACATTTTGAATCCTGAGATCCCACGCCCTCGGGTGCACACTGACAACTCCGGTGTGCGCATACCAACAATCGCATGGAACGTGATGCGCAAAGCACTTAAATCCGGACCTGTCTTAGTAACAGTGGCACGAAAAGGTCATACCCCAGGATTGCTCTGTCATTCCTGTAGAAATCGTGCGCTCTGCTCTTGTGGCGGCCCTCTGGTGCTGATATCGAGCAGTGCGGTCCCTTCATGCTCCCTCTGCGACAGGGTCTCGATTGATTGGCGATGCGGGGAGTGCCAAGATCAGAGGCTGCGACCTTTAGGAATTGGAAGCGAACGCACCGTTGAGGAGCTTGGTAAGGCATTCCCGGGGATTCCAGTACAAAGTTCGACTGCTGATAAGCGCATCGAAGATTTAGACGACTCCCCACGAATCGTGGTTGCCACAAGTGGTTGTGAACCCACTGTAAAGGTGGGCTATCAAGCAGTGGTCTTGCTCGACGGTGAATTCCTGGCAGCACGAGCTGAGCTAGATGCCCTCCAAGACCTGAGGCGGCGATGGAAGTTCTCTGTCTCGCTTCTGAAGGAAGGAGGCGAAGTTTTTGCATCATTGCCGGACGCGCACCCAGTTGTGAAATCTTTGCTTATGCCCAACTCACTTGAGTTTCTCAATCGCGAGCTGGCAGAGCGGCGTGAATTGCAACTGCCCCCAGCAGTGGCTTCGGCAGTGATGAGCCCGTCGCCGAGCGGGGAAATTCCCGAAGCGGTCCGTATCCTTGGAACGGCAGATCGCGCCGTGCTGACCTGTGAATGGGAGGCGGCACCTGTGCTCCGAGAGTATTTGCGGAGCGAACGAGACGCTGCGAGTCTTGCAAAGCGTAAATTTTCATTTCGTTTTGCGCCGTTTCGAATCGACGAAAGGGTTCAATGATGGGAAGAGTGTGGATCGACTTTACACATATCGACGATTCTAAAATAGTTGAGACGAATTTGGGTGGGAGGATATTTAGCGCGCACTCGCTTGCGGAGGGAGCAACGTCTCAGAGCGGACGCGCGGCGGAGGTCGATGGTCCCGGATGGACGCGCGTCATTTCGCTCGACAGTGGAGTAGTGGTTGATTCGCATCACGTGAGTGGCCATCTGCGTGGATACTTAATCTCAGGGAAAGTTCGCACCGACGTAGGAGAGTACTCCCAAGGTTTCTTCTTCGAAGTATCGGCGGGGGGCACTTTCCCACGTGTCGAAGCACTTGAAAGGTGCCAACTCTTTCTCTCTGTTGAGGGCGAATACGATGGAGGAAGTCGAGCGAACGACGATCCCGCGCATTTTGCGCATGTAGAGACTTCGGTATGGCAAGCAGCAAAGGTTAAGGACGTGCCTGGCGGAGCGGCGCGCAAGCCACTCGGTGATCATGACGATTTCGGTGCCGGCATATTGGGTGTCTTGCCGGGATGGGATAGCCCCTTTGATGAATGGCACACTTTCAGTGAAGAGATCTTTATTCTCACTGGATCGATGAGCACCTCATTTGGCGTGATGCGGGCTGGAGCTTATCTTTCGCATCCGGCGGGTTCTGATACCAACCACGGACCTGTTTTCTCACACGATGGCTCCACCATGCTGGTCTTGCGTCACGGACCGATTGGGAACACCTACTTGCCGGCGCCGCAAGGCGAATTGGATCGGGTTCGGGGCTTAGACTAGGCACTCCCGCATCGAAAGGATTCCACGTGGCGATTCAAACCGTTCGTCTCTTTGGCGATCCTGTTCTTTCCACAGCGGCGAGTGCAGTTGTAGATTTCGATAAGGAATTGCGTACGTTGGTGCAAGACCTGACCGAAACAATGCTTAATGCTCCAGGCGCTGGCCTAGCGGCCCCGCAAATCGGTGTGGGGTTGCGCGTTTTTGTCTGGGATGTCGATGAGGAGCTCGGACACCTCATTAATCCAGTTTTAGATCTCTCTGATGACAAGCAAGAAGGGGACGAGGGGTGTCTTTCCTTCCCTGGATTGCTGTACAACACTTCTCGCGCTCTCAGGGTGGTAGCTAAGGGTTTCAATATGTTTGGTGATCCAGTGCAGATTGAGGGAAGTGAGTTGCTCGCCCGCGCAATTCAACACGAGACTGATCATCTTGATGGCATCTTGTTTATTGATCGGTTAGATACCGCGCTTCGCAAGGAAGCCATGAAAGCTATTCGTGAAGCCGAGTGGTTCAACGAGAATGGACCGATCATCAGGGTTTCACCACACGCTGGGCTTTACTAAGTGCGTATCGTGTTTGCGGGAACCCCTAACGTCGGGCTTCCGGTTCTCGAATCCATTCACCCGTATGTGGTGGGGGTTCTCACAAGACCGGATGCACAAGCCGGTCGTGGTCGTGAGCTGCAACCGTCACCGATTGCACAGTGGGCGCAAGATCATGCGATAGATACTTTCAAGGCTAGTAAAACTTCTACCGATTTGGCTGCCTGGTTACAAGAGAAATCTTTTGATATCGGGGTAGTGGTGGCTTACGGTGCACTATTACCTCGTGAAATTCTCTCCATTCCCAGGCACGGTTGGATAAACATACATTTTTCACTCCTTCCTCAGTTGCGAGGCGCCGCACCCGTGCAGCGTGCAATCCTTAACGGCGACACTCTCACGGGCGTCACCATATTCCAACTCGATGAAGGGATGGACACAGGACCCATCTTTGGCGCTTCAACGCGAGAGATTGGCACACGCGACACGAGCGATGGATTACTGTCGGCACTTGCTTTGGAGAGTATTCCCTTGCTGGAGCAGGTATTACACGGAATCGAAGCTGGCACCATGCGAGCCCACCCGCAGGCCTCTGATGGGCAGAGTTATGCGCCCAAGATCTCCAAGGGCGAATATCGAATTATGTGGGATCGGCCAAATCATTTCATCACTCGACAGGTCAGAGCCTTTCACCCTATGACGTATACGCAATTCCGCGGCGATCGTCTCGCAATATTGCAGGCTTGCGAGGCAGACATCAACGTGGATATTTCTCCGGGGCAGCACGTGATGGATACAGGTCGTCTCATCGTCGGGACGGCTTTTGGTGCAATTGAGATCAAAGAGGTGCGCCCTGCCGGCAAGAAGGACATGTCCACTGAGGAATGGCTTCGTGGCGCTCGCCTCATCGAGGGTGAAAGATTCGAGTGAGCATCGACCGCACTCGAATGACGGTAATAGAAGCGCTTATCAAGGTTGAGCGCGACGACGCCTACGCCAATCTTATTCTTCCTCCCATGATTCGTGATCTAGAAGAACGTGATGCAGCGTTCGCAACCGAACTCACCTATGGCACATTAAGAATGCTTGGACTCTATGATCGAATCTTAAATTCTGTATCCACTCGTTCAGTTCTAGAGATGGATATAGAGGTTCGAGCAGTCTTGCGCGCTGGCGCCCACCAGTTGCTCTCTATGCGAACCCCTCCACATGCGGCAGTGGATACAAGTGTCGACATTGCTCGAAAGTTTTCTGGTCAATCAGGATCTAAATTCGTCAACGCCTTATTGCGACGAGTTTCAGAAAAGGATATCGAGGAATGGATCGCGCAGTTGAGTGAAGGCAAGCTCCGAGGCGAGTCGCTCGCCATCCGCCACTCACACCCTGAATGGATTGTGAATGCATATCGCGACGCCCTTGGATCTTGGGAAGAGTGCGAATTACTCTTGGCGGCAAATAACCGACCCGCACCATTAACATTGGTGGCACGTCCAGGTCGATCTAACGGTAGCGAACTCGTTGAATTAGGTGCCGAAGTGTGTGCACTCTCTCCTTACGCATATCGCTGGTCGGGCTCGCTTAGGAAGGTCGCTGGGCTCATCGATGGAAGCGTGGGAGTTCAAGACGAGGGTTCACAGTTAGTTGCAATCCTTTCTTCTGCGGCCGAGGTAATAGGTCAAGACGATCGCTGGCTCGATTTATGTGCGGGTCCGGGAGGCAAAGCGGCACTCCTAGAAGCGATAGGTATTCAAAGGGGGGCGACGCTGACCGCGAATGAAGTCACGCCACATCGCGCAGAGTTGGTACGACACGTGATGGTTCATCCCGAGAACGTCATGGTGATGGATGGATCAGACATGGATCTGCCGGCATCTTCATTTGATCGAGTTTTGGTGGACGCGCCGTGTTCAGGGCTGGGAGCGCTACGTCGTCGTCCAGAGGCCCGCTGGCGGAAGTCTCTGCGAGACCTGGCTGGTTTGGTGCCGTTGCAAGAAAAGCTTGTGCTCTCTGCGCTCAAATTGGTTCGTCCTGGTGGGGTGGTCGCATATGTAACGTGCTCCCCTCACATAGCTGAAACGCAAGGAGTGTTAGAGAGAGTGCTGCGCGACAACTCATTTGAGTTGATACCGATCCCAGCGCCTTATGTGGGCAATACTTTGCAACTTTGGCCTCATAAGGATGGGACTGATGCGATGTTTCTCGCCCTGATTAGACGTCTCAACTAGTAGATTTATCTCATGAGGATTACGCCAAGCATCCTGAACGCAGATCTTGCCCGACTGGCAGCTGAAGTTGATCGCATTCCCTCATCCGACATGGTTCACCTCGATGTCATGGATGGTCACTTCGTTCCGAATCTCACATTTGGTATTGCGGTAGTTGAATCCATCCGAGCAAGTACCTCCCTTCTGTTGGATGCGCATCTCATGATTGAGGATCCAGACTTGTGGGCTCCACGTTATGCCGAATTTGTCGATAGCGTGACTTTTCATGTCGAAGCTGCGCGCGATCCTTCCGCGATTTTGAAGTCTGTCAGGCAGCGGGGAGCACGCGCCGCCTTTGCCTTGAAGCCCGGCACCAGCATCGAGCCGTACGTCGATCTCATTCCTCAGGCTGACATGGTGTTGATTATGACCGTCGAGCCCGGTTTTGGGGGGCAGAATTTCATGCAAGACATGATGGGAAAAGTTCGCCGCACAAGGGAGATCATTGGGGGAGATAAGAACATCTACCTTCAGGTAGACGGTGGAGTATCTCTCGACACCATCGCTATTGCCGCTGAAGCGGGAGCGGATACCTTCGTGGCGGGCTCTGCCGTCTTCAAAGCCTCGGAGCCAGACGCCATGATCGCGCAATTGCGCAATAAAGCCCACTCCGGCTGAGCACGCCAGTCAGTTACTTTGGTGCCGCTTCTAGGCTCCATGGGTGTGATAGTGGGCCTGGTGCTCATCGGCCTCTATTTCTGCTTCTAATCCGGTCGGAAGGGTGGTTAATGAGCCACCCCACTGCACCACCGCCACGTAGACTGGTTCCATGAAGACCTTTGATCAGCTCTGGGCCGAGATCTCAGCGAAAGAAGCGGGGGAGAGCGGCAATACTGGCGCACTCTTAGCGGCCGGCATTCACGAGATTGGCAAAAAGGTCGTCGAAGAAGCAGCGGAGGCGTGGATGGCTGCGGAGTATCAAACTAAGGCAGATACGGCACTTGAAATTAGCCAACTGATCTACCATGCCCAGGTGCTCGCGAAAGCTAAAGGGCTCACCATCGAAGAGATCTATGAGGTCCTCTGATTATGTTGCGTATTGCGGTACCGAATAAGGGCTCTCTTTCAGACTCGGCTGCTGAAATGTTACGCGAAGCTGGTTATCGCCAACGGAGTGACTCGCGCGATTTGATTTTAATTGACGCAGAAAACGACGTGGAGTTCTACTTTCTCCGTCCGCGAGACATCGCTCTTTATGTAGGTTCTGGTGAACTCGATGCCGGCATCACTGGGCGTGACTTGCTTGTTGACTCAGATGCCCCAGCGAAAGAGGTGTTGGCACTCAATTTTGGTGCGTCTACCTTTCGCTTTGCAGCACTTGCAGGTTCGACGCTCTCAATGAGTTCTCTTTCGGGCAAGCGAGTTGCCACGGCTTACCCCGTTCTTCTCGAGAAGTATTTGAAAGAGCAGGGCGTCAATGCCAAAGTAGTACGCCTTGACGGGGCGGTAGAGACCTCTGTACGACTAGGCGTCGCGGACGCCATCGCAGATGTTGTCTCAACAGGCTCCACCCTTCGTCAGGCCGGCCTGGAGATCTTTGGTGATCCAATCTTTAAAAGTGAAGCGGTTCTTATCAGCCGCAGTGAGTCTCCTGCTTTAGAAACATTGATTCGTCGCCTCCAAGGCGTCATCATTGCCCGGCAGTACGTGCTTATGGATTACGACATAAGCAATGACCTGGTAGAGGCTGCTTGCAAAATCACTCCAGGAATTGAATCGCCCACAGTTTCTCCGCTTCATTCATCAGGATGGTCAGCGGTGCGCGCCATGGTTCCGCGCAAGGAGACCAATCGTGTGATGGATGAGTTGTGGAATCTCGGCGCCCGCGGAATCCTAGTCACCGACATCCACGCCTGCCGGCTCTAAGGATCGGTTTCGTATGAAAGAGGTGCTGCGGGAACTCAAGAGCGAGATTGCCGCTGGTAAAGCCGTAGCACTTGCCACCGTAGTACGAACCTGGCGCTCAGCACCGCGCCTTCCGGGCGCCTCCCTCTTGGTGACTTCCAATGAAGAAGTGGTCGGGTCAATTAGTGGTGGGTGTGTTGAAGGGGCGGCTTTCGAGCGAGGGCAGGAAGCTCTCAGAGGCGTCGCACCTTCAGTAGATGTGTATGGCGTGAGCGATGATGAAGCATTTGCGGTGGGGCTTACGTGCGGCGGGATCCTCGAGGTCTTTACTGAATCCATCTCCACAGCGTCGTGGCCAGAATTGCCGACAATTATTGAGAGGATCGAGGCGCAGGTACCGATTGCGGTGGTCACTATTGTTGCCGGGGGATCTCGAGTGGGATCACATATCGCCATTGGTCGGGATTTCGTCTTGGGAACTTTGGGTTCGCAACGACTCGACACCGCCGTTCGGGATGATGTGCTTGGAATGTTAGAAGCAGGACAAACTGGTTTCCTCAAGTACGGCGAAGATGGCGAACGTCTACTGGCAGATATTGAACTCTTTGTCTCCACTTTTGCACCACCAGCGAAGATGTTTGTCTTTGGGGCTATCGACTTCGCTTCTTCGGTCGCAAGGGTAGGCAAGTTTCTAGGATTTCACGTGACGGTCTGTGATGCGCGTCCACTCTTTACCACCGCGAAACGGTTTCCTGATGCTGACGAACTCATCGTGGATTGGCCACATCGATATTTCGAGACGCAAGAAATCGATAATCGCACGGTGGTGTGTGTCCTTACGCATGATCCTAAGTTCGATATCCCCCTACTTAAACTTGCGTTGCGTTCCAGTGCGGCTTACATCGGCGCCATGGGATCGCGAAGGACCCATGAGGATCGTCTCGATCGTTTGCGCGCTGAGGGACTGACTGAAATTGAGCTTTCTAGGCTGCATTCACCCATTGGCTTAGATTTAGGTGCGCGCACGCCCGAAGAGACTGCAATATCAATTGCTGCCGAGATCGTGGCTCATCGCTGGGGAGGGAGCGCCATACCTTTGCGCACCTCACTCGGTCCTATTCACCCGGGGGCTGCGAGATAGTGGTCACAGGACTCTTGATAGCTGCCGGTGGTGGACGTCGATTTGGTGGGCCTAAAGCCCCGTATGTGCACGAGGGTGAGAGATTGGTAGATCGAGGTGTTCGGCTTTTGCGTGAAGCTGGCTGTCAACAAGTCATCGTCGTATTAGGAGCTTGGGTGGGTGAGGTAGCCCATGCCACCGTGGTGATCAATAGTGAGTGGGAGAGTGGGCAAGCTTCTTCGTTGTTAAAAGGACTCAACTCTCTCCCTGGTGAGGCTGAGAGAGTCTGTGTTTTGCTGGTGGACCAGATAGGCATGACATCTGAAGTGATCTCACGGGTGATTGAATCACCGGAAGGTATGGTCGCTGCAGGTTTTGGAGATCTCTTCGCGCCGCCCCTTGCCTTCACACGTGATCATTTCATTCCGTTGATGAAGGACCTGAGGCAGGCCCTCTCGGACGGGAAAAGAAGCGATAGTGGAGCACGACATTACTTCCAAGAAGCCGGTGGCCT
This sequence comes from uncultured Actinomycetes bacterium, assembly GCA_903844855.1. GTDB lineage: Bacteria > Actinomycetota > Actinomycetes > Nanopelagicales > Nanopelagicaceae. Next base: position 66,590 of record CAIMVH010000044.1, on the reverse strand, counting down.
CATACTTCAGGTAGATGATCTGGCTCTGCTCGATGATTTAGATGAACCACCTACAAATTAACTTTTGAGGCAGTAGAACTCGATGGGAATCCCGCTCGGGTCGCGTGTTGTCACTGCCCAACAGTAAGCAACATCTTCTACTGGACCGCGAATAAATCCCAGTGCATCAAGTTTAGTTGCCCACGTTCGCACTTCAGATTCACTTTCGCACGAGATGCCCACGTGATCCAGACCGATGTTTCCTTCATTAAAGCGTTGGTCTTTCCGGGTTTTGGTATTTTCTGTGAGGCCGATGATGAGCCCTGAAGGCCACGCGAGTCGTGCACGGCTCCAGCCCGGTCCAACGCGAGGAGTTACTGAGGCTTCTCCGAAGAGCTTCTGATACCACTCGACGCTCGCCTCTTTGTCGACAACTGTGAGAGTGATGTGGTGAAAGTGCATGAGATCCTCTCCCTTCCGCTAGATCTTGAAGCTAAGCGAGCCGCCTGGCTAAACCGGCGATAGCAGCCGTGAATGCTTCCATCGGAGGTGTTACTAATCCCGCGCCTACTTGTCCAGTGCCAGCAACTTTGCCAGCCATTCCTGTATTGATTTGCGGAAGAATTCCAGTTCGCAAGACGCGCGTGACATCTATCCCTGTTGGCGCTCCTCGAAATTCCAACACGGGGATGCCGAAAGTGGGATTCTCGCCTTCGCAAATTTCGTACATCCGTCTTGTGGTGGCCAGGGCGTCCGGCACACTTCCTCCGATGAAACGGACAATGGCAGGAGCCGCCGCCATAGAGAAGCCGCCAATTCCTGCGGTTTCGGTGATTGCGCTATCACCAATGTCTGGATTTGCGTCGGCGGCGGTGTAATTACCCAAATAGAGACCGTGGGGCGTCTGTGCCGGACCGATGAACCATTCATCACCTGTTCCAGAAGTTTGAATACCAAAGTCTGTTCCGTTGCGAGCCATTACGGTGACTATCGTGCTGCCAGGAATGTTCTCCGCAGCCCGCGTTTGTAATTTGCACGCAGGCATGACTAGGTTGAGAAAGAAATGATCATTACCCCCGACGAAACGCGCTGCTCGCGCAACGTCAGACGAGGTTCCTCCTTCAATCATGAAGGGGAGGAGGTCACGAAGGAACATCAACGTTCCGGCGCGGTTTCTATTATGACCTTCATCGCCCATTTGTATCATTTGAGAAATGATTGCTCTCACGTCAATATGTTCTTCTCTAGCGCGTACACCAATTTGCAGGAGCGGTCCAAGCACGTCGCGCATCCAGTCAAGGCGCTCAATGACTTCGGGGGAGTAAGCCCCGTAGCGAAGTACTTTTCCGAGGCCTTCGTTAAGTGAACACCACGACTTATTTCCTGTGCTGGGATCTTGAAGCTCAAACATCCACATTGATGGTGTCACGACGCCCGCCATAGGGCCGACGGCGCCACGGTGATGACACGGTTCTAGTGCAACACCGTTCTTTTCCAGGATTCGTTCGGCATCTTCGGGGGAATCGGCCATCTTTTCGTAAAGCATCGCGGCGATGAGAGCGCCTCGCATCGGGCCAGAGGCGCGGGACCATTCAATAGGTGGCCCAGCATGGAGAAACTCACCGCGACCCAGGTTGAGTGCTTCAGATGCCGGTTTTACATCAACTAGAACGGCTCCACTATTCAGCATCTTCGAAAGTGCCAATTTATTGGCCACACTTCTCCTTTGATCTGCCATGACATCGTGCAGATCTTTTCCTCCGAGAGGAGGGGACCATCCCACAGCTTGCGTAACAACACCCTGATTGAGCAATGCATCGTGCAAGAGTGAGACGCCGGCAGTAGCTGTTGCGAGAGATTCGGAGAGCAATTTATTCATCGTGGTACTCCTAGCGCATCAAGAGCTGCATGGGTTGCGTAAGCATTGCTCAGGAATACTCTCGCTCCTGCTTGCGCAAGTATCGCCTTTTGCCTCTCAAAATTTTGTGGATCTAACGTGGTACCAATGAGCGAGATGAAGATTGGTTTACTGCTCTCGGAGATCGCGGCTGATAACTCCTCGCCCGGAGTTGAAGTAGCGCCATGGCCTAGAACTACATCCATCAGAATTACTCCACAGGATGGATCGTTGACCTCTTTAGCGAGCCTCTCTATCCTCAATTTTGAATCGATCATGGGGTGGGCTCTTCCTACTGTCATTGCGTCGTCACCAAAATCGATAAAAGCGTGCGAGGTGGCGGGTCCAAAGGGGTCTAATAGCCATTCTTTTTCAAGCGGGATATTGGAAAAAATAGGCACACGTGTTCTCTTTGAAGCGATCAGCATCGCCTCATCACACAGCGTTCCCCCAGCAAAGAGGGCACGAAGTGAGCCTCCTGTAGACCCTGTAGACCCAGCAGTAGCTACCTCGTTTACCCATGGGCGGTCTGTCACACCTATTTCGTCGAGTACTTTCTCAGCAGTCTCGGTGATATCTGAGCCGGTAGATCCTAAAAGCCCAAAGATGACCTTCTTCTTCATTGCGTGAGCAACGTTCTGGAGGGATTCTGCAACTTCGGCTGCTGCGGGCTTTGAGACAAAGACAATCAGATCCGTATGTTCGTCTGCCTCCAACAAGGCAAGTGCTTGTTTTGCAGAGCGTCCAGCAACTGCTGATGACAGGTCGCGTCCGCCTAGACCGATGCAGTGCGAAATGCCAACCCCTGCATGGTCCAAGAGGGTAGTGAGGTGCTGCGCTCCGGTTCCGGAGGCAGCGATGATGCCCACACTTCCTGGCGATACTACGTTCGCGAAGCCCAGACCTACTCCTCCGATAATTGCCGTTCCGCAATCAGGTCCCATCACCAGGAGGTCGCGGCTCAGAGCGATATCTTTTAGCAAGATCTCGTCTTGTACCGTGACGTTGTCGCTAAAGATCATCACATTCATATCGTTTTCTAAAGCGTCTACGGCATCTATGAAGGCAAATTCACCTGGCACCGAGATAAGTGCAATTCCGGCGCCTTGCGTGCGACCCAGAGTCCTGGCGGGAGTGATGCCGGATTCCAACGATTGTTCGCGACTCTTGCGAAGTTGTTCTTCCAACACCTCTTCAACAACGTCGAATGCATGGGAAAGGGATTCTTGATTGGGAGCATCGATCGCGATGATCAAATCGTTAGGACTGGTGGGCGGCAGCACGAAGCCCATTTGTATCGCGAGTTCTACGTTGAGTGGTGTTGCCATCGCGACTAATGCGCCATCGATACCTACGCCAGCTCGTTGGCTCACTTGCATCAGTGATACTGAATCTCTATAAAAGCCTGGTCGAATTTCAATACGTCTCATGCCGCTCTCCTGAAGCATCGCTGGGCCGTCTCCATTCCCCGAAGCAACGCCGCCCCCGAGGAGTGTCCTACTGCAAGTAAAGCCCCTCGGGTGCGCGATGTCATGGCCCCAGATGCGATCTCATGGGCAGCATTTGCTACGACAGGGATGGCGAAACCATGTAACGCTGCGTCCAGCAGGGCAGCGCTAAAAGTTGTGGTTCGTTCACTCTTCCACTCTGAACTAACTAGGGAGTGAGATATACCAAGGGCTCTTGCAACAAGTAGAAACCCGGCGACTTCGTCATCGCCCTCGGGGGTGAGGCCAGCCCCCCATCCAATTTGCGCCCGGAGATCGTGTTCGACGGATGCCGGAGCCTTGATGACTGTTGATTTAAGAGCGATGTAAGGAGTCCGCAGGACGCGGGTAATACCTAGAAGTACGCCGTCCACCTGCCATTCGTGTATGGACGTCCGGGTGAGTCGAGATGGGGTCTTGCGAAGGAAGAGTGAGGTGGGTAGCGCTCTTGCCTCATCGTTTTCAATCGTCAGAAAGGAACCTAACTCTCCTAGCCACCAGGAGATCTTCGATGAGACTCCAAGGTTTGTGAAGGACTCATTCCCTAGGAATGGCTGCAAAACCACGAAACTGGACTGGGAGAATAACGGGACCGTCTGAGCGCGATCCGAAGGCATGGCGCAAGGTTAGCGCCTCCGGCTCCGTTCTTTCATCGCCTCATATCTTGGAAAGGAAAATTTCTAGTTTTCGACAATATGTCACGTCAACACGCCGCATGAAGTGACTTCAATATTGGCTGCGCTTTTGTAGGTAATTGTTAATAGGTTGACCCCCTTTCGGCTTTAACTTAGAAGCAGCCTTAACGGATTCGACCCTGATCAAATCCGTGGTCTCTGGATAACCCCAGATACCGTGCCCTTCAGGAGGGGGCTTAATCATGGCATGGACACTCTCAAACGCAGGACCCGGCGAGGTTGTAAGGCCTAACGAACGCCTCGGGTACGGGCGCATGGTCGGACTCGGTGCACAACACGTGATGGCCATGTTTGGTGCCACATTCGTCTTCCCACTCATCATGGGCTTGGATGCAAACCTCAGCGTCATGATGTCAGGTGTAGCCACGGTGATCTTCTTGCTCATCGTCGGAAATCGGGTACCTAGCTATTTGGGTACTTCTGCTTCATTCGTAGGTGCCGTAGCGGCGATCCGTGCTGGCGGTGGCTCCTCTGCACAAGTGACCGGCTCTATCCTTATCGCCGGTCTGCTACTTGCAATCGTGGGTCTCATCGTGCACTTTGCCGGTGGCGCCGTAGTGAACAAGGTGCTTCCACCAGCAGTGACTGGTGCAGTTGTTATGTTGATCGGTTTCAACCTCGCGCCAGTAGCTACTGGCGTGTACTGGCACCAAGATGAGTGGCTCGGCTTCCTTACATTGGTCGCCACCCTCATCATGTCAGTGATGTTCCGTGGCTTCCTTTCGCGCATCACGGTCTTCCTTGGACTCATCGTTGGTGTAGTCATCGCTTGGCTCATGGACGTTTTGAGTATCACTGGTTATGACCGTTTTTCCGGTGCAGATCCATTAACTCCTTTGGCTTCTACAGTAAAGCGCGTTGATTTCTCTGCTGTTAGCAGTGCCGATTGGTTTGGTTTTCCAACGATGACGGGTCCAGCATTCACTGGATCATTCATCCTCTTGGTGATTCCTGCTGTAATCGCACTCGTCGCAGAAAACGCCGGACACGTCAAGGCAGTTGCTGAGATGACAGGTGAAAATCTCGACGATGTCCTTGGTCGAGCACTTATCGGTGATGGCGTGGGCACCATGGTCACAAGCGCTGTGGGCGGTTCACCAACCACAACATATGCCGAAAATATCGGTGTCATGGCTGCAACCAAGGTCTATTCGACCTTGGCTTACTACATTGCGGCTGTATTCGCGATCATCTTCGGGCTCTGCCCCAAGTTTGGTGCCATCATCAATGCAGTTCCTGGCGGTGTACTTGGCGGCGTGACGACGATCCTTTACGGCATGATCGGCATTCTTGGTGCCAAGATCTGGATCGAAAATAAGGTTGACTTTGGTAACCCAGTTAACCTCGTTCCCATCTCTGCTGCCATCATCCTTGGTGTCGGCAACGTATCGCTGAAGTTCACCAATGACTTCTCGATCACCGGTATCGCAGCAGGTACGTTGGTCGCAGTCATTGGCTGGCACCTCTGCAACATGCTGGCAAAGAAAGTCAAGCGCTAAGGATTGATGCTTTAGCATCAGGCCCTTTCGAAAGGCGGGTGGAGGAATCCACCCGCCTTTCGTGCGTTATCGCCTGGCTTTTTTGGATTCTTAGGCGATAATTCACATCTCGGCATCTACGAAAGAGGGAGAGGATAGTTCAATGAAGCCCTCTCGTTTTCAATACGTGCGGCCCCAATCCATCCCAGAAGCGGTCATGGCCTTGCAACGTCACAACTCCAAGGTGCTAGCTGGCGGACAGAGCCTCACCCCTCTACTTTCCATGCGCTTGGCATCCCCTGATGTCTTGGTGGATATCAATGGCCTCACCGAACTCTCGGGGATCGAGCTGCGCGGTTCAGAGCTATGGATCGGAGCTATTGCCCGGCACCAAGAGGTCCTCACTCACGTCTTGGTACAAACTCATGTTCCGTTGATTCAGCAGGCGCTTGCCTATGTGGCTCATCCTGTTATTCGAAATCGTGGAACTTCAGTGGGATCTATTGCACACGCCGATCCTGCCGGAGAGCTCACTGCAGTAGCTGCCCTTCTCGGGGCCCGAATTCACGTTTCCGCCCAACAAGGGCCTCGCGAAATTCTGGCCGCCGACTTTTTCGTCGGACCACTCGAATCCTCACTTCAACATGGTGAGCTCGTTACCGGTGTGTCATTTCCTGTTCTAGATGCCACATGGGGGAGTTCTTGCCAGGAAGTTGCCCGTCGACATGGCGATTACGCCCTCGCGGGAGTCTGCGCCTTGGTGCAAGTTCTGGATGGCCAAATAATGGCCGCAAGGATTGCAATATTTTCGGTGGCCGGAACACCACTAGTTATCGACGTGATTGACGTGCATGAAGACCACGAGAAGTTAAACCTAAAAGTGCAAGCTTTGATAGATCCCGATACAGATATTCACGCTACCGCCGATTACCGTCGTCAACTCGTAAAAACCCTTGTAGTTCAAGCGCTCACCGAGGCCCGCGTTCATGCAGAATTGAGACAATCATGAATCCCGAGGAACTATTCCTAGTGGAAATCACGGTCAATGGGACCCCATTAAGCGCGCGAGTACCTGCTCGAAGGTTGCTCTCAGATTTCCTCCGCCACGACCTGCGACTTACCGGCACTCATGTGGGATGCGAACACGGAGTATGTGGCGCTTGCACCATCCTGCTCGAGGGCAAGCCAGTGCGCGGTTGTCTTATTTTTGCCGTGAGCGTTGCTGGTTCTGCAGTCACCACGGTTGAGGGTTTAGTTAACAATGATGGGAGTTTGGGGATTGTTCAGCGTGCTTTCCATGAGTCACACGGTTTGCAATGTGGTTTCTGTACGCCAGGATTCATCACTACGATCCATGCATATCTGAAAGAGAATCCACACCCCACGGAAGAAGAGGCGCGCGAAGCAATAGCTGGAAATCTCTGCCGTTGCACGGGGTATCAAAACATCATCAAATCAGTGCTGAGAGCGGCCGAGCTGATTGATTCGGGGGTGCGCGATGACCACTAAATCATTTGGTGAACCTATCCTGCGCAAAGAGGACCCCCGTTTAGTTTCTGGCCAGGGACGTTATCTCGATGATCTTGGACATGACGCTTTGGCGGCGGCATTCCTTCGTAGCCCACATGCCTCTGCTCGCATTTTAGATATTGATGTCACTGATGCTATTGATGTACCCGGGTTGATCGGAATTTACACTTATGAAGATCTTGAGGGGCGTGTTGCAGAACCCTTGCCGCTCCTCATCCCTCATCCCGCCCTACTTAACGGCAGAACTGGGTATCCACTTGCTAATGAGTATGTTCGTCACGTGGGCGAAGCCATTGTTATGGTCATCGCAGAAGATCGTTACGTTGCCGAGGATGTCGTGGACCTCATTAAGGTCTCGTATGAAATCTTGAAACCAGTTGTCGGCATTGAAGACGCTAAAGCCGCACACAATGCGGTGCATTCAAGTGTTCCGAACAATGTCAGCGCACACTCTGTCAAAGAAGTCGGCGACGCCCGCGCCATGATCAAGTCGGCTCCTCATAAACTTTCGCTAGATCTCTTCATTGAAAGAAGCGCGTGCTCTCCCCTCGAGGGTAAGGGCGTTTACGCTATCTGGGAGGAAGATTCACAAGAGTTGCGTCTCTGGTCGTCAACGCAAACCTCGACAGGGGTGCGAGCTGCTGTGGCAGCCAAACTTGACCTTCCACTACAGAAAGTTGAGTGTATTGCCCCCGACGTGGGCGGAGGATTTGGCGTAAAAATTATGCATCCGTGGCCAGAAGAAGTTCTCATTCCTTGGGCGGCTCGCAAACTTAAGCGCCCTGTAAAATGGAGTGAAGATCGGCGTGAACACTTCATATCTTCGGCCCACGAAAGAGCTCAGGAGCATCACATTGAAGTCGGATTCGATGAAGAAGGTCGCATTCTTGGATTAGACGTCACTTTTTTTCACGACAACGGGGCATATACGCCCTACGGAATTATTATTCCGCTCATCACATCAACTCAATTGCTTGGTCCGTATAAGCCTGCTTCTTACCGGGTCGAATTCACCTCCCTCTTTACCAACACTGTATTGGTTATTCCCTACCGCGGCGCTGGAAGACCACAAGGGGTTTTCGCCATGGAGCGCACGGTCGATGCGATCGCGAAGTACTTGAAACTTGATAGAACTGTGGTCCGTGAACGGAACTTCATTCAGCCCCACGAGATGCCCTACGACTTAGGTTTGATTTTTCAAGATGGACGGCCACTGGAGTATGACTCAGGTGACTTTCCGGCATCTATGGCAATGCTCAAGAAAATGGTTGGCTGGGATGACTTCGAAACTATGCGCAGTGAATATGCGGCCATGGGGCGCAAAATCGGCATTGGTGTTGCTTGTTACGTTGAAGGAACGGGGGTGGGCCCATACGAAGGTGGCTTCGTCCAAGTGGAGACAAGCGGTCGAATTAATGTTGCTACGGGTCTCACAAGCCAAGGGCAGGGTCATCAGACCGTTTTTGCCCAGATCGTTGCCGATGAACTCGGAGTTCCTATTGAGGACGTATTCGTCACCACAGGAGATACCCGCCGTTTTCCTTATGCGGTGGGCACGTTCGCCTCTCGCGCTGCCGTAATGAGCGGAAACGCCATCGCTCTTGCCGCCCGACAGGTAAGAGATAAGGCGCTGCGCCTTGCTGGTGAGGCCCTTGAGTGTGATCCACAGGATCTTGAGATAGTTGATGGCATTATTCGGGTGAAGGGAGACCACGCAAAGTCCATCGCACTCAAAACCGTTGCGGTTCTTTCGAATCCCCTCAGGTATGCCTTCGACGAGTCAGCGAAAGCGGCCACCCAATTTGCGGTGGGGGACACCTCTAAACCTCCCGTACCAGAAGATCAAGAGCCTGGATTAGAGGGTAAAGATTATTACTCGCCCATGGCATCAACATTTGCCAATGGCATGCATGCGGTCATCATCGAGATTCTCCCGGAGACGGCCGAAGTGAAGATCCTTCGATATGTGGTTGTTCACGATTGTGGTCGAGTGATTAACCCGATGATTGTTGAAGGACAAATACACGGAGGTGTCGCGCAAGGAGTAGCCGGTGCGCTCTATGAGCGCATGGCCTACGACGAGAGTGGACAGCTACAAAATGCTTCTTTCATGGATTTCCTCATGCCATATTCAACAGAGATTCCCACTGTTGAAGCGGGCCACTTGGAAACCCCTTCGCCACTTAATCCTCTTGGTATCAAAGGTGCGGGTGAGGCTGGCGTCATTCCTGGTTCGGCAGTATTCGCAAGTGCCATTGAAGATGCTGAAGGCTTCGAAATCCGTCGCATGCCCATCTCTCCGAGCGAGCTATGGGAATTACGCCGCACCATGAAGGAGAACGCATGAAAATCATTGGAGGCTACTCGTTAGATCATTCTCCAGCGGCCGTTTTTGCTGCTCTCAATGATCCAGCTGTTCTTCTCCTTACTATTCCTGGCTGCCAAGCATTAGAACAGACCGGCTCCACGAGTTACGCCATGACTATTACAGCTGGCGTCGCTTCCATTAAGGGCACATATAACGGTCTGGTAGAGCTGGCAGACCAGAACGCCCCGCACGCGTTCACTCTCAAGGCAAGCGGCTCGGGTGGTCCAGGTACGGTCCAAGCAGATGTCAAAGTCACTCTTGCGGAGAGTGCCGAAGGATGCGCACTCACTTATGAAGCCGATGCTGTGGTGGGCGGAGTTATTGGCGGCGTGGGCCAACGGGTGCTCAGCGGGGTTTCTAAGAAGACTGCCAACGAATTCTTCGAGGCGGTTAATCGTTATCTTGGCGGTGACCGGAGTGCCGCCGCTGTTGTACAACAGACCGAAGCTGGAAGCATAAGCGTTCGTAAGGAATCTGCGATCCGACCGGCTTCGAGTACATCTTCGCTCCTCGTGGGGGCAGTCATCGCCCTTGCAGGAGTACTTCTCGGTTGGCTCATCACCCGATGAAAACTTTCATTGCTGCGGCCATTCAAATTGCTCCTGTAGCGGGAGATCTCTCTCCATTGTCTATCGATGCAAATATCGTAAAAACAATCTCATTTATTGAGCGGTGCGTGGCTGAAACGGGAGCTTCACTAGTTGTATTGCCGGAGACTGTCACCACTGGTTTTTCTCCGGGTTGCAGCCCGGAAGAGTTGTGGGACTTGGTAGACATACTCCCGGGCAGACTCACCTCTCCGATTCAAGATGTTGCCAAACGCCTCGGCGTGCATATTGTGCACGCCACTTACGAGCGCGGTGAGGAGAGAGGCATTGTCTATAACTCTTCGATGATTATCCTTCCCTCCGGTGAGATAGCTGGCATCTATCGAAAGACTCATCCATTCTGCGCTGAGATGTTGAGTCAAGGAGGATGGGTAGTTCCTGGCAACGATGTGTGCGTGGTTGATACTGAACTTGGCAAAATTGGCATGATTATATGTTTCGATGGTGATTTTCCTGAGTTAAGTCGCATCCAAGGCATTCAAGGAGCCGAACTCATCGCGCGCCCTTCTGCGTTCCTGCGATCGGCAGATATTTGGGAACTCACTAATCGAGCGCGTGCTTATGACAATCATCTCTTTATGGTGGGGGCCAATGCCGTGGGCATCGATCCAGCAGGCACATTTTACTTTGGAAATTCTATGATCGTTTCACCCATAGCCGAAGTCATCGCGCGCGCTTCTTCTCATGAATGTTGGGTGAGCGCTGTGATTGACCCCAACAAGGCGATGGTCTCACTCACTCCTGGTTCGAGTGTGGGCCAACCATTTGATCATTTGGCAGATAGGAATCTTGATTTGCTTGAAAAGTACAGCGACCTTCTCAAAGGGCCAGCAGGTACATCTTTTACATTTAGCCGCCCTGGTAAGAAGTAATTTCTCGCCGCGTAATACCTAAGAGAAAGAGCACGCTGTCTAGATACGGTGCTGAGATTGCCGCGTCAGCAGCATGTGCTACCAACGGTTTCGCATTGAAAGCTATTCCGAGACCAGCGGCGGCAATCATGTCGAGGTCATTTGCGCCATCACCAATTGCTACGGTCTGAGCAAGCGGTATCGACATCGACGCCGCGTATTCGCGCAATGCCTCTGCTTTCGCGGCTCGATCAATGATTGGTCCAGTTACTCTTCCGGTGAGTACTCCTTCGATCATTTCCAAAGAATTTGCGCGCACATATTTGATTCCGAGTGATTGGGCTAATGGCGCTATGATTTCAATAAATCCGCCAGAGACCAAACCTACGTGGATTCCCAAGTGGTGAAGCGTGTCGACCAGTGTGCGAGCTCCCGGCGTGAGGGCGATGATTCGTTGTACCTCTTCAATATCTTTCTGAGTGAGACCCTCCAGGGTAGCCACGCGTTCACGCAAGGCGCCTGCAAAATCCATTTCGCCGTTCATCGCCCGAGCGGTGATCGACTTCACCACTTCTCCCGAACCTGCTCGATCAGCTAGTAGTTCAATGACTTCATTTTGAATAAGAGTCGAATCAACATCTAGCATGACGAGGCGCTTCGAGTGCCTCGCTTGCCCCCCTGGTTGCACGGCGATATCGACACCGTTCTCTTTTGCGATAGGGGCGAGCAACGTCTTGATCACGTCAATCTCCACGCCACTCACAAAGAACTCAATCGCCACCACGGGATAATCCGATACACGAGCGATACGTTCAATGTTCCCAGAAAGATCAGATATCACCTGGGTGATACTGGCTACGGCCTGGGGGCGAAGTGGCATACCCATGAGCGTGAGATGTACGCCCACTTCAGGTTGGGTGGAATCGCCTTCACCTGGTTGTATGAAGAGCTCAAGGCCAAGTTCGCCAGCCAGTCCTGTTAGTCGCTGGCGCAGCGATATCTCCAAGTCTTCGAGTGGGGCGGAGATGAGCACTCCGACTGTCAAGCGACCGCGAAGGACAACTTGACCCACATCTAGAACGGTGACGTCGAATTCTGCGAGAGCGTTAAAGATCCTCGATGTGAGACCACTCCGGTCGCCACCGCTGAAGGAGTAGAGGACGGTGCGCACTCAATAATCTTAGTGGATAGGACGAGCGCTCCAGGCTTCAGTACCAAGAATGAGGGCTTCGCGCGCTGCAGCACGAAGTCGACCAATCTCCAAGCTGCGTAAGTTCATTTCGTGTGCGGTTACAGCCCCTCCATTATCCAAGGCGGCTACCGCTGCGATCACAAGGACGGAGATACTCCGATCTACGAGACCTGACTCCTTCCACGCTGTTGGCGGAAGCAATGTTCTGGAATCGCGCAGAGCGTCGGAGATGTGTTGACGGATATTCGCTCGAATCGGCACGCCTCTATCGCTGGCACTCTCGATAGGCGAGATGAGCGCGAGCGCCTCATCAATGGCGGTCGAAAGTAGGCGGGCAGCCTCTTTGAGCGAGTGCGTGTGGATCTCTGGAACTCGAGACTGGCTCGCCTCCCAGGAACCTTCGGCACGCGAAATCCATGATGTCGAACCCACCTGCAACAGTTGTTGATTGCCGACGAAAAAGGCATTCGCTGAGCCGTCTAAAGCCTCGTGTGCGGGTTGATTTGCAAAACGGTCAGAGGTGCCAAGCGCGTGGTAGAGATCGTCAAAGCCGGCTCTACCCTCACGAATCGAATTGAGCCATGAGGCGACTAATACGTTCCTAGGCAAGATCTCCACGGAGCAAGGGTATGAAACCGGTAGGTTAAGCGCATGTCCATCGCGCGCCTGACTGGAGTAGGGGTGCGCAAAGGCGATTCTTGGATCCTCAAAGAGGTCAATTTTGAGGTGGGTGCAGGGCAACGTTGGGTGATTATTGGGCCTAATGGAGCTGGCAAGACCACCTTGCTGCGAATTTTAGCCACGCAACTCTTTCCTACCGTGGGCACGGTTGAAATTTTGGATGAACGTCTCGGCGCGGTTGATGTCTTTGAACTTCGTCCTCGCATCGGGCTCACCTCTGCCGCTCTCTTAGATCAATTCGAATTTGGTGAAAAGGTCATCGATATTGCACTGACCGCTGCGTGGGGTTTTACTGGTCGCTGGCGCGAAGAGTATGCGGACGAAGATATTGCGCGAGCGCACTCTCTACTTCATCTGATGGAGGTGGACCATCTCTCAGAGAGAGTTTTTGGCACCTTAAGCGAGGGTGAGAAGAAGCGAGTGCAATTGGCACGAGCCTTGATGCCTAATCCTGAGCTTTTGCTCCTTGATGAACCTGCTGCTGGTATGGACATCGGGGCACGTGAATCAATGCTCCTTCAATTGGCCATCATTGCACTCGATCCACTCTCTCCCGCCACGGTGATGGTTACTCACCATCTCGAGGAGATCCCCATTGGAACCACGCACGCCATCATCCTTAAAGAGGGAGCAGTGATGTCTGCTGGACTCATTGAAGATGTGATCACTAGCGTTACGGTGTCGCTGGCGTTCGGTATGAACATCAAGGTGGCTCACGAAGAAGGGCGCTGGAGTGCTCGCACTTAGCTCCGACACTTTGTTGCTAATCCTCGTCGCTGGATTCGCCGCCGGCTTCATTAATTCCATCGTAGGAAGTGGCACTCTCATCACTTTCCCTGCTTTGCTCGCCGCTGGACTCTCTCCCTTGGTGGCCAATACCTCAAATAACGTGGGGCTGGTTCCGGGTGCTTTTGCAGCCATGAGAGGTTCACGTCACGCACTGGAGGGGGACCGGCATCAGATTCGAGCACTGATGCCTTTCTCCATTGCTGGGGCGTTAATCGGGGCATTGGCGTTGCTCCTGCTGCCCGATCGAATATTCAGTTCTGTGGTGCCGTGGTTGGTGCTGCTCGGCGTTGGTCTTAACATCGCGGCACCCATCGTCTCCCGTCGACGGAAAGAGAGCGGCCAAATAGCCATAGGTAGGGGCGCGCAATTCAGCGTTCTCCTTACGGGCATCTACGGTGGCTATTTTGGTGCTGCCCAAGGAGTTATCCTCATTGGCCTTCTTTCATTACTCCTCAATGAGAGTGTTGCGCGTTCTAACGCAATGAAGAATTACTTAGCGGGCGCTACAAATCTCATTGCGGGATTTGTTTTTATTCTTTCAGGAAAGATCGCGTGGCTCGCGGTTTTACTGATAGGTATCTCCTCCTATGCTGGCGCTTTCGTTGGGTCACGAGTGGGGCGCGGAATTCCGCCGTGGATTTATCGCACAATCATTACTGTCACGGGTTTATACGCAAGTTATAGGCTCTTCACGTCATGACCATTCCTTTCGGAGAGGCCGCCCCAGAGCTACTTAAGGATTTTGCGGCGCTCACTGACGTCGTGCTACGAACGCGATCCGAACCTTCTGGCGGTCTTTTTATTGCTGAGGGCGCCATCACAATCGAGCGCGCTTTCGCTTCGGGCGCTCAGGCTCGAGCGGTGCTTTGTGAGGAGAAGTGGCTAGATTCACTTCCGTCTTTCGCCGAAGACGTTCCGATCATCGTCGGAACTCAATCGGAGTTGAGGAGTGTCACGGGATACATTGTGCATAGAGGAGCTTTGACGAGTTTTCATCGGCCAGTAGCACTCGATCACAGCGCACTGATCCGTGATTCCCACACTTTGCTTATTCTCGAAGGGTTGGTAAACCACACGAACGTGGGGGCAATTATTCGAAGTGCCGCTGCGTTCGGCGTAGATGGCATTCTCTTGGACACTCATTGTGCCGATCCGCTATACCGGCGAGCGATAAGAACGTCGATGGGAACTGTTTTCAATATGAAATGGGCTAGGTACACAGATCACGTCGATCTAGCAGAACAGCTTGCGCAATCAAGGTACGACGTGCTCGCCCTTACTCCACTTCCATCTGCAAGAAGTATTCGCTCTTGGAAGCCGGGGGAGCGAAGCGCTCTTATCTTGGGTACGGAAGGCGACGGGTTGTCCACTGACGCCCATGGAATTGCTTCACAAGAGTTGCGAATTCCTATGGCTGCAGGAATTGACTCACTCAATGTGTCGGCGGCAGCAGCGGTGGCGCTCTACGAATTCACTAACCATGTACATTCCTGATGCGTTAGTTCACGAATCTTGGATACCTTTTCTAGATTCGCAACGGGAAAAGTTGGATGAGCTTGGCGACCATATTGAAGGAGCAATAAGCAATGGCGCAGTGTGTTTTCCAGATAGGGAATTGATCCTTCGCGCGTTCGAAATGTCTATCAAAGATGTTCGTGTTCTCATTCTTGGCCAAGATCCGTATCCGACTCCCGGTCATGCCATTGGATACTCCTTCGCAACCCATACGGATGTCAGACCGATACCTGCCTCCCTACGCAATATCATCAAGGAAGTATCAAATGACGTGGGACCATTGACTACATTAGATTTGTCTTTGAAATCTTGGCGCGCTCAAGGCGTTTTATTATTAAATCGAGTGCTCACTGTCGAGTCAGGTATGGTGGGCTCCCACAGAAAACTCGGATGGGAAGGGTTTACCGAATCGGCTATTGAATTCCTTATCAAGAGCAATTCGCACGTTGTTGCAATGCTGTGGGGTAAAGATGCAGAGTCACTGAAGCACCTCTTCGATCCTTCACGTGTGATTATCACAGCACACCCCAGTCCGCTATCGGCCAACCGAGGATTCTTCGGAAGTAAAACTTTCTCTAAATGCAATGAATTGTTGAGGCAAATGGATCTTCAACCAGTGGACTGGCGCTAGGTTTCTCAAATGCGACAATTCTTCGCCGGTGCACGCTCTGTTCCCGAAACATCTTGGCGCGCACCGTCTCAATGGCGATGTTCGCGACGTACCTACCTCATTCTCATAATTGGACTCTATCTCTACGGAACTGGCGACGCCCTCATCATTAACGCCACACTTGGCGCTGGTCCCTGGGTGGTCTTCGCGCTCGGCGTGACACATGTAACTGGGCTATCGATTGCTTTCACCACATTTATCCTGAGCGTCTTTGCTGTTCTATGTTGGATTCCGTTGCGCCAGAAACCCGGGTTGGGAACTGTTAGTAATGCTGTGGTGATCTCTATTGCCATCGGCGTGGGTACCGCAGTGATTCCGGAGCCTTCAAATCTATATGTGCGTATCGGTATGGTGATTCTCGGGATATTGTCGATAGCCGTGGCGAGCGCGCTCTATCTGACTTGCGGTTTAGGTGCGGGGCCCCGTGACGGACTCATGACGGGTATCAATAAGAGATTCGGTGTGCCTGTCGGAAGGGCGCGGCTAGTTGTTGAGCTCACCGTAGTTTCCCTTGGTTGGTTGCTTAGTGGAATGCCTAGAGATGGAAGTTTGGGGTTAGGTAAGAACGTGGGCTTAGGCACTGTGCTCTTTGCCTTGCTCATAGGGCGGTGTGTGGCCATCACTCTTGGTTTCGTCGGGCGAAGAGCGTGACACTCGCGAAAGCCCTTAAGGCTCTTCCGAAAGCCGATAGGGATCTCGCCAAATTTATGAAGATCTCTCCTCAATGTGAATTAGGTAAAGGCGAACCTCCATATCGAAATCACTTCGAAACCCTATTGAAGGCGGTCGTTTCACAACAGATATCCACGAAGGCCGCGGACTCAATCACTCAGAAACTAAGACTTCTTATCGAAGACGACTTCTCGCCTGGCAGACTGCTCTCGGTCCCCCTTGATGAATTGAGAGGAGCTGGTCTCTCCGGGGCTAAAGCGCGAACCGTCACCGAGTTGGCCGAGGCAATCATCTCGGGTGGAATTAGCGTGGATGATTTTGAAGAGATGCCAGATCATGAAATCACGGCTGCACTCACGCAAGTCTGGGGGATTGGCCGCTGGACTGTTGAAATGTTCTTGATGTTCTCGCTGGCCAGGCTAGACGTGTGGCCCAGTGGTGATCTTGGAGTACGCCGCGGGTGGTCACTCATCAAGGGCGAACACATGCTTGATGCAAAGGCTCTTGAGCCAATAGGCGAGCCGTTTCGTCCCTATCGCAGCATCGTTGCCTGGTATTGCTGGCAAGCCACGGATCTTCTTAAGGAACCGAAGTGATCACAGGGTTGTCGTGTCGATCACGAATCTGTAGCGAACGTCACTGGCGACCGCACGATCGTAAGCCACGTTGATCTGATCGGCATCGATCAACTCCACCTCGCTCGTGATGCCGTGTTTGGCACAGAAGGCGAGCATCTCCTCGGTCTCGGCAATCCCGCCAATTGCCGATCCTGCCAAGCTTCGACGTTGATTGAGAAGTGATCCCGCCTCTACGGAGTATGGCTTTCCTGGGAGTCCAATGACGACCAATGTTCCGTGCAATTTTAGGAGACCGAGATAAGTGTTGATGTTGAGATCGGCTGAAACCGTATTGAGGATGAGATCGAATTTCTTGCTCAATGCTTTGTTGAACGATGTGTGACTCGTGTCGACGAAGTGATCGGCGCCCATGGCTAGTGCATCCTTCTCCTTGCCCGCCGAGTGTGAGAGTACGGTGACTTCAGCTCCCATTGCATGCGCAAACTTGACTCCCATGTGGCCTAATCCGCCGAGGCCAATAATCGCCACTTGCATTCCAGGGCCGGCGCTCCAATGACGAAGAGGGGAATAGAGCGTGATACCCGCGCACAGGAGCGGGGCTACTCCTTCGATATTCAATGATTCAGGAATATGGAGCGCGTAGTGCTCGTTAACGACGATGCCACTTGAATATCCGCCTTGGACGATTGTGGTGCCGTCTTTTTCGTAAGTGTTGTAGGTACCTGTCATGCCCCCGAGGCAGTACTGCTCGATTCCTGCCTCGCAATTCTCACAGGAGCGACAGGAGTCGACAAAAACACCTACACCAGCAAGATCACCAATCTTGAATTTAGAAACTTCAGAGCCCACACGTGTAACACGACCCACGATCTCATGGCCGGGCACCATCGGGAATATGGCTGGACCCCACTCTTCCCGCGCTTGATGGATGTCTGAGTGGCAGATGCCCGCGTGTGAAATAGCTATCTCGACATCGAATGTTCCAGGCTCACGCCGGTCGAAGGTGAATGGAACTAACGGCGCACCCGCAGATAATGCGGCATAGGAACGGACTTGGGCCACGAAAACCTCCAACAGTTGAGTGCTCCGACCCTAGGGTACGTGATGGCCATGCACCACATCGTGGTGACCTAAATCGGAGGAATCTCGTGGCAAGATGTCCTGTATGGCTGAGCTCATCTATTACTGCGGCACCATGGATGCCGGTAAGTCGACGCTTGCCCTCCAAACAGCCCATAACCATGAATCTCGTGGTCGCACGGGAATCATATTCACATGTAATGACCGAGCTGGCGCAGGTGTTCTCTCGTCACGTCTAGGGCTCCAGAAAGCGGCAGTCGAAGTAAGTGTTGACTTGAATTTGCATAGCCACGTGCGCGAACTGGTCTCCAACGGTGTGCGCGTCGAGTTTGTCATCTGCGATGAGGCTCAGTTCTACTCACCTGAACATATCGAGCAACTTGCACAGATTGTAGACGGCTTGGGAATAGATGTTTATGCCTTTGGCATCCTTGCTGATTTTCGTACAAAGCTCTTCCCCGGATCGGCTCGACTAGTTGAGCTAGCCGATCGCGTCAATACTCTGCAGGTGGAAGCGCTCTGTTGGTGCGGAGCTCGAGCCACACATAATGCTCGTACCTTTGGTGGAACGATGGTCACCGAAGGCGAGCAAGTTTATGTGGGGGATACCGACTCTGACACCGTAGTGGGATATGAAGTTCTCTGTCGTCGCCACCATTTGCGTGAGATCACACACTCGGTTGCTAAAGAAATGAAGGAGATCAAGTGACGGGCTTCGAGGACATTTTTTCGGCTAACGCCCGATATGTTGAGGATTTCCAGTCAAGTGCGCTCACCGGTCAAGCGGCTCGCGGTCTTGCCATCATCACTTGCATCGATTCGCGAATTGCTCCGCTGGCCATCATGGGAATGCAGCCGGGAGATGCCAAAATCATTCGAAACGCTGGAGCCCGGGTTACCGACGACGTACTGCGCACTCTTGTCCTCGCCACCCATCTGCTCAACGTTTCTCGCATTCTGGTGATGCCACATACTGATTGCCGGATGGCCAGCGGCACGGAAGCAGAGATCCACGCGGCAATCCTCGAGAAATCCGGTGTCGACACCCGATCAATTGAAATTCGCACAGTACGCGACCCACTTGAAGCACTCGAAATAGACCTGAACCGAATCAAGTCATTCCCGCTTTTAGCCGCAAATATTGAGGTGGCGGGAGCGATCTTTAATGTGGGAACCGGAGAACTTAGAACTTTCGCTTAACGGGGATTCGGACACCATTGCCTCACATAATATTGGTGCTGTCTCTCTTAAACGATACATGGCGGGAAAAGGCCGGAAATCGAATATTCAAGGGGCACCTCACTACCCACCGGAGTAAGATCGTCCCACCGGCCGGGAATATCCCCTGTCGTTGAGGGGGTTGAAGTAAGTATGGAAATTTATGTAGCTATCGGCATCATTGCACTTCTTGCAATATTTACTGTGGCGCAATACAACCGCCTCGTCCGCTTGAATATCAGCGTCGATGAAGCATTCGCACAGATCGAAGTTCAGCTCAAACGCCGCGCTGATCTCATCCCTAACCTAGTTGAGACAGTAAAAGGATATGCATCTCACGAGCAATCAACTTTCGATGCCGTTGTTTCAGCTCGGGCAAAGGCAACATCAGCATCAGGAGTGGCAGATGTTGCAGCAGCGGATGGAATGTTGACGCAGGCACTTCGCGGTTTGCTCGCAGTTGCTGAGGCATATCCAGACCTCAAGGCATCATCAAACTTTCTCTCACTCCAAGAGGAACTTTCAACAACTGAGAATAAGGTTGCCTTTGCGCGTCAGTTCTATAACGATAATGTGCGATCACTCAACGAGGCTGTTGCAACGATTCCTACAAGTTTCTTTGCCGGACTTGCAAAGGTGAGCGCTCGCCCATTCTATGAAGTAGAAGATCCACAGTCACGCGAAGTGCCTCAGGTCTCCTTCTAACAATGGCGGCTTCGAACTTTCGCAGCGCGCAAGGATCTAATAAGCGCAAAACATACTTTCTCCTTGCAGCAATGGGCGTACTTACATGGCTTGTTGCCTACGCCGCACTAGCGTATTTCGGTGGAGGGACAACAACATTTGTGGTGCCACTTGCTGTCGGCATAGCCCTCGTTGGTGTCTGGGGATCGTATTACGGTTCCGATAAATTAGTTCTGACGATGACCGGTGCTCAAGTCATTCAACGCGAAAATAATCCAGAACTCTTTAATCTCATTGAAGAAGTTGTCATTGCCAGCGGATTGCCAATGCCCAAGGTTGCAATAGTTGTAGATGATGCGCCAAATGCATTTGCCACTGGGCGCAATCCTGAACACGCCCTCATCGCATTCACCACACGCATTCTTGAGGTGATGGATCGTGATGAGTTACAAGGGGTCATCGCGCACGAGATGTCACACGTGGCAAATCGCGACACACTTGTCTCAGCTGTTGCTGCAACAACTGCCGGCGCGATCGCAATCCTGAGTGATTTCCTTACCCGCATGATGTGGTTCGGGGGTGGCCGCGATCGGCGTGACAGTAATCAAAATCCACTTCTGCTTATCGTTTCGCTCGCCATTTTAATTCTAGCTCCTATTGCTGCGATGCTCTTGCGCAGTGCGATCTCACGCCGGCGCGAATCACTGGCCGATGCCACTGCAGTTTCCTTCACGCGTAATCCTGCCGGCCTTCGTCGTGCTCTCGAGACGTTAGCTGCGGATTCAACTGTCGTGCGACAACGCTCAAATGCAGTGGCACATATTTGGATTGAATCGCCTCTTGATGGAAAGGCTGTTTCAAGGTTGTTTTCCACACATCCGCCGATTCAAGAGCGGATTGAAACGCTACGCGCGATGGAGTCTCTGGGGCCTAATCCCGAGAATGGTCTCTAAAGCGAGGCAATTAACGCCATTTGGTGTCCGAGAGGGGACTTGAACCCCTAAGCCCTTTCGGGCACTAGCACCTCAAGCTAGCGCGTCTGCCTATTCCGCCACCCGGACAAGGTGTGAAGGGCGAGAGTACCAACTTCACCGACTCCCACCCAATTTGCCGGCTTTTCCCTCCCTAGGGGCCCATCAGGGATCCCCATGCGCCATGATGTAGCCATGGAAGAGACCATGGAGAATGAGACCGTAGCGATTCTGCAAGACCTGATCAGAATCCCTTCGGAGAATTTTGGCGATCGCGGAGACGAGCAAGAGGTCGCCCGATATATTCATTCATGCCTTGCAGAGGTCGGTATTGAGTCCGAACTTATCGAATCTGCCCCTGGGCGCACGAACGTGGCCGCCCGGATTAAGGGCGCAAGTGATCGACCGGGGTTGGTCCTTCACGGCCATATCGATGTAGTGCCGGCCGACGCAAAAGATTGGTCAGTCGATCCCTTCTCTGGTGTGATCCAAGATGGCGCAGTATGGGGTCGCGGGGCCGTCGACATGAAGGATATGGACGCCATGATGCTCGCTACCGTGCGTAGTTGGGCGCGAAGTGGGTACCAGCCTCCTCGGGATATCTCACTGGTCTTCTTTGCCGATGAGGAAGCCGGCGGAAGCTATGGCTCTCGATGGATGGTGGAGAACAGACCAGATGTTTTTGCAGGATGTAATGAGGCGATCTCTGAGGTGGGTGGATTTTCCATCACGTTGGAGAACAAAGCTCGCCTCTATATGATCGAAACCGCGCAGAAAGGTATCCATTGGATGCGTCTGGTTGCTGAAGGACGCGCTGGTCATGGCTCTATGGTTCATCCAGATAACGCCGTCACGGCCGTGGCAGAAGCAGTTGCTCGTATCGGAAATTATGAATGGCCACTTCGCCGAACTAAATCGGTTGATGAGCTTCTTGAGCGAGTGGCAGAAGTCTTGGGAGTCGAATATGACCCTAATGATCCTGAACCTCTCGTAGCGCGATTAGGCCCAGTGGCCCGACTGGTCGGAGCCACTTTGCGAAACACTGCAAATCCCACGCGATTAAATGCGGGGTACAAGGAGAACGTCATACCTCAGACGGCAAGTGCGGTAATCGACGGTCGTTTCCTACCCGGGTTTGAAGATGAACTGAACGAAACAATTAGGACTCTGGCAGGTGAAAAGGTGCGGGTAGAAACCATCACTTCAGACATTGCACTTGAGGCTGCGTTCGAAGGCGCGATGGTGGAGAACATGGTCAACTCGATTCTCGCTGAGGACCCAGAGGGGATTCCTGTGCCGTATACCCTGAGCGGCGGCACGGACAATAAGGCGCTCTCGCAATTGGGCATCAAGGGTTATGGATTCTCTCCACTTAAATTGCCAGCAGATTTGGATTTCACCGCGCTCTTTCATGGAATCGATGAGCGGGTACCGGTGGAGAGCCTCAAATTTGGGGCACGCGTGCTGGATCGCTTCCTGCGAAACGTTTAGCCAAAATCAATTCTGATGGCACGAATAATTCTCCGGCGAAGTGTGATGATGCGCTTTCCGTCGTGACGAATCTGCACTTTATCCAACGTCCAATGGTGGAGTTCGGCCTCTTCGACGAGCATTGATTTCACAGCACTGCGCGGGAAGTCCTTAGGGACCGTAATCGTTCGATACTCCAAAACGCTCTGTTGTTTGGCCATCGTTACATCTCCTTAGCTCGGAGTCGACACGTCATCAAGCGCTTCACGAACAACTGCAGGAAGTGTGACGCCTTCGGCAAGAAGCACGCCGCGAAGCTGTGCGGCCGTTCGCGCACCGACGATTGCGGAAGTCACCCCAGGAGCATCGCGAACCCAAGCGAGGGCGACCTCTAAGGGCGCGATACCAAGACCGTCAGAGGCGGCGGCTACGGCATCAACAATGCTGCGCGAACGTTGATCCAAATACGGTTCCACGAAGCCTGCAAAATGTGGACTTGCTCCGCGAGAGTCGACCGGAAGTCCACTTCGATATTTACCAGTGAGTACCCCGCGACCGAGTGGACTCCACGCTAAGAATCCCATCCCTAATGCTTGCGCACAGGGGAGTATCTCTCTCTCCACATTTCTTGAAAGGAGTGAGTACTCATTCTGTGTTGAGGCGATTGTCGCCTTGAGGGCTGCACTGTCCTGTATCGAGAATGCCCGAGCTGTTTGCCAACCGGTGTAATTGGAGATTCCGGCATATCGCACTCGGCCAGAGATGACGGCTACATCGAGTGCTGCGAGAGACTCGTCTAAAGGTGTGATGTCATCCCATGCGTGAAGTTGCCAAATGTCGAGATGGTCGGTGCCAAGCCGTTGTAAAGATTGATCTAACTCTCGAAGGATGGTGCGCTTTGAAGTATCAACCGCCCTTACTCCATTTATATAGGAGAGACCGCACTTTGATGCGAGCACAATGTCCTCACGCTTTACCAACGCCCCGAGTAGGCCTCCAATGACACGCTCGCTATCTCCGCTGCCGTAGAGCGCAGCAGTATCGACGAAATTTCCGCCAGCATCAACAAATTCGCGCAATTGATCGGCTGCCTCATGTTCGTCAGTGTCGCGACCCCAAGTCATGGTTCCCAGACCAATCCTCGAGAGGTGTAGACCAGTAGATCCGAGGCGGCGCAGTTCCATGTACGCGACACTAGTACCCGAAGAGGCTGTAATCTGATCTTCCACGCTATGGAGGATCATGAAGCTCGCACTTAATCTCGGATATTGGTCAGGCGAGGCCGCTACTAACACCGCCAATATTGAGTTAGCCCTCGAGGCCGAACGCCTCGGGTTTGACTCCGTGTGGGCGGCGGAAGCTTATGGATCAGACGCCGCCACCGTGCTCTCGTGGATAGGGGCGAAAACCGAACGGATCGGCCTGGGATCAGCGATTTTCCAAATCCCTGGTCGCACTCCCGCTCTCACATCTATGACCGCTGCGACCCTCGATGCGCTCTCAGGGGGTCGCTTCCGACTCGGTATCGGTGTCTCCGGCCCGCAGGTGAGCGAAGGATGGCATGGCGTACGTTTTGTCGCACCGCTAGCACGCACTCGGGAGTATCTAGAAGTCCTCCGGATGGCTTTAGGGCGCGAGGTCGTGAAGCACGATGGCGTGCACTATCCGCTGCCCTTACCTGATGGTCCCGGAAGGGCACTTCGCCTCACCATTCATCCCGTGAGAGATGAGATTCCAATCCTTCTCGCAGCCGTGGGTCCAAAGAACTTAGAGTTGGCAGGTGAGCTCGCTGACGGTTGGCTGGCCGTCTTCCTGGCTCCAGATTTTGCCCCTGAACAGATCTCACATATCCAAACCGGCCGAGACAAAGTGGGTAAGACCATGGAAGGTTTTGAGGTGATGTCCACCATGCCGATAGTTCCCGGTCGCGATCTTGAGATGTGTGCCCATCTAGTTCGACCTTATGCCGCACTCTATGTCGGCGGCATGGGGAGTCGAGATAAGAACTTCTATAACAATTTAGTCGTGCGTATGGGCTACGAAAAGGAGGCCGAAGAGGTGCAGGACAAGTACCTCGCTCGCGACTACGACGGTGCCATGATGGCCATTCCTTTTGATTTCCTCGATCAAACCTCACTCTTGGGCGGTCCGGAGCGTATGGCAGAGAAGATGCAAGCGCACGCAGCGGCAGGTGTCACCACATTGGCGCTGGCCCTTCCTGACTCGGTGCCGACCGAGGCGCGGATTAAGGCGCTGCGAATGGGCGCAGAAGCCTTCGATAAAGCGGGTGTCGGATCGTGAGTTTTCTTGAATCGATCGTTTTAGGCGTCGTTCAAGGTCTCACAGAATTTCTTCCCATTTCATCAAATGCCCATATGAGAATTACCGCGGCGGTATTCGGCTGGTCAGATCCAGGCGCTGCTTTCTCGGCCGTGACTCAAATTGGTACGGAGATTGCAGTACTTCTCTATTTTCGTAAAGACATCATCTTGATTGTTAAAGCTTTTATCAAAGGTCTCACGGGCAGCGCCTATCGAAAGGGTAACGATTGGCGTCTAGCCTTATTCATCATTATCGGTTCTCTGCCAATCGCGGTTCTCGTTCTTGCGCTGAGGGATCCGATTGAAAACCAATTCAGATCATTGAAACTCATTGCGTTATCGCTCATCGTTTTCGCTCTCATAATTGGAGTAGTTGATCGTCGCGCTAGTGAGACCAAGGAATTGACATCTCTCACGCTGCCCGACGCAATTAAATTCGGACTTGCACAAAGTTTGGCGCTCATCCCGGGCGTTTCGAGATCGGGCGGCACGATAGCTGCCGGTTTAGCGCTCGGATACTCACGGGTAGCGGCAGCTCGTTACTCGTTCCTACTTGCCATTCCAGCGGTCCTTGGCTCAGGAGGTTTAGAACTGAGCAAGATTGGGGGAGTGGATTCGCCTAGTTGGGCCCCGACCATTCTTGCCACGGTGATCGCTTTCGGAGTGGGCTATCTAGTGATCGCTTGGCTCCTCAAATTCCTCACTACACACACATTTCGCGGCTTCATGATTTATCGCGTTGCTCTAGGCTCCGCGGTATTTGTAGCTCTTGGTGCTGGGGTGATCTCCTGATGACCGAAATACTCTTGGTGCGACACGCTCGCTCTTCGGCGAACGCTTCTGGGGTGTTAGCCGGGCGTGCCAAGGGCGTACGCCTTGATGAGACTGGTAAGGATCAAGCGAGAGGGCTCTCTTTGGCATTGGCCAACGTCCCCATCACTGGATTGGTCTCTAGTCCTCTTGATAGATGTATGGAAACAGCACGCGCTATCGGTGTGAACCATCCCAATATTTCATTGACCAAGAACTTTGATTTGATTGAGATGGATTATGGCCTATGGAGCGGGCTCAAGTTATCTGTCCTTGCGAAGCGCAAGGAGTGGAGTGCAATTCAAAGCACCCCTTCTCAAGTGCGGTTCCCCGAGGGTGAATCCTTTCTCGAGATGAATGCGAGAGTGAACCAGGCAATAGATGAAGTTTTTGCTCAATATTCGAAGGGGAAGAAACGTCAAATTATTGCGATATTCACTCATGGGGATGTGATCAAGGCAATCATTGCGCACTCCTTGGGGCTCCATCTGGACGCTTTTCAGAAAATTGTGGTTGATCCGGCTTCAGTTTCTATCTTGCGGCAAGAAGGAAACTCGCGATTTGTCATATCGCAAAATATAAGAGCAGATGGGCTCGAAAGTTTACTTGGTGTTCGCAAGAGCGCGGCAACGGTGGGGGGCGGCGATGGCTCGAGTCATTCACGAATTCGATAATCCGGATACTTTTGTTGCCGGCGCCATCGGCCTGCCTGGGGAACGGACTTTTTATCTGCAGGTAATAGACGGTCGAAGATCATTTTCGGTCTCGCTGGAGAAGGAACAAGTCTCTTTGCTTGCAGCTCGCATACTCGAGATGATTGCGGGGCGCACAAGTCCTCAAGCAAAACCTGGTGGATCGGCCTTAGATCTCCCACTAGTAGAGGAGTTTAGGGTGGGTGTCCTAGGTCTGGCATTCAGTAATGAAGAGAACCTAGTCATTGTTGAAGCGCAAGCTATCGCTGAAAATAGCGAGACCTTGCTAGACGAAGATGAAGAAGAGGGCCCTGATCTTCTCCGTGTCCAGTTGAAGATTGACGCCGCCTTTGAATTTTCAACTGGAGCTCAGGCCATTGTTTCTGCCGGGCGCCCACCCTGCCCATTCTGTGGCTTAGTGCTCGATCCCACGGGTCATGTCTGTCCCAGAGCTAACGGTTACCGTCGCTAAAGTGCTCTCGCTCATCGAACTCGCGCTTGGCGAGATTGAAGTATCAGGACGCCTTGTCGAGGCATCCAATGCCACTCTCTTTGGATCCATTCGCGTAGGTAAAGAATTACTGGGCAATGTCATCTATAAACCCACTAGTGGAGAACGTCCTCTCTGGGACTTTCCCCATGGCACGCTCGCACAAAGAGAGGTCGCCGCATTCCAGCTCTCTGAGGCTCTAGGTTGGGATGTAGTGCCGCCAACACTTCTACGCGATGGACCATACGGAATCGGTATGGTGCAATCCTGGATCGATATTGATGAAGAGATTGACATCGTCGAAGCGGGTCAGGGGGACCACGCAGACATTATCCGAATGGTGCTCTTCGACGCCCTCATCAATAACACAGATCGAAAGTTCGGGCATCTCCTTCCGTTGAATGGCCGCATCTTCGGGTGCGATCATGGAGTAACTTTTCATCAGGACGATAAGTTGCGCACCGTACTTTGGCACTTTCGCGGAGAACCGATACCAGTGGAGTTACTCAACGATCTGAATCGTCTTGAAGACGCGCTTCCGGTTCTTGAGCGACTCATACATCCTGAGGAGATTGCCGCTCTCTTGACCAGGAGGGAGAGCCTGCGCAGCCGAGGCACATTTCCGCAACCTTCGGATGATTGGCCGGCGGTCCCTTGGCCGCCCTTCTAAAAGTAGTAGGCTCGCGCAGTGATCTCCTGGCCCACGCCATTCATCCCGAGGATTGGTGAAGGCGCCTATTCAAGTGGCATCAACATGTGGAGTTCGGAGTTTGAACGCCTCATTCCCACGGGATCAATGGAGCGTGCCGATCTATATGTCTGTGGAATAACCCCATACGACGCTACCCACATGGGCCATGCGGCAACTTACGTAGCATTTGATTTGCTTCAGCGAGTCTGGCTTGATGCTGGCTATCCCGTTCGTTATGTACAGAACGTTACCGATATCGACGATCCTCTTTTGGTACGCGCAGCCGAACGGGGAGTCTCTTGGGAGTTCATCGCAGAGAGCGAAACCCAACTCTTCAGAGAAGACATGACAGCATTGCGGGTCATTCCACCCATGGCATACATCGGCGCAGTTGAAAGTATTCCGCTTGTAGTTGAGGCCGTGGTGAAATTATTAGCATCGGGGGCTGCCTATTGGGTGGATCAAGATGTGTATTTCAATGTTGCAAGCGATCCAGAGTTCGGCGGGAGAAGCCACCTCGCTGAATCTGCACAACTTAAGATCTTTGGTGAACGTGGGGGAGATCCTGAGCGAGTGGGCAAACGTGCGCCGCTAGATTGCCTACTTTGGAGAGGGAAGCGAGAGGGTGAACCCTTTTGGGAGAGTTCCTTAGGTGCAGGCCGTCCTGGTTGGCACATTGAATGCTCTGCGATTGCACTTCATTACCTTGGGCAGAGTATCGACGTTCAGGGCGGTGGATCGGATTTACTCTTTCCACATCACGACATGGGCGCTTCTGAAGCTTTCGCTCTCACAGGTAAACGCTACGCCCAGAATTTTATGCACGCCGGGATGATTGGTCTCGACGGCGAAAAGATGAGTAAGAGCAAAGGTAATCTCGTCTTTGTATCCACATTGCGTCAATCAGGTGTAGACCCCAATGCCATTCGGCTCGCGCTCATCGAAAGTCATTATCGAAGCAACCGCGATTGGAGCGCTGATTTGCTGGCGCGCGCAGATCATAGACTGCAAGAGTGGAAAAGCTCTCTAGCGCACTCGCGTGGAACTTCAGCACACGAAACGATCGCGGCGATCCGCAGCGCTCTTTCTGATGACTTAGACACTCCTAGGGCACTAGATGCAGTCGATCAGTGGGCCAGGAAGCAGCACGGTGAAGGCGATGTGGGTGGACCTGGATTGATGTCTAGAGCTTTGGACACGCTCTTAGGAATTGCGATTTAGCGCTCTTCTCTTCGCCTTAAATAACGTTCAAACTCTCGAGCTATCGCATCGCCACTAGCCTCGGGCAAGTCCGCAGCATCTTGTTGCTCCTCCAAACCCTGCACGTATTGCGCAACATCAGCATCTTCCAGCGAGAGTTGATCGACACCTACCTCCCAAGCGAGCGCTTCCTCTTGGAGATCATCGATAGGAATTCGAACGCCGAGAAGGTCATCGAGTCTGTTCACCAATGCCAGACTCGCCTTAGGACAAGGGGGCTGGGAGACATAGTGAGGCACCTGAGCCCAGAGGGAAAATGCATCTACACCAGCGGCTAAACATGAATTCTGAAGGACGCCGACAATGCCTGTGGGCCCTTCATAGCGACTCGGCGGTAACCCAAATCGGAGTGAAGTTGCTGAATCTGATCCAGAACCAATGATGTGAATGGGCCTCGTATGAGGCACCTCGGCGATGAGAGCACCTAACGTCACGACCAACTCAACTTCGAGATCATCAATAATGCCAATCAACTCTTCACAAAAAGTGCGCCACCGCATAGACGGTTCGATTCCACGAACGATCACAAAATCTCTATCCAAGTGAGCCGGCGTGGCCACGCTAATTGTGGTGGTGGGCCACTCGATCTCTCGTCCGGATTCCTCAGTGACGTGGACGATGGGTCGATTGACTTGAAAATCGTAATAATCCTCAGGATCAAAAAACGCAATCTCTTCTGCTTCCCATACTTCAATGAGATGCTCGACGGCGGCGGTGGCTGCATTGCCCGCATCATTCCACCCCTCGAAGGCGGCAATAAGAACAGGCTTACGAAGCGTCGGTAGCGCAATGATTTCCATCACTACACGAGCCTACCTGGGCGCGAAGGGCTAACGAGTGATTAGGCTCAGTGCAATGAAGATTCCCCGGCCTGCGGCCGTCCTTTTCGATATGGACGGACTCCTAGTAGATACCGAACCTGTGTGGTGGCTCTCCGAGAGCGCGGTGGCCCGCGATTTAGGGTTTGAGTGGACCCGGGAGGACCAACAGGTGTGTGTGGGCGGTCCCTTAACTCGCGTGGGCGATCACATCGTTGAGCGCTCTTTTGCAGCGACTGGAGTGCGCCATGATCGTGACCGGTTGATTGAGGTGATAACCCTCGACGTAGCTGCGCGCATTTCGGAGTTCGAAATTGACCTCATGCCCGGTGGCAGGGAACTTCTCGCATTGCTCGTCTCCGAAGGGATTCCGCACGCTTTGGTTTCAGCGAGCCCCCGCCACACGGTAGACGCCGTCGTGCGCTCGACGGGGATCACATCGTTTACCACCACGATTGCCGGGACGGACTTACCGCGCACTAAGCCACACCCAGATCCTTATCTTGAAGCGGCTAGCCGGCTAGGTGTAGATATCAAAGAGACGATTATTCTGGAGGATTCGCCCAACGGAGTGATCGGAGCCCTGGCCAGCGGAGCAATTGTCTATGCACTCCCGCACTTGGTGCCCGTTGCCCCGCTTATTGGATTGAAATTTGCGCGCTCACTCTTAGAAATCCGGGATGCACTCAAATAAAATTTCGTTGATCACGGCAGTGGAAGAGGGGGCGGAGTGCCACCAAATTCCGGGCAGAGACTCTGATGAGCGCACCAATCGCAGAGCTTGCTCTTTTTGGGCGGAAAGTTCTTTGAATCAAAAGCTGCTTCCATAGCTTTCCAAATGGCAACAATCTTCTTTTCAGTTGCTATCAAATCGCTCTCAGTGGGGGAATCTTCCAAAATTCGTCCGTCACCTAGATATATAAGCCTTAACTTTCGTGGAACGATATTTCGAGTCCGCCAAATAATCAGTGCGTAGAAACGCAATTGAAAGAATGCTTTCTGCTCGTAACCTTCTCTGGGCGACTTTCCGGTCTTGTAATCAACAATACGTATTTCGCCAGAGGGTGCTACATCTATTCGGTCAACGTATCCGTGAATCTTGAAACCATCCTGAAGGTCAAACTCAATATGAGACTCACGCTCCGACGGCTCCAATAACACTGGCTCCTCGAGCGCAAAATATTTATCCAATAGGAAGAGGCTCTCATTACTCCACACGGAAATGTCTTCGATAGCGTCGAAGAGTTCTCGGTACTTTTCGTCCTGAGATATTTCGGTAAAAGCTTCTCGCCAGAGTTCATAAGCTTGCGG
The DNA here is from genome assembly GCA_903844855.1 of uncultured Actinomycetes bacterium. GTDB lineage: Bacteria > Actinomycetota > Actinomycetes > Nanopelagicales > Nanopelagicaceae. Next base: position 35,784 of record CAIMVH010000044.1, on the reverse strand, counting down.
CAACTGGCGCTCGATAGCCGGTAGGTCATAGAGGTGTTCGAGAGTGGTGTGCACAATCGTTCCTCGTACCGCATCGATGGAGAGCGGCTCTGGAAGTTGGTCAATTGTGCGAAACCGAAAGAGCAAGGGGCAATTTTGGAAGTCATTTGCCCTGGAAGGGGAGAGCTTCACCATCGAGACCATGACGACAGAGTAGCGCCCGGTAAGGTAATGCCATGACGACTTCGGAGAATGGAATTCCGGCCAGCCGCAGGGGAGCCTTCCAATATGGTGATCGAGTTCAACTCACCGATCCTAAAGGCAAATTGCACACGATCAATCTCGCCGAAGGTGGCTCCTTTCACACTCATCGTGGCTGGATTGAACATGCTCAATTCATCGACTTGCCGGAGGGTTCACTGGTCACCACGACGGGAGGGACGGTCTTCCTCGCCCTGCGCCCGCTCTATCCAGATTTCGTGCTCTCGATGCCCCGCGGCGCCACGATTGTCTATCCCAAGGATGCGGCGCACATCGTCACCCTCGGAGACATCTTCCCTGGGGCTCGAGTTGTCGAGGCTGGTGCAGGTTCTGGCGCACTTTCCATTGCACTCTTACGAGCAGTCGGAAGTAGCGGTGAAGTATTCTCGTTCGAAAAACGATCTGAGTTTGCGGAGGTTGCTGCAAAAAACGTCGAACAGTTCTTCGGGTATGCGCAATCCAATTGGCACCTGCAGGTGGGAGCAATAGACGAAGTGGCATCGTTAGACGAACGAGTACGCGATGTCGACCGTGTCATTTACGACATGTTGGCTCCTTGGGAGAATATCGATATCGCTGCTCGCGTTCTGCGCCCAGGCGGAGTGTTAATTTGTTACGTCGCGACCACGACTCAACTCTCAAAAGTGGGTGAGGCCATTAGAAGCCATGGCAACTTCACCGAGCCACACGCGTGGGAGTCGATGGTAAGAGATTGGCACCTGGAAGGACTCGCTGTCAGACCTGAACATCGGATGATCGGGCATACTGGTTTCCTGCTCACTTCGCGCAGATTGGCCGACGGGGTTGAGCCGCCCATGCGCCGCCGCCGCCCCTCTAAGGGCGCTTATGGGGTCTCTGTCGAAGAATCGTAGGCCGGGAAAAGCGAGTTGCAGTATCGTCAGAGCATGAGCGAAGGCCAAGAAACCCCCGACACGATCGCCGCCCTCCAGCGGGAGGTTGATCGCTTGCGTCGTGAAGTCTCAGGTAAGCCCGGCGAGAGCGCCTCAGACCTGCAAAGGCGAATAGACCTCTTATCCAAGGATCTTGCCACGGTGCAGGGCTCTAACGAGAAATTAGCGGGCACTCTCAAAGAGGCGCGAGAGCACATCCTCAACTTGAAAGCCGACCTCGAGCGCCTAGCGCAACCACCGGCTGGCTTTGGAGTCGTGCATAGCATTCCAGATGGCGAAGATTTTCTAGACATCTTCACAAATGGTCGGAAGATGCGGGTGCAAGTCTCTCCTGAAGTAGATAGAAGCGGACTTCGTGTCGGACAAGAAGTCATGCTGAACGAGTCGCTCTCTGTTATTGCTGCCTTCGGTTTCGAAGAGACCGGGGAGTTAGTAACGCTCAAAGAATTGCTTTCGGATCACCGAGCGCTGGTTACTGCCCGCTCAGATGAAGACCGTGTGGTTCGAATAGCTCGTTCCCTCGATGGGGTGTCTCTGCGCCCGGGCGATGCGCTGCTCATGGAATCTAGATCGGGATTTGTCTTCGAGAAAATCCCGCGCGCCGAAGTTGAAGAACTTGTTCTTGAGGAAGTTCCGGATATTGACTACGAGGATATTGGCGGACTTGGCCGGCAAATTGAGATGATTCGAGATGCAGTCGAGTTGCCTTATCTTCATGCAGAGCTCTTTCGTGAGTATCAATTACGCCCCCCTAAGGGAATCTTGCTTTATGGCCCACCAGGGTGTGGAAAGACCCTCATCGCGAAAGCCGTTGCAAACTCGCTAGCAAAGAAAGTTGCCGAAATTACCGGCAAGCCGGAGGGTCGTTCCTACTTCCTCAACATCAAGGGGCCCGAACTTCTCAATAAATATGTAGGTGAGACTGAGCGCCACATTCGCTTGGTCTTCCAACGTGCACGCGAAAAGGCAAGTGAAGGGACTCCAGTTATTGTTTTCTTTGACGAGATGGATTCCCTCTTTAGAACACGAGGTAGCGGCGTAAGTTCAGATGTGGAAAACACTATCGTCCCACAGTTGCTCGCTGAGATTGACGGTGTAGAAAGTCTGCAAAACGTGATCGTAATTGGAGCGAGCAATCGTGAAGATATGATCGATCCAGCCATTCTGCGTCCGGGACGTCTCGATGTGAAAATCAAAATTGAGCGACCTGACGCGCAGGGCGCTACTGAGATTTTTGGTAAGTACATCACGACAGAAATCCCCTTGAACGCTGATGACCTTTCTGAGAATGGTTCAGATCGTGCGAAGACCGTGACTGCCATGATCCAATCGACGGTCGCACGTATGTACTCAGAAGACGATGAGAATCGATTCCTGGAAGTTACCTATGCAAATGGTGATAAAGAAGTGCTCTATTTTAAGGACTTCAACTCAGGCGCCATGATTGAAAATATTGTCGGTAGAGCTAAGAAGATGGCCATCAAAGACCAACTCGACCACGGTTCGTACGGAATACGTGTAAGCCATCTGCTGGCAGCATGTGTGGACGAGTTCAAGGAGAATGAGGACCTACCCAACACCACGAACCCAGACGATTGGGCGCGAATCTCTGGGAAAAAGGGCGAACGGATCGTCTACATTCGCACTCTCATCACCGGGAAGTCAGGAACCGGACCGGGGAGATCTATAGATGCCCTCTCCAATACAGGTCAATACCTGTAGATGGCTCACGACGGTTTGCCCGGTGCGGTGCACCGCATCATGGGAATCGAAACGGAGTACGGCATTGCACAGCCCGGATCTCTGAACGAAAATCCCATGCTTTTGTCAAGCCAGATTGTTAACGCATATGCAAATACCACCGCCGCGAGCAGGCGTCGCACCCGATGGGATTATGAAGACGAATCACCATTACGTGACGCTCGAGGCTACGATCTAGATAGAGAGATTGCCGATCCCAGTCAGCTGACAGATATGGATATGGGTTTCGCCAACGTAATTTTAGGCAATGGTGCGCGCTACTACGTTGATCATGCGCACCCTGAGTACTCCGGCCCGGAGTGCACTAATCCTCGAGATGTAGTCAAATGGGATCTTGCTGGTGATGAGATTTTGCGTCGTAGTATTTCGGCTGCTGTTGAACAGTTTGACCCGCTACCAATTAATATCTACAAGAACAACACTGACAACAAAGGAGCCTCCTACGGGACACACGAAAATTACATAGTCTCTCGTGGCGTTCCCTTCGCGCAATTAGTGACGGCATTGACGCCGTTCTTTATCACTCGGCAAATCATGGTGGGTGCTGGTCGCGTGGGCATTGGGCAGTCTGGAGCGATCGCAGGTTTCCAGATCAGTCAGCGCGCCGACTTCTTCGAAGCTGAGGTGGGTCTTGAAACAACCCTAAGACGCCCCATTATCAATACGAGAGATGAACCACATGCCGATGCCGCTCGGTTTCGACGTTTGCACGTGATTATTGGAGACGCGAATCTCTCTCAACCCTCGACTTATTTGAAAGTGGGAAGTGCAAGCTTGGTACTGGCGTTGATCGAGTCGGGCACCCTTACAAATGTCCCGATCTTTAGGCATCCGGTGGTGGCCACTCACGAGGTAAGCCATGACCTTGCTATGAGCACGCTTTACGAAATGCAGGACGGCCGTCGAATGAGCGCGATCGACGTACAAGAGTACTTTCTTGAGGCAGCGGAAATTCTGGTTGCTTTAGATGGACTACTAGATGATGCCACGTCAGATTTACTTGAAAGATGGAGAAGAACACTTGATGGTCTTCGATCGCAAGATGCTCACTTGACACAGACAGTTGAGTGGAAGGCCAAACTTGCTCTATTGAACTCCTATCGCGACCGAGATGGAATCGATTGGGGACATCCCCGGCTTTCACTGATCGACCTCCAGTGGAGTGATATCCGCAAAGAGAAGAGCATCTTCTCGAAATTAGAGACCCGCGGGCTCCACGAGACCTTGGTTTCGGAATCTGAGGTGCTTGACGCGGTTGGAAACCCGCCGCACGATACGCGTGCATATCTGCGTGGGCGTGTAGTGGAGCGTTTTCCAGAGAACGTCGTTGCCGCCTCCTGGGACTCTTTGCTTCTAGAGGAAGAAATCGATGCCCCCCTCGTGCGGGTGCCCCTTACCGATCCCTATCGGGGAACACGCGGCGAAGTGGGGGAGATCTTGGAGAGCAGCCGAAGCGTTCGAGAGTTACTCGAGCGTCTCAAATCCAATCTCCCATAGGATGTACCCATGGCCGTTCAAGAACCGAAGCGCGAGAGTTCGAGAGCGCGAGATGAGCACCAGGTAGATGAGTCGATGCCGACCGTTCAGGCATCTGCATCTCTCTCAGACATCGACAGCATCCTAGAAGAAATCGATGCCACGTTAGAGCACAATGCTGCTGCTTTCGTGGCAGCTTTTGTGCAAAAGGGTGGTGAGTAGTGAACGGACTCGATGCGCGTTTCTTCGAATCCGTGGGTACGTCATTCGCTGATTTCGTACACAAGATTTCACCAGACCTCTTGCCGCGGCCGCACTCGATCGAAGCGCCACATGGCACCACGATTGTGGCACTCTCTTATCAAGGGGGAGTGCTGATGGCGGGTGATCGTCGGGCGACCATGGGAAATCTGATCGCCTCTCGCGACATAGAGAAAGTATTTGTAGCTGACGAATATTCAGTAGTCGGTATTGCAGGAACAGCCGGTCTTGCGGTTGAACTAGTGAAGCTTTTCCAGGTCGAACTCGAGCACTACGAAAAGATTGAAGGTTCGCCTTTGAGCCTCGATGGAAAGGCCAATCGCCTCGCCTCCCTCATTCGCGGAAACCTGCCGCTCGCCATGCAAGGGCTAGCGGTTGTGCCTCTTCTTGTTGGTTTCGATCCAGATTCGAATATCGGACGTATTTTTTCTTATGACGTCACCGGTGGTCGGTACGAAGAGTCGTCCTTTCATGCTGTTGGATCCGGTTCAATTTTTGCGCGTGGTGCGTTGAAGAAGATTTATCAGGAGACTTTCACTAGGGAAGAGTCAATACTTGCTTCACTTGCGGCTCTCTATGACGCTGCGGACGACGACAGTGCAACCGGGGGACCTGATCTGGCACGAAATATCTACCCGCTCATCATCACGGTGAGCCGAGAAGGCGCTGCAAAAGTAAGCGATGAAGAGGTAGCGCGCCTCTCCCGACAACTCGTGGATTCTCGAACGCTTCGCCCCGATGGGCCCAAGGCTGATTTGGTATGACAACTCCATATTACGTAGGGCCTGAGCAAGTAATGAAAGATCGCGCTGATTATGCGCGTAAGGGAATTGCTCGTGGGCGATCGGTAATCGTGATGCAAGTAGATTGTGGCATTCTCTTTGTTGCCGAGAATCCCTCCCGTGCCCTTCACAAGGTGAGTGAAATCTACGATCGAATTGGATTTGCAGCGGTCGGAAAGTACAACGAGTTTGAATTGCTGAGGGTGGCCGGAATTCGACTTGCCGACCTTCGTGGCTATGCATACGACCGACGTGACGTTGCCGGACGGGCACTTGCAAACGCGTATGCTCAGACACTGGGCAGCGTATTCACCACCGAACAAAAGCCTTATGAGGTAGAGATAATTGTCGCGGAAGTGGGCGACGAGAGTTCTTTGGATCAAATTTACCGCCTGACGTACGACGGGTCGGTCGCCGACGAGCAGGGCTTTGCTGCCATGGGCGGCTCGGCAGACGCTATTTCAGCGCGATTGGTTGAGGGTTGGAGGGCAGGACTCACACTCAAAGAAGGCCTTGCACTCGCAGTTAAATCTCTCGAAGGTGGGGATCGCATCATTACCGGGGAGATGTTGGAAGTTGCCGTGTTGGATCGAGCACGAGTCTCTCGTCGTAAGTTTTATCGTCTCTTCAATTCGACACTTGACTCTCTTCTTGCCAAGTAAACATGAAGCGTCGTATTTTTGGGCTGGAGAACGAATACGGTGTCACCTGCCGAATCGTCGGGGAGCAAAAACTTAGCCCCGACGAAGTGGCTCGACACCTGTTTAGAAAAGTCGTCTCGTGGGGGAGATCCTCGAATGTATTTCTTACTAACGGGGCTCGCCTCTATCTAGATGTCGGTAGCCACCCGGAGTATGCAACACCCGAGTGTGACGACATCCGAGATTTGGTCATCCATGATCGCGCTGGTGAACGGATTCTTGAAGATCTTGCCGTGGAGGCACAGCAGCGAATCCAAGATGAAGGCATTGACGGTCAAGTCTACCTATTTAAGAACAACACTGACTCGGAAGGAAATAGTTACGGATGCCACGAGAACTATTTGATTGGGAGATCTGGTGAGTTCAGTGCGCTAGCGGATGTTTTTATCCCTTTTCTTATTAGCCGACAGATCATCTCTGGAGCCGGAAAAGTGTTGTCAAGCCCTCGTGGCAGTTCCTACTGCGTGAGCCAGCGCGCGGAGCATATTTGGGAAGGACTCTCCTCAGCAACCACGCGATCACGGCCCATCATTAACACTCGGGATGAACCTCACGCAGATGCTGATTTGTATCGACGTTTGCACGTAATTGTTGGTGATTCGAATATGTCAGAGACGACAAACATTCTCAAGGTAGGCAGCGCAGATCTCGTGTTGCAAATGATTGAATCGGGGGTGGTTTTTCGGGATATGACGTTAGAAAATCCCATTCGGGCCATTCGCGAAATGAGTGCTGATACCACGGGGAATAATGTCGTAAAGCTGGCGATCGGCCGTGAAATCTCGGCACTCGACATGCAAGAGGAGTATTTCTCTAAGGCTCAAATTTTTGTTGAACGACATGAGGTATCAGATCCAAATACTGCGTTGGTCATGGACCTTTGGGGTCGCACCATTGATGCGATTCGGTCCAATCGTCTTGCGGAGATTGACACTGAGATCGACTGGGTCATCAAAAAGCGCCTCATGGAACGATATATGGAGCGAGATTCACTTGACTGGAACTCTCCAAAGCTTGCACAACTTGATTTGGCCTACCACGACATCAACCGCAATCGTGGCCTCTTCTATCTCTTAGAAAAGAAGGGTCTCGCCCGGCGCATACTTCAAGATGATGAGATCGAGCTTGCCAGAACTACACCGCCACAAACCACAAGGGCCAAGTTACGCGGGGATTTCATCGCAGCTGCTCAAGTGAAGAAGCGTGACTTCACCGTTGATTGGGTACATCTGAAACTTAACGATCAAGCCCAGAGAACCGTTCTCTGCAAGGATCCATTCCTTGCAGTTGATGAACGCGTAGAGCGACTTATTTCAAGTATGTGATTACCCGAGCAGGTCAACAACAAAGATAAGTGTCTCGCCAGGCTTAATTGCTGCACCTGCACCTCTATCGCCATAACCAAGATGAGGTGGAATGATCAACTTTCGCCGACCCCCTACTTTCATGCCGGGGATACCCATCTGCCAACCAGCAATCACTTGATGAAGTCCAAAAGTAATCGGTTCATTGCGCGACCAAGAGGAATCAAATTCTTCACCCGTTGAATACGCTACCCCCATGTAGTGGACACGCACACGCCCACCTGCCATAGCTTCGTCGCCTTCGCCGATCACGAGGTCTTCGATCACCAAATCGGTAGGTGCAGGAAAATCAGGAAATTCGATTTCTGGTTTATCTAGCATTACTTCACTCCCAAGATGTCGACGACAAATACCAGAGTTTCATTTGGTTGTATTGAGCCTTGGCCACTTTCACCGTAGCCAAGAGCGGGTGGGATGATGATTTGGCGGCGAGCACCGACTTGCGCTCCTGTGAGACCTTGGGCCCAGCCGGAAATTACCTGTGTGAGTGAAAACTCTGCGGGGGTTCCGCGCTTCCAGGAACTATCAAAGATGGCGCCATCTGACCACGAGACCCCGACGTAATGAACGGTCACCGTGGAGTCGGGTGTGGCTGCTGGGCCGGAGCCTTTAATGAGATCTCGCGTCATCAGTTCAGTGGGCGGGGTGCCACTCGGTGTTGAGATGACAGGTTCGGCACCTGCATCTCCGGAAACTGCCGGAAATGCCGCGGGATCGCTCTGTGATGGTGCGAACGTGGCCAGACTCTCCGGCTGCGAAGTGCAGGCAGTCAGGAGCGTGAGGGCAGTGAACGCGGTAAGGGCAATCGATAAAGGATGAGATCTACGCATGCGAAGATAATACCCATCTAATGTCGCGCTATTGAACGCCCCGCTCCTGGGGTAAGTTGATTTTGTGTCCGTAGAAAAGAGCGAACGTCTCGTCAATCTAACGATGGCCCTCTTAGCCACGAAGCGCCCACTTCGCAAGGCTGAAATATTCACGCTGGTCCAGGGGTATGACGGAACCGCGGAGTCATGCGACCGTATGTTTGAACGGGATAAGGACGACCTTCGCCAGCTGGGCGTTCCTATCTCAGTCGTAGATCTTGAGGCCGGAATGGATTCTGGGTACCGCATTTTCCCTGATGAGTATGGGCTACCCGCACTCCACCTCACCCATGAAGAATCTGCGCTGCTCGCGGTCGCCGCAGATGCATGGAAACGATCCGGCTTTTCCGGAATCTCAGTAAACACAATTCTCAAGCTGCGAGGAGCAGGTGTTCCCGTACTCGATGTCATCGATAACAGGGTGGATATCGCCTATACGCCTTCGTGGCGCCTCGTTGCTGAGGCCATTATCGCTCGCCAAGCCATTTCATTTGATTATCGCCGGCGCGACGGCCACGTCGATGTACGCCTATTAAAACCTTACGCCATGCACTTCCGTGCGCAGCGCTGGTATGTCGTGGGCTTCGATAAGGATCGAAATGAGATTCGCACCTTTGTTCTTTCTCGATTCCTTGGAGGCCTCACATCGCAGGGGCATGAGGGGTCTTTCGTCATTCCCCCCGATTTCGACTCTTCGAAGCATCTTTCTAGAGATGTCGGAGAAGCGAGAGTGTTCACAGTCGTTGCGAGTGGGGGAGCCTTAGCTTCACTACGAAATAGAGCTATTGAATCAACACTCCACCAGGACGGATCTGCCACGCTGTCGGTAAATGTGGATGACGAAATCGAATTTCTTTTTGAACTTCTGACCCTCGTCCCAATCGTGGAGGTCTTGGCCCCCAAGGATGCCAGAGCTGCGGTCTTGCAAATGCTGGGTGCTTCCCATGGCTCGTGAGACTTCGCTCGTCCGCTACGGGCGTCTTATCAACCTGATTCCTATGCTGTATTCAAATCCCTCTCTAGAAATATCAGAAGTGGCGCGCGATTTAGAAATCAGCGAAAAACAATTGCTAGATGATCTGAATTTGCTTTGGGTCTGCGGTCTACCTGGACATTCGCATCTCGAATTAATCGATATGAATTTTGAATCCGGATTTATCGAGATTATTGAACCGCAGAATTTAGTACGCCCACTTAACCTGACTCCACTTGAAGTAACTGAGATTCTCTTAGGGTTAGAACTGCTTTCTGCAGAAGTTGATCCATCCACACTGATAATCGTAGATTCTGTTCGGAGTAAACTTTCAGATTCGTTGCACGCAAGCCCTGTGATCGATGGCGCCATCCGTGTAGAGCGAGAGACTCCTTCCGCTCGCGTTGGCGAGCTCCGCGTTTTAGTTCTGCGAGCCATCTCAGAGGGAAGGGACCTGATTGGCACTTATCAAGGAGTGCGTGGCGGTGAACTAACGGAGCGCGGACTCACGCCATTGCAAGTGGTCACCAGAGATGGACATGCCTATGTAGCGGCAGTTGATCACGGTGATCACCTTCGGAAGGCCTTCCGACTCGATCGCTTTTCTGAGGCGCACTTGGGGGAGAGGTCTGCACTCGAGACGCCCTTGCTCACTCTCACAGAACCTTCATCGCATACCCTCAGGATTGCAGTTCCAAGGGAGCGAGCCTTCTTGGCTGATCGGGTCAATGCCGTCCAGATGGGCACCTCCGAGGGGCAGGTGGTCCTCGAATTCAAGTATTTTGAGCCAGCGTTTGCAGCTCGGGTAGTGCTGGCTTTCGGATCAGGGGTACGCCTCATGGGAGAGGGTCTAGAGCTTGAGGAAGTCAAGACCCACCTAGCCCGGCTTCGGCTGCAGATACAGGACGTATATGCCGGACCGAGTAGATTACGTATATGAACTTTTGGGGTTGGGCAGCCATCTTCCTCGCTATTTTGGTGCTGGGAACTGTGGTCAATCTCCTCTTGATTCGCCGCGTATGGCGCAGTGGAAAGCGCCTCCGTGCGGAGATTTCCACCATCCAGGGCCAAGTAAAGAGGCAGTAGGCTGTTCTCACTGCCAGTTGTATTCCGAGAGAGGGTTTGGCTATGGGATTAGAGAGACCAGGCACATGGGTCGTTCTTATTGTGGTCGTCGTGGTGCTCTTCGGAGCAAAGCGTCTCCCCGACAGCGCTAAGGCGCTGGGACGCTCACTCAAGATTTTCCGAAATGAAATCAAGGACCCAGATCCCAAGAAGGAAAGCGACAGCTCTGAGCAGTGAAAGCTGGCTCGCGTGAGGGTCGGATGCCCTTGGCGGAGCATCTTCGAGAATTACGTCGAAGGATCGGTCGCTCGGCCTTAGCGATTCTCCTTCTCACCTCTGTGGGATGGGTCTACTACGACCAACTCATTGCTTTTTTGGCGTCTCCGATGTGCGACCTCAACGAGGCAAAGACGTCGTGCGGGTCGCTCTACATCAATGGCGTTCTTGGTCCACTCAATTTACAACTGAAAGTCGCTCTCACCGGGGGAGTGATCCTCGCTGCCCCTATTTGGCTCTATCAACTCTGGGCCTACCTTGCCCCGGGCCTTCATCGCCGTGAAAAAAAATGGGCAATAATATTTACGGCTACAGCCACACCGCTCTTTGCTGCTGGCGCTTACCTTTCATACGCGATACTCCCTCAAGCAATTAAGATCCTTATGGGATTCACTCCTGGCACATTAAATAACTTGATCAAGTTTGACGATTATCTCGATTTTGTTTTGCGGATGATCCTAGTTTTCGGCATCTCTTTCGAGCTTCCTCTCGTCATGATTGCGCTCTCTCTTGCTAATTTGCTCACAGTTCAACGCATGTTGGCCTGGTGGCGAGGAGCAGTCTTTTGCATTTTTCTCTTCGTCGCGATATTCACCCCCACTGGAGATCCGCTAACTATGGTGCTCCTGGCAGCTCCGCTCATTGTTCTCTACTTTTTGGCTGTTTTTGTTTCCTGGATTATTGAACGCCGACGTAGAAAACGCTCCCAGATATGACGCTTGCACTCATCCTCAATCCCACATCTGGCGGTGGTAAAGGACTCTCACGAGGTTTAGCCGCCACCGAGATATTGAGACCACTTATCTCTCACAGATCGAACTCGTATGAAGACACCCTCCTTGCCGTTGATAATGCGGCCGCCGCGGGATGCCGGGTCATCGCGGCGTGCGGTGGTGACGGAATGATGCACGCCGTTATTCAAGGATGCGTGAAACACGATCTCACGCTGCTCCCGATCCCGGCCGGTACAGGCAACGATTTTGCTCGAGGGCTCGGGATTGAAGTGAGAGATCCACTCGCACAATTGCATAACGTGCGTGTCGAAGAGCGAATAGACTTAGGCAAACTTGCGGATCGCTACTTTGGAGCTATTCTCTCTTCGGGTTTTGATGCTGCAGTCAACGAGCGTGCCAACAAAGTACGATGGCCCAAAGGGCCTATGCGCTACAACGTAGCGATGCTGCAAGAGCTACCAAAGTTCTCTCCCATTCCATTTACTCTCCATCTTGACGGTATCGAATTGAAGAGAGATGCGATGCTTGTTGCTGTCGCAAATGCCCCTTCGTATGGGGGCGGCATGTTGGTCTGCCCAGATGCCTCCATGAAAGATGGACTCTTTGATGTCATGATTCTGAATGCCGTCAGTAAGCCAGAATTTCTCAAGGTCTTTCCCAGTGTCTACAAAGGTCGTCATATAATTCATCCTGCGGTAGAGATTCACCGAGCGGCGCACGTTCGCATCGAAGCAAACGCCATTGGGTATGCCGACGGCGAAAGAATGGGCGCGCTACCTCTTGAAGCCCGAGTCGCCCCTGCAGCTCTCACCATTTTGCGAGCCGGATGACCTCGCCCGCGGAGAAGTACGCGGCCGCAAAGAAACGATCACAAGTAGAGAGCACACTCTTTGGAAGATTCCGCAAAAGTTACGACTTTGAATTGGATGACTTCCAAGCGGACTCGTGTATCTCGTTGGAGCAAGGCAGGGCAGTTTTAGTCGCCGCGCCGACAGGAGCTGGTAAAACTATCGTGGGGGAGTTCGCCGCTTTTCTCGCCATGGAGCACGGCATGAAATGCTTTTATACCACCCCCATAAAAGCCCTATCGAATCAGAAATACGCAGAGTTTGTAGAAACGTATGGAAACGCGAATGTCGGGCTGCTCACAGGCGATTTATCAATAAACGGTGAGGCATCGATTGTCGTGATGACCACTGAAGTACTGCGGAATATGATTTATGCGGGATCAAGCACACTTGACGATCTTGAATATGTGGTGCTTGATGAGGTGCACTACTTGGGCGATAAGTTCCGCGGCCCTGTCTGGGAAGAGGTGATTATTCACCTGCCGGAGCAAGTCACTGTGGTCTCCTTGTCGGCAACGGTCTCTAATGCTGAAGAGTTCGGCGAATGGATCGAATCCGTGCGAGGTCGAACAGAGACGATTGTCAGTGAAACAAGACCTGTTCCGCTGTGGCAACACGTCATGGTTGGTAGCACGCTTTATAACCTCTTCGAGGAAGACGGCGAGGTTAATCGCGAGCTAGTCAGAGCGGGTCGCAATGCTGAACGGGGAAGTGCCAAGGGGTTCAGGCGCGCGTATACGCCGTCAAGAAGTGAAGTGGTAGCGCTTCTAGAAGCCGAAGGCCTCCTACCGGGAATAACTTTTATCTTCTCTCGTGCTGGTTGTGAGGCCGCGGTACGTCAAATTCTTAATTCTGGAATCAAATTAACAACGCAGGAAGAACGTTCACAGATCAGGACCGTTATCCAAGATAAGTGTTCTGGTCTTCCCCCTGAGGACTTGGGAATCCTCGGATTCCTCGAATGGCAAGACGCTCTGGAACGCGGTGTGGCCGCCCACCATGCGGGCCTTATTCCGGTCTTCAAAGAGACGGTAGAAGAGCTCTTCCAGCAAGGTTTGATTAAGGTGGTTTTTGCTACCGAAACTCTGGCTCTTGGAATTAATATGCCAGCAAAATCTGTCGTCCTGGAAAGGTTGGTCAAATGGAATGGCGAGGGCCACGTTGACATCTCTCCAGGAGAGTTCACCCAGCTCACTGGGCGCGCAGGTCGTCGTGGAATTGATATTGAGGGCCACGCTGTTGTTCTCTGGGCAGATGGTCAAGACGGAAAAAGCATTGCTGGTTTAGCTTCTACTCGTACTTACCCCCTCAGATCTGCTTTTCAACCCACTTACAACATGTCCATAAATTTGATTGAACGACTAGGTCGCGATCGTGCCCGCAATTCACTAGAAACCTCCTTTGCGCAATTCCAAGCTGATAAATCAGTGGTGGGTATCGCGCGAAATATTCAGCGACACGATGAGGGTATACGTGGATTTGAGCGATCGATGGAGTGTCACCTTGGTGATTTCTCGGAGTACGCCAATTTGCGCAGCTCCATAAAGCAGCGCGAGCAAGAACTTACCAAGCGCGGCTCACAAGCCAGACGCGCCGAAGTGGCTCGCTCCCTAGAACTGCTCAAGCGCGGAGATGTCATCATTATTTCCGCTGGTCGACGCGCAGGCTTTGGGATCGTGCTCGACCCAGGTGTGGGTGTGGGCTTTGATGGTCTGCGTCCATCCATTCTTACGATAGATAAACACGTAGCGCGTCTCTCATTGCAAGATTTTCGTGACCCCGTCGAAGTAGTGGCACGCCTTAAGATTCCGGGACACTTTGATGCCAGAAGCTCCAGAGGTCGTAAAGACTTGGCAAAGGAATTACATGGTTTGCAGTTGGAGAAGCGCAATAAGGAGCGACCTTCCGCCGAGGATGACGCAGAGCTGCTCCATCTTCGCCATGAAATGCGCAAGCACGATTGCCACAACTGTCCGGACCGCGAGGATCACGCACGATGGGGGGAGAGGCGGAATAAGGCGATGAAGGAGATTGCTCTCTTGCGCGACCAAGTCTCGACTCGTACCCATGTGATTGCCCGAAAATTCGATCGGATCTGTCGTGTCCTCGAAGAGCTTGAATATTTGAGCGATGGAGTAGTCACCGACAAGGGACTTGCCTTACGAAAGATTTACTCCGATTTTGATCTGCTTACCGTCCTCTGTCTTGAAAAGGGATTATGGGACGATCTCGATCCTGCCGAGTTGGCCGCTGTCGCATCCCTCTTCACCTACGAAGGACGGGGGGAAGATCGCCTCTCGCCAAAAATGCCCTCTGGCCGAGTGCGTGATGTGGTCGTTTCTGTCGTACGCGAGTGGGCAAACCTCGGCGATGTGGAAGCACGCCACTCGCTTCCGCACGCTCGAGAGATTGATGCTGGATTTGCTCATCCAATCTACCGATGGGCTCTCGGTAATTCGCTCGAGGGCGTGCTGAAAGAGTGCGACATTTCCGCTGGAGACTTTGTACGTAACACGAATCAACTCATTGACTTCCTTGGCCAGATAGCCTCTTTAGATCTCCCGGTTTCGCGAAATGCGAAGGAAGCCATCGGTCGTCTTCGCCGAGGGGTAGTTGCTAACCTGGCTCTCCTATGAAATTGCTTCTCGACACTGCCTCGCTTTGGTATCGCGCCTATTTCGGGATGCCAGATACCTTGGTCTCCCCAGAGGGCATGCCCGTCCACCTGATACGTGGGGTTACTGACATGGTGGCGCGGCTCATCACAAAATACGATCCCGCTGAGATCGCAGTCTGCCTAGATAGTGATTGGCGTCCCTCGTGGAGAGTTGAACTCATACCTGAGTACAAGGCTCATCGAGTAGATGCAGACGATGAGGCGGTCGAGGAATCGATGAGTGCGCAGATCCCCATCTTGCTGGAACTCTTTGCTGCGGCCGGTTTTCCACTCATAGGAGTATCCAACTACGAGGCAGATGACGTAATTGCGAGCCTTGCACATGTCAGCACTCGACCTGTGATGGTGGTAACTGGAGATCGAGACCTCTTTCAACTGGTCGATGATGAACGAAGCATCAAGGTTGCCTACTTAGCAAAGGGTGTTTCTGCTCATGACGTCGTAGACGAGAAATGGATTGAGAATAAGTATGGAATCCCAGGAAAACGCTACGGGCTCTTTGCCCTACTGAGGGGAGACCCTTCAGATGGTTTACCTGGAGTTAACGGAATCGGCGAGAAGAGTGCAGCGCTTTTAGCAAATGCATTCGATTCCGTAGATGAGATCGTGACCGCAGCCCACGAAGGTCACGATCGCCTTCCGCTTCCGATACAGAAAAAGATTCTCTCTGGGTTAGATTACTTAGAGCGCGCACCGCGAGTGGTGGCTTGTGCTATTGATGTTCCATTGCCTCACCTCGATCTCAATCGACCAGAAGAGTGGGACACTACGCACATGAAGAAACTTCAGAAGGAGTTTGGACTCGGTGCGAGCGTAGATCGACTCTTCGCAGCTTTGGCGCGTTAAGATGTCTCATCGTTTGGGAAGATTCCTACTGTCTGTCTTGGCTGGTGCCTCCCTCTCCTTCGCCTTTGCGCCATGGTATTTATGGTGGCTTGCTCCCATCGGCGTAGCTCTCATTTTTGCTATCTCACGTATTGATAGTCGACGCGGCTATCAATACGTCTTCCTCGCTGCCTTGACTCTCGAAGTCATTCATCTTCACTGGACAAGTGTTTATGTGGGCGCCGCACCTTGGCTCATTCTGGCCCTCGCCGAGGCGCTCTTCTTCACGCTGCCCTTCCTCCTATGGCGAAGCGGATCTAGGTGGGGATATTTGGCGGCGTGGTTAGCGGGGGAGTGGCTCATCTCTCGCGCTCCGTACGGAGGGTTCGGCTGGAGTCGCATTGGTTTTATCGGAAGTGGTCCCACGCTGAATTTTGCGTATTGGGGTGGTCCCACATTAATCGTGATCGCGAACGTTCTCCTCGCTTTCATGATCTATCAATTCCTTCATTTACTCTCTCTAGGGGAGCGATTAAAGGCATCCTCTACTGTATTGACGATCATCGCATCAACAATTCTCTGCACTCTCGTTCCTGTTACACATACCGAGTCAGGGGAGAGCATCACCATCTCTGGCGTTCAAGGCAACGTGCCGCGATTAGGATTGGATTTCAATGCACAACGAGAAGCAGTCTTACGAAATCACATCAAGCTCACACTAGGTGATCCGAATATTCCTTCTAGCGACCTGGTGGTTTGGCCAGAGAACGCATCTGATGTAGATCCGCTCACTCCGCCAGCAAGGGACGCGATCGAAGGAACCTCGCAAACAATAGGAAAGCCCATTCTGCTGGGGGGAGTTTCGCGCACCGCGGGTTCTGGGTTGCGCAATATTTCCCTCTGGGTTGATCCCTCGGAGGGGGTTGATGAGAGCTCCATATATACGAAACGTCACCTTGCGCCATTTGGCGAGTATCTCCCTCTTCGCGCGATCGCCGAGTTGATCACCGATTCTGCCCAACGAATCGAGGATATGACCCCTGGTAGCGCAGAGGAGGTGTACTCACTCAAGGGAGCCTTTATTACACCAGTCATCTGCTTTGAGGTTCTCGACGACCAATTGTTGACCGAAAAAAGCGCACGTGCAGGAATCCTGGCGGTTCAGACCAACAGCGCCACCTTTGGATCCACCCCACAGAGCGCTCAGCAATTAGCCATCTCCCGAGTGCGCAGTATTGAACACGCTCGTCCCATCATTTCCATCTCCACATCAGGGGTAAGCGCCTTTATCGATTCTTCAGGTGAGATCTCGCAAGAGACCGAGATTTTCAAGCCGGCCGTGATTACCCAAGAAGTCTTTGCAGGAAAGGCAACCAGCCCATCGGATCGAATACCTGGAGGCAGTGCAACTACGTTGACCGTGGTATTCGCGCTTGTCGGAGGCCTGGCTAGCGTGACCAGAAAACGGCGCGAGCGTGATTAGCCGGTCGACCACTCCGTGGGTTCCACGCCGATAATCTACATTATGTAAAGTAAAAAAGTTAGCGTTTGATCGGTTTCAAGGTCCAATGAGTCGACAAAAGCCCCGTGATCGCTTCTGCACTGGCCACCTCAACCTCAATGAAGAACTCTGGGCGCTTGCCCGCGGCTAATTCGCCTCGCACTCTGGCCACCTCGGCAATCGGCATCCTCGCCGTCGCCACAATGTCGCCTAAGGCCAGCGCTTGAAAACGCATGCCACCATTCATAATCAAGGGAACGGCCTGCGAGAAGAGATCGGCAAAAGCCGCCTGAACTACCCCGCCGCTGGCGCTCTCTGCGGCGGTAAACATGGCTCCGGCGTGCGGACCCCCCACATGGTTGCGTTGTTCGGGGCGGTCTGGCAGCGAACAGACTGCGCGCACCTCTGTATCGGTGATAACTGCCTCTGTCACGTGAATTCCTAGCGTCTTCACTAGTGGAATCGACTCTCTTGAGTATGTGTCGATAATTTCGGTGAAATCACGCATCGCTGCCCCCCGCATAACTTTCGATTGATGGACATGAACAGACTAGGTTTCGATCGCCAAAAGCGCCATCGATGCGGCCCACAGTCGGCCAATACTTTCCCCGGCCTCCAAAGACCATCTCTCCCCCACCATCTGCCACTTGATCAGGAAAAGCCGCTACTTGCCGTGAATACTTTCGATCCCAATCGCCCACCAATGAAGCAACTGTGTGTGGGGCATGGCGTAGCGGTGAATCCTCAATAGAGATCTCGCCTCGTTGAACGGATTCAGCTTCCCTCTTGATGATCCTCATGGCACGAATGAATCGTTCAATCTCAAAAAGATCTTCGCTCTCCGTCGGCTCAATCATCAAGGTTCCCGCAACTGGAAACGACATCGTTGGTGCGTGGAAACCGAAATCCATTAAGCGCTTTGCAATGTCATCGACTGTGACACCACTCTCTTTCGTGAGTGGTCGTATATCAAGGATGCACTCATGGGCTATACGTCCGCTCTTGCCGGAATAGAGCACTTGGTAATCATTTGACAATTCAGAAGCGATGTAATTCGCGGAGAGAATTGCTATTGACGTGGCTTCCGTCAATCCCTTTGCACCCATCATGCGGATGTACATCCAGGGAATAGGTAAAATTGACGCAGACCCAAACGGTGCTGCACTGATGGGGCCAGGGCCCGTGATCGGCCCCGCTTCTGAATCCAGCGGATGATTAGGTAGGTAAGGGGCAAGGTGCGCGCGGACACCTACTGGACCTACACCAGGGCCTCCTCCCCCATGGGGGATACAGAAAGTTTTGTGAAGGTTGAGATGCGATACATCTGCACCAAATTTACCGGGCTGTGCAAGACCGACTAAGGCGTTCAGGTTCGCACCATCTACATACACTTGACCACCCGCATCGTGCACCATGGCACAGATATCTGTGATCGCCTCTTCGAAGACACCATGCGTGGATGGATAAGTGATCATCAAAGCTGCCAGATTGTCGTGATGTTCCATGATCTTGCTCTTAAGTTCAATAAGATCAACATTTCCTTCCGTGTCACAACCTACGACGACTACATCCATGCCAGCCATCACCGCACTAGCGGCATTGGTTCCATGTGCACTTGACGGTATGAGGCAAAGATTGCGATGCGACTCACCTTTCGCGTCGAGATATTGGCGAATTGCCAAGAGACCGGCAAACTCCCCCTGACTCCCCGCGTTGGGTTGTAACGAGATGGCGTCATACCCCGTGATCTCTACTAGCCATGCGCTCAACTGGGATATGAGAGAGCGAATCCCCCTGCTCTGATCCGCAGGAGCAAAGGGGTGCAGAGTGGAAATCTCCGGCCAGGTGACCGGTTCCATCTCGCTGGTTGCGTTGAGCTTCATGGTGCAGCTACCGAGTGGGATCATGGTGCGATCAAGTGCGAGATCACGGTCTCCCAAAGTACGAATGTATCTAAGCATCGACGTTTCATTATGGTGTGAATGAAATACCGGATGGGTGAGAAACTCGTCCTCGCGTGCCAGAGATCCGAAACTCGCCTTCACGGTACCGATAGTTAGACCTAGTGTTTGCGAGATGGTCGCTAGATTCACATTCGAAACGGTTTCATCTATAGATAGCGCCACCCAATCATTGTCGATTTTGCGAATGTTAAACCCGACTTCCAAGAGAGTCGCAAGAATATGGTCGGATGTGGTGTCGTGCTTACGGAATGTCACTGTGTCAAAAGATGCGTCATGCAACACTTGATAGCCAGCTTCTTTAAGACCAACTGATAGTGCCGTCGCGTTATCTGCGACTCTCTGCGCGATGCCCTGTAAGCCTCTTGGGCCGTGATATACCGCATACATGGAAGCCATCACTGCTAGCAGGACCTGCGCTGTGCAGATATTGCTAGTCGCCTTCTCTCTACGTATGTGTTGTTCACGTGTTTGTAGAGCGAGACGCATAGCTGGGGTGCCGGCATCATCAACGCTGACACCTACTAAACGACCAGGCATCGATCGTTCTAGACCCGCACGCACACCCATGAAACCCGCATGTGGTCCGCCGAAGCCCATGGGAACCCCAAATCGTTGAGACGAGCCCACAACGACATCTGCGCCGAGTGATCCAGGAGATTTTAAAAGTGTAAGAGCAAGTAGATCGGAAGCGACCACAGCTATTCCAGAGATTGCGTGAATGGCCTTGATATCACTGGATATATCGCGCACGAGTCCAGAAGATCCTGGATATGAAAGTAAGAGACCAAATGCGTCAGGTAGTGGATCGCCTGCATTCCAAAGTTCAACGTGAATCTTCAAGGGTTTAGCCCGTGTTTGTATCACCGCAATAGTTTGTGGGTGCGTATCGGCATCTATCAAAAAGGTCCGACTACTGCCTTTATACGAACGCAGCGCGATAGTCATCGCCTCGGCAGCTGCCGTGCCTTCGTCAAGCATCGAGGCATTCGAAAGATGCATTCCAGTCAGGTCCGCGATCATTGTTTGGAAATTAATTAACGCCTCAAGACGCCCTTGAGATATCTCAGGTTGATATGGCGTATAGGCCGTGTACCAGGCTGGATTTTCCAAAATGTTTCGTTTAATCACTCCGGGTGTGTGCGTTCCGTAGTACCCCATGCCGATCAAAGAACGCACAGGGTTATTTTTAGATACGAGTCCTCGGATCTCCGCCAATGCATCAACTTCAGAGAGCGCCTCCCCTAAAGCCATCTCACTTTTCAATCGTATTGATTGTGGGACGACGTCGGAGATGAGCTCTTCAAGATTCTGATATCCCAACGTTGAGAGCATGATCGATCGACTCTGTTCGTCTGGGCCGATGTGGCGACTAGCAAAGTTATGTGTGTATGAACCTGGGTTACTCATGACGCTCCTCAGCTCAGGGGTCGACTAGACAGTCGAATCACTCCCCCTCTGTCTCGCCCTAGGTGTGGAGTTACCAGACCGAGCGCACCTGAAAGCATCCCCGCCGATGGCGGGTTACATCTTCGGCGCAACAATGACAATCCACTGTTGCTTCTCCAGAGTTGCCTGATCTACACGGTCCGTTGGCCTGAGAGGTTCCGGGGAGGTTGCTCCTTCGGCGTCATGCGCGTGGCTCGCGCACCACTCTCCCGCGTAGTTTTTGCAGCACTCTTATCCTAGGACCTTGGCGCTTGGGCAGACGAGAGACCCGCCTCAATTGGCAGGGAAGTTAGGTGGCTAGGCGGTTAGGCGCCTTTTGCTCGTCGGCGAAGAGAGAATTCATCGCTGGTAGTCATTTCGCTCTCGGCGGCTGGGTTTTCCGAGGGGAGCGCCGCGAGAGAACCTTCAACTTCAGCCCAGACGCGTCCCAGGGCGATACCAAAGACCCCTTGACCACCGGCCAAAATATCAATCACTTCATCATTGGAAGTGCATTCGTAAATGGTGGCACCATCGCTCATCAAGGTAATTTTTGCCAGATCGTCTACTCCGCGAAGACGAAGGTGTTCGACAGCCGTGCGAATATTTTGCAGGGAGACACCTGTATCCAAGAGACGCTTAATGATCTTGAGGACCAATATGTCTCGAAAGCCGTAGAGACGAGCGCTTCCCGACCCAGTTGCCGGACGCACACTGGGCTCAATCAACCCGGTCCTCGCCCAGTAATCGAGCTGGCGATAAGTAATCCCAGCTGCCGCACACGCGGTGTTCCCTCGATAACCCGCCTCGAGAGGCGCGTTAGAAAGCTGGGACTGGTCGTTCGGTTGACTAGGGAACATTTTCACTCCTGGGGGAATTCAGGACTACAACGGTGTAAGTAGAGTAGAACGAGGCGGCCACGAGGGCAATCACCGACACGCAATGAACCTCAACCTTAGGTTGAGGGTTTGTGGTTAGCTAATGAAATCCTCTGGCGTGATTTGATCGAGGAACTCACGGAAGCGCTCCACTGCCTCTTCCTGCGCCCCCTCCCCCTCAGGGTCCTTGGGGATGTCTATTCCGGCTTGAGCGAGCAGCTCTATGTTGGCAAAGATAGGACGCGAATTTCTCAAGGCCAGCGCGATCGCGTCAGAAGGCCTCGCGGAAATCTGCAACTCCCCTTCTAAGGTAATTTCGGCATAAAAGATGCCGTCCTTAATTTCAGTAAGAAGGACACTCTGGAGAGCGTGACCGGTGCGCTCCATGACGGTGTTGAGCAAGTCATGGGTCATCGGCCTGGGCGGCTGGATTCCTTGTTGCGCGAAGGCTATTGCAGTGGCTTCTACGGCACCTATCCAGATCGGCAAGTAGCGCTCACCTTCTATCTCACGCAAGAGCACAATCGGTTGATTTGACGGCATCTCGACACGTACCCCGACGACCTCTACCCGTGCAATTCCGCTCATACCCTCACCTTATGACCCCAAGCGCCCGTTGTCGCTCTCAGTGGCACGCTATCGAATGCGGTTAAGGCCCATCTTGACCAGGGCGGCGTGCAATCTGATGGAGAGCGAAGCCAGCTCCCGCTGCACTTCTAGGGCTCGATCTTTCGACTCCGTCCCCTTCTGGCGCATCAGTGGAGTGATGACCTGCTCCACTAACCCCACTTCGCGATCTGCTGCGCTTTTGAACGAACGGAGGTGACGTGGCTCGATGCCGAAAGGGGCCATGGCTGCAACCACGCGAGAAATGGTTAATGCATCGTTGTCGTAATGGCGCCCCCGTATTGCCACCAAGCCATAAGTTTCAAGCTCTTTAAGTTGAGCGTCCGTAATACCGCTAGATTCCAGGAGTTCTTCACGACTTAATCGCAGATCACTACTTTCAGCAAACGCTTCGGGAGCGATCACTGAATCAACAGCAGCTAAACGCGGCACCCGTGGACCACCAGAAAGATCAGGTGGTTGCAACCCGCGATCGAGAGCTTCAAGATGGTCCTTTATCACTTTCAAAGGCAGGTATTGGTCGCGTTGCGCGCCGAGAACATAACGAAGACGTTCGACGTCAACATTGGTGAATTTTCTGTAGCCCGAGGGGGTACGCGCTGGATCTATCAGACCCTCGGTTTCTAGAAAACGAATTTTGGAGATGGTGACATCAGGAAAATCCCCACGCAATTTGGAGAGAACTTCGCCGATGCTTAGATAGGCGCGGGCTGGAACACTCATGACATATCCCCCGTGAAGTAGATCAAGCGGTACTTACCAATACGAACTTCATCCCCCGAATGCAAAGCGACCTTCTCGACACGGTCACCATTAACATAGGTTCCATTAAGTGAACCAATATCTGAAATGGAAAATCCACTCTCCTGGCGACTCAAGATCGCATGCTTCCGACTCACGCTGATGTCGTCCAAGAAGATGGAATTATCAGGATGACGCCCCACACTCTCTGATTCTGCATCGAGAAGAAAGCGCGAACCTGATGAGGGACCTCTCTGGATGATGAGAACCGCGCTCTGCGCTGAGAGGCTTCTTACGACCGTGCGCTCTTCGTCAGAGAGATTTTCATCGTGAGAATAAAGTGTGCCTCCCATGGGGGTGGGGGTGTGTGCACGATTTAAATTCAGGGTGGTGGTGAGCTCATTAGCGCAGGTGCACGAAGCGGTCTCTTCGGCTCCACAGGTAGTGCAGCGCATTGCTCTCCCCACTCTCCCTACGACAGGTTTGACCTCAAGTTGAGGATGACCCTAGTAGCGCTTGCGGAGGTGGTCAACCGCCTCGGCTATTCGCCAATTGCTGCCCGATACTCCGTGGCCGTCAGCGTGGTGCCTACAACTCCGCCACTCACTTCAAAGATCCAGCCCGATCCGTACGGATCACTATTCAGTGACTCCGGAGAGTTGGATAAGAGCTCATTTACTGCACTCACCACCCCGGTCACAGGTGAAAAGAGATCGCTCACACTCTTAGTCGACTCAATCTCACCACAGACCTTGCCGGCCTCTAGGGCATCTCCCACCTGCGGCAACTGCACATAAACAATGTCACCAAGTGCCGCTTGCGCGAAATCGGTAATACCAATGCGGTAAATCTCTCCCTTTGATTCAACCCATTCGTGGTCAGATGTGAATGCAAAGGCTTCGGGAACACTGCTCATAACAATCCTTTTCTCTACTTGGTTTCAGCGTATCGAGGAGAGGTGAGTCTGGCGAGAGTTTTTATCGTGAGATCTTCCTCAATGGTGAGCGCAACGCGAGACCCAGATCGACGAAATTGATCCGTCACGCCTCCTGCGATATTTAGCGCGGCAGAAATAGTTGGTCCGTCACCGATGGCTCTAAAGGTAAATGGTGGTTTGAGGACGACTCCATCAATTCGAAAAACGGCTGGAGTTCGTTCGCGAACGACATAGGTACTGGCCACAACACGAACGCCGGTAAGGCTAGCGTCTTCTCCTATACCGACAATTTCCACGACTTCGGCGCCAGCGTCACGCAATTCATTGATGACGGCGACCAATTGTTCAGCAGGAATCGCTTCTTGAGGAGCATATACATTCAAAACAATGCCCGGTCCATGCGCAGCTACCTGGCCGGTGAGGATTTCAAGTGCGTCTGCTCGGGATTGCGCTGCCGAAAGGGCGGCCTGAGAGGAAGCCCCGCCACGGACAATCTCGGAATTGAGAGCGATGAGCGATGAGCGTTCTGCTTCTAAGCGCGAGTTTTTGGATGTGAGGTCATCCAGGATTCTGACGAGGTCTGATTGTGGAAGAGTCTGCAGACCTGCATTGGAGTTGGCAGCGATCTGAGTAGCTAACGCGAAACCTAAACCAGCCAAGATCAGTCCAATAACTAGTTGAGTAGAGGATGGCCGCTTCATCATCATGCACGGAAAATAAAGCGTCTAATGGCTGCTGCGTTTGTGAAAATACGTATTCCGAGTACGACAACCACACCAGTGGAGAGTTGCGATCCAACTCCGAGTTGATCACCTAGATAAACGATGAGTCCCGCAATCACGACATTCGTGCCGAATGAAATCACGAATACTTTGTCGTCAAAAGAACGCTCTAACAAAGCCCGCACTCCCCCGAAAACAGCGTCAAGTGCGGCCACAATGGCGATGGGCAAGTAAGGCTGAAGCCAGAGCGGTACGGAGGGGTGGGTGAATAGCCCTACGACCACACCGACGACGAGACCGATTACCGGGATCATGCCGAAACTCTACTGGCATAGCGCAGCGATGTGCTCGAGTGCCCTGCGATAGATACAGATCGTTTGGGAGTAATTGATGCACTAATCCCGTAATCCCTCTTCAGCGCGACAAGCAATCGTCCAAGCTCGCCATTTTTGAGCTCTGCTCGGATCCGGAGAGAGTCTCCTACGACAGCTATTTCATACGGCGAGGTAACAGGGCGATAATCAACTAACACCGCGTCTCCCGCATGTCGAATTGCCGAGAGGGCATTAAGTCGAATGCTAGAGATCGATATGGCCTCCGCTCCAGCTCCCCAGAGGCCGTTAGTGATTGCTTGAAGGTCCACATCAAGCACTGGATTCTTCTCCGATTTTGCATCGAGACGTATGACGACGCCTTCTCCCACCACAGCCCGATCTCCAGAGTAGGTGAGCGCATTATCAATCTTCTTCGCGAGCTCTACACCTTGCGTCGACAATTGCAGATTGCGACGTTGAAGCAAATCTATTGCCACGCTCATAGCACTGACCTCTATAAAAAGTGAGCCCCGTCGATCGTCGGCTCGCTGAATCTGATCGATGAGACCAATCTTGGTGGCTTGAACCACCTCCGTTTGTCTGGCTCGGTTTTTTACTCCCATCTGAATAGTGCTAGTCACTAAGAAGGCAACGACGACTAGTCCAGTTGCGGCGATAACGCGGTGGCGGGTGGAGATGGCTACACGACGAGGGCGATGGTTTCGATAATCGGGTTCCATCGCATTTGACGTGATTTCTTCGAGGATTGAATGAACATCGTCAAGTGGCACGAGAAACGCCTACCTTGAATCCATGAATTAAATACAAGAGGCCAGTGATCACGTAGAGGGTGCTCCCCCAAATAGCAAAGGCCCAGGCTCCACCAGTGAGCCAAGTGATTTCTACTCCAGAAGCCCAGAGCAACAGAGGAAATGCGTACAGCAAATTCATAGTGGCGGCTTTGCCGAGAAAAATAACGGGAATTGGCGGAAATCCCTTTCTTCGCAACCACGCAATTTGCATTGCCAGAATAAGGTCTCGCGCAACCAACGTGACGATGAGAAAGACGGGGATGATCTCCCGATAGGTGAGCCCGATGAGCGTAGCCAAAATGTAGAGTCGATCGGCGAGTGGATCAAGCAACTCACCTAGTCGCGACTGTTGGTTAAACCGGCGTGCAATATAGCCATCCAGAAAATCTGTCAGCCCTGCAACGAAAAGTAGAAATATTGCCCAACCATCATGTGAGCCGTCGAGAATGAGAATAAGGAAGAGCGGTACGCCAAATAGCCGCAGCGCCGAGAGGGCATTCGGGATCGTCATCACGTCGGGACGACAGGATTTGAACCTGCGACCCCCAGACCCCCAGTCTGGTGCGCTACCAAGCTGCGCCACGTCCCGTGAGCAGAAAGCCTAGCGGGTACGTTCTCGAACTTTGACCGAGATTTCAATCGGTGAGCCGGTGAATTCAAACTCTTCACGAAGACGTCGCTCAATAAATCTGCGATAGCCCGCCTCGAGGAAGCCAGATGAAAAAATCACAAATCTAGGAGGACGAGCGGCAACTTGGGTGGCAAAGAGAACGCGTGGCTGCTTCCCGCCGCGCACTGGAGGTGGTGTAGCGGAAATCAATTGACCGAGGAATGAATTGAGTCGACCGGTGGGAATACGAGCATCCCAACTCGCTAATGCGCGTTGAATTGCCGGGGCGAGGCGATCCTTATGCCAGCCTGTCTTGGCAGAAATGTTGACTCGTTCAGCCCAGCCGAACTGAACTAGTTCTCGATCGATTTGTCGCTCCAACTCTCGACGACGATCGTCATCGACTAAGTCCCATTTATTAAATGCCAAGACAAGAGCGCGGCCACTCTCTTCGATGAGGGAAAATATTCGCAAGTCTTGCTCGGTGAGGGGCTCAGAAGCGTCGATCATCGCGATGGCTAGTTCGGCGCGTTCAATCGCCACTTGAGTTCGAAGGGCGGCATAGAAGTCGGCGCCGTCTGCTTGATTAGGGCGCCGTCTGATTCCGGCTGTATCAATAAAGCGCCAAGACTTTCCCGCCAACTCAATTATTTCGTCCACTGGATCTCTTGTGGTTCCAGCAATCTCATCCACGACAACGCGTTCAGCTCCCGCAAGTCGATTAAGCATGCTCGACTTGCCAACATTTTGTCGTCCGACAAGAGCGACGCGACGCACGTTGGTTACTTCTGGTGAGGTGCCGTCCTTTGGAAGTACCTTGACGACTTCATCAAGGAGGTCACCAGAACCGCGACCATGCAAAGCGGAGACAAAATACGGTTCCCCTAGACCCAAATTCCATAATGCATGCGCATCTGCTTCATCGCGCATACCATCAACTTTATTGGCTGCAAGAATGACAGGCTTACCGCTTTTGCGAAGTAGTCGCACGATGGCTTCGTCTTCATCAAGGGCACCAACGTGTGAATCAACGACAAATATGGCGACGTCGCAATGAGCGAGAGCAGCCTCTGATTGTCGAGTTACCTTGATGGCGATGCCTACGCCCTTTGGTTCCCAACCACCAGTGTCGATGATTCTGAAGCGCCGACCATTCCAATCGGCGTCATGCATGACGCGATCCCGGGTCACTCCCGGTTGATCTTCGACGACGGCTTCTCTACGTCCAAGGATCCGGTTTACCAAGGTCGACTTGCCCACGTTTGGTCGACCCAATATGGCCACAACAGGAAGAAAGATTTGTTCCTCTTCAGTGACGATCTCTTCAGGTAATACGAACTCATCATCCTCGTCGTCTGTGAAACCAGCTCCCACCATGAGGTCACTAGCGATATCAATGACTTCTGCTAGCGATAGAAACGTGGCGTCGATTTCTATCGCGTCTTCACTCTTTGCAAGGGGTGACGCAGCACGTGTCGTATCTACATGATCGCGGGCTGACAACTCAGAGGCGACGTCGCCCTCCCCCGCTTCGCCCTGCGCGCCCCGGCGTGCGGCGCGAGCATCGAGGTCGGCAGTGAGGAATATTTTCAAATCTGCATTGGGGGCCACCACGGTGCCGATATCTCGCCCTTCAATGGTCAGGGAGCCCGCTAGGAGGAATTCTCGCTGCACTCGGAGCAAGTATTGGCGCACCCCTGGAATGGCAGCAATTCGACTTACTGACGCGGTGACCTCAGGAGTGCGAATCGCCTCAGAGACATCTTGCCCATTGAGTAAAGCCCGGGGCTGGTCTGGATTTGCCTCGAAAGTCACTGTGATTCCCGGCAAAGCGTCGACAATGGCTTCATCACTACCGGCAAGTAAGTCGAGTTTGATGGCGGCGAGGGTTACGGTCCGGTAGAGCGCCCCGGTGTCCAAGTAACGCATGTCAAAGTGCGTAGCGAGGGCACGTGCGAGAGATGATTTGCCCGATCCGCTGGGACCATCTATAGCAAGGATTCGAAGCATTGCCCCACTCTATCGGGATATTGAAGGGGTATTTGTCGATAAATAAATATGACCATCTAACGACGAATCATCCTGCGAGGCTAAATGCCCTCCAGCCCCGCACGATAAGTTCCTGCACCGTCTTTTCACCATGCCCCACCTGGAGCGATAGCTGAATTAACCCTGCCGGGAGTCCTAGTGAATGTTCCATAGAAATGTCTTCCACATTGACCTGAAGCTCACTAAATATGTCGAAGAGCAGCGCCAACTGTCCAGGTCTGTCCGGAAGCACTACCGAGATCTGGTCATATTCTCGAATTGATAAACCGTGCTTCCCAGGAATCAGATCCCGCCCTGCATTGCCCCGCGCAATAAAGGCTTTGAGTGCATCTGCATCACCGGCTTTCAACGAGGCAATGATGAGTGCCAGCTCTTCTGCGATGGGCTGCAGAAAATTGGCAACTACAGCACCATTCGTGCTCAGTATCGAAGCCCACACTTCCGGGCTTGATCCAGCAATGCGGGTGGTGTCTCGAAGGCCCTGGCCAGCAATAGCAAGATGAGAGTGATCCACCTGATTCAAAGAGCTGGCTAGGAGTGAAGCGAGCACTTGTGGTCCATGGCTTACTTCCGCGACCGCGCGGTCATGCCCTTCGGGGGTGAGTTCCACGGGGAGCGCGCCCACCAGATCGACTAAATCTCGTACGGCAGTGAGGCTCTGACTACTTGTCATGCTTGAAGGTGTGATGACCCACGGACGCCCCTCAAAGAGGTCTGACCGAGCCCCTGTAGGACCGCTCCGCTCGCTACCGGCCATGGGATGCCCGCCACAAAAGTGCTCACCAGCGCCAAAAGTAGAAACCTCTAGTTGAACGTTGGTCTTTGTTGAGCCTAAATCAGTAAAATTCAACGCGAGATTGTTCTTAAAGCCTGCTGAAATGACCGCTCCGACATTTGTCGTAGGCACCGCTGCTACAAAGAGGTCTCCTTGACCTTCAAAGCTGTTGCCAACTCGCGCGCTAGCTAATTCTGCGTGTTCCTTATTGAGGTCTGTGAAGCGAACTGCTCCCCCGGCTCGTGTGATCGCCATCCCAAGTGAGGTTCCCATAAAGCCTGCCCCCGCGATAACAACTTTCATTGAGCGAGATCTTGTCTGAGCGCAGCTGCTCCATGCAGGTAAATGTGGTGTACGTCGGAAGATCGGCCATGGACGTGCAGCATGACTCGAACGGCCCTCGGCAACGCTCCTGGAACTGCAATCTCAGAGGCACAAATCAACGGGGTAGATCCGAAGCCGATAGTGCGGGCGGCGGCAGCCGGAAAATCAGAAGTGAGATCGGGGGTGGCAGTAAAGAGTACGGAGACGATGTCGGCTGGTTCGATTTGATTAGCCCTCATCACCTCGCTGAGCAATTCCACCACGCCAACGCGAATGGCCTCCTTGGAGTCCTCCGTCAGCTGAGTTGCGCCTCTTATTGCGTACATGCCCCAAGGGTAACTGATCGACAATCAAATATCCGGTATTTATAAGACCTTCAAAAGTTATATTAATAAGTTAATAAATATATATTATTGATCAACGGAGAAGGGGCCTATTGTCGACATAACGTCGTTTTACGCCGTTTTTCGCGCTCAAAAAATCGACATATCCCTAATGAATGAAGGGCCCCAAAACGCAATTATCGATATATAAATATAACCGTAAACCCATATAGATATTAATTGAGTTAGAAATATGAAG
Organism: uncultured Actinomycetes bacterium; assembly: GCA_903844855.1. Classification (GTDB taxonomy): domain Bacteria; phylum Actinomycetota; class Actinomycetes; order Nanopelagicales; family Nanopelagicaceae. The sequence continues at coordinate 5,760 of CAIMVH010000044.1, read as the reverse complement.
ATCTACCTTTAAAGATCCACAAGCTCCATCAGTTTACGAACCTCAACAGTGGTCAAAACTCGGGTCCGTCCGGAGCGTAATTCACCGAGCTGGACGGGTCCCACCTGGGTCCTCACGAGGCGTTCGACCGGGGAGCCGAGGGCATCAAAAATCCGACGGACAATCCGATTACGACCTTCGTGAATCTCTAACTCCACGAGTGAACGCGTCCGGTCCTTCTCCACCACCTCAAAAGCGTCTACCCGGGCTAGCCCGTCTTCAAGCTCGATGCCCACAGATAGACGAGCCTTGGCATCCTTCGGGAGGGCGCCCTCGACCCAGACGAGGTACTTTTTACGGATCCCGTAGCGGGGGTGGGCAAGGCGATTGGCGAGCTCGCCATCGTTAGTGAGCAAGATCAGGCCCTCGGTCTCCACATCAAGCCTTCCCACGTGGAAGAGGCGGTCTGAGCGTGTAGCGAGGTAATCCCCCAGGTGTGGGCGGCCTTCGCTATCGGACATTGCCGAGAGCACGCCCTCTGGTTTATGCATGGCTAGGTGGACTTTCGGGACAAATGTGGAGATAGCCTCGCCGTCTACTTCAATGACCGCCGTATCAGGGTCGACTCGGGTGCCCAATTCCTTCACCGTGCGTCCGTTGACACGCACCCGACCTGCTGCGATGAGCTCTTCGCTGGCACGACGGGAAGCCACCCCCGCGGAGGCGAGGACTTTCTGTAAGCGGATCTCCATTGTCCCTCTATCTCAACTTGAGAATGAGTCAAAGAGATCATCAATGACATCAACATCGGGTAGAAACGGTGCCAAAGCCGGGAGTTCTTCGATCGATCTGAGCCCCAGCCGCTCTAAGAAGTATGACGTAGTTCGGTAGAGGATGGCGCCACTCTCATATTCGGTGCCTGCTTCCTCAACCAGCCCACGGCTTACCAACGTCTTCATCACTGCATCGACGTTGACGCCACGCACCGCTGAGATGCGCGCCCGGCTCACCGGTTGGCGATACGCCACCACAGAAAGTGTCTCGAGTGCGGCTTGTGTGAGTCGAGCTTGCTGTCCGTCAAGAACAAATTTCTCAACGAATGGAGCCCACTCCGCGCGCGTGTAGAAGCGCCATCCGCCTGCCACTTCTCGTAATTCAAAACCTCGAGATTGGTTGTTGTAATCAGCGGAGAGTTTCTCTAAAGCCGCAACAATTTGCTCCGTCGGGGTCTCAAGAACTTGCGCCAACAAAACCGAAGATACCGGCTCATCGACCACCATAAGAATCGCTTCTAGAGCGCTTTCAACGTTTAGATCACTCATCTTTGTCCTCTTCTACTTCGATATCGAACTCATCCGTAAGATTTATCTCGGCATCTTCAGCACCGACCCATTTAATGTGCAACTCCCCTAACGGGGTAACTTGATCAAAATGCAAGACACCCTCTCGATAGAGTTCCAAAAGAGCTAGGAAACGGGCCACAATAGTGTTCATGTTAGGAGCATCGCTGATGAGCGAACGGAAAGACACAGAGCGTAAACTCCTTATTTTTTCGAGTATTACGGTGGCTTGCTCTCGAACGTTGACCGCAGGATCGTGTAGATGCGATGTTGATACAAAGTGTTCTATTTTGGGTGAAAGAATTCGATGTGCAAGGGATGCAAATCTATCTGGTCCAATGCCTATGAGTACTTCTGGGAGAAGTGATGCATATGCAGACTCCAGTGAAACCATTCTTGGAAATCTATGTGCCTCGTCTGCATACCGTTGCGAAAATATTGCGGCCACTTCTTTGTACGCACGATATTGCAGCAAGCGTGCAAAGAGAATGTCGCGTGCTTCAAGTAATGCTAAATCGCCTTCGTCTTCGACTTCACCCGAAGGCAGGAGGCGAGCAGCTTTAAGGTCTAGCAGAGTTGCTGCAACCACAAGGAATTCCGTGGCATGCCCCAAATCCCACCCGTCACCCATGGCGCGAATGTGTGAAATGAATTCATCAGTGACTTGGCTGAGCGCTACTTCGGTGACATCAAGCCGATGCTTTGCGATGAGTTGCAGGAGGAGGTCAAATGGACCTTCGAAATTATCCAATTGCACGGCAAAGCCAGGGACCTTGCCGGTCTCACTCGTCTCAATCACCGCTCAAAGGTACCGCTTGCTGATCGCACTCGGTGCCTCTCGGGGCGGTGCATCACAGCAGAAGCCCCTCCTAGCGGCCGCGCAAACGTCGTACAAGGATCGAAGACTCTCCCTTGGATTCCAAGTCGGCGACGATGAGAGAGAGCGCCTCGCGCACAATGCGACCTCGATCTACCGCCAAGCCGTGCTCCCCGCGGAGCAGGAGTCGGGCCTGCTCAAGGTCGAAGAGTTCATCAGGAGAGAGGTAAACCGTGATCTTCTCCTCGTGGCGTTCACGTCCCGAGGGGCCACGTTCGGCGGTGGTAATGCGTCGCCGGCTAGTACTGCGAACTCCCTTGCTCGAGCTCTCTTCGCTCGACATCTGGGTGTTTTCACCTGGGGAGGGCAGTGCAGTGAGCGTGGGAGTGGTGGCGGTGACTGGAGAAGTTGTCGTACGGAAGAGCTCTTCAGCCCCTGGGAGGGTGGCGCGGCGACTCATGAAAGTGCTCCTTTTTCGATCAATTCACGGGCTAGACGCCTGTATGCGTAAGCCCCGTCGGAACTAGGTGCGAAGGTGGTGATCGGCTCCCCTGCGACTGTGGTGTCTGGGAAACGGACAGTTCGGGCGATAACGGTTTCAAACACTCCATTTGGGAAGGCTTCACAGATACGGCTCAGGACTTCTTTGCTGTGTAGCGTCCTGGAATCGTACATAGTGGCTAAAATTCCCTCAATCTCAAGTTGAGGGTTAAGTCTTTGTTGCGCTTTTTCTATAATCTGATGTAGATGTGCGACACCCCGGAGCGCAAAGTGCTCGCATTGCAAGGGCACGATGACGGAGTTAGCGGCTGTCAAGGCGTTGACGGTAAGGAGCCCGAGGGTCGGTTGGCAGTCGATGAGAATGAAGTCATAATCCGCTACTGCTTGAGCCAGAACCTCTTTAAGGATCTGCTCACGACCAATGACGTCCGCAAGCTTAAGGTCTGCTCCACTCAGATCCTGGTTGCTCGGTATGAGATCTAACCCAGGGACGGAGGTTTTGATCAATGCTTCACTGTATGGCGCCTCAGGGTTGAGCATGAGGTCGAAGATGGTGGTCTCAAGTTCATGGAGCGGAACGCCCAAGCCAACCGAAAGGGCTCCTTGAGGGTCCAGGTCAACGACGAGCACCCGGCGACCGACTTCAGCCAAGCTCGCACCCAGATTGATGGTCGAGGTGGTCTTACCCACGCCGCCCTTCTGGTTCACGATCGCGATAATCCGCGCCGGACCATGAGATTCCAAGGCAGCCGGCTCCGTCACCGCCCTGGCCTTCTTACCAAAGATGGCAGAAGTGGTAGGTACATTCTTATAATGATTTGTCGACTTAGCCATTTGAGGATAAACCCTTCAATTGCTCTGATGCTTTTCCGATTTATCGCCACCCTAGAGCGAGGTTCTGGGTTTAGCAAGATTAAGCGGCGAGTTATCTTTTCGAACGCGCTCGGGGGTGAGCTTCTAAATAGGCATCACGGAGTCGATCAATGGTGACAAGTGTGTAGATCTGGGTGGTGGCCACAGAAGCGTGCCCAAGCAATTCCTGTACCGATCTGATGTCCGCCCCACCTTCAAGAAGGTGGGTCGCAAATGAGTGTCGAAGAGCATGTGGGGTGACCCGCTCCCCTAATCCGGCGCCTTCAGCGGCTGCCCCAATCAGCAGCCAGGCGCCTTGCCTGGAGAGTCGACCTCCACGCCCGTTCAAAAAGAGCGCCCTACTCTTCCCCGCAAGCGGCGCCCGAACACGCACCTGATAGGCCTCTATGGCGGATAAAGCTGGTGCTCCGATAGGAACGAGGCGCTCTTTGCCTCCTTTACCGCGGTACTTGATGATGCCCTCGCTCCTGTCTATATCGGCAAGGTCAAGACCGATCGCTTCGCTGATACGTGCTCCAGTGCCGTAGAGGAGTTCAATTAAGGCCAGGGTTCTTAGTGACGATGGGTCTTCCCCTACTGCCGAGGAGAGCAAAAGGTCCATCTCAGCGATCGTGAGTGCCTTGGGAAGTCGGAGGCCGAGTTTGGGTGGACGTATCGAAGCTGCCGGGCTTTCGGTGGGATTCCTAAAGTGAAAGAGACGGCGCACGGCTACCAGAGTTCGACCGGCAGAGGCAGGAGCAAGATGTCCAAGGGAAGCGAGGAACCCAGCGATATCGCTCTCTTGGACACTTTCGATTACGAGCGAGTGTGCGTCCAAATACGCCTCAAACTTCGCTAGATCTCGACGATAAGCGGCCACCGTGTTCACAGAAAGGGAGCGTTCTACTGCCAGATGATTCAGGAAGTCGTGAATAGAAGGATCTGGCACAGAAAGAAACTTACCGCGCCCTCCGAAAATTCGGCGGAACGCGGTAAGCGAAGTGCGACCTACTTAAGAAGCTGATCCACCGGCGTCACAGCCATGCCATGTGCGGCACCAACAGGAACCGAGATGACGGATCCTGCATGAACATTGAGACCCTTCGCTAACGCAGCATCGTTTTGACAGGCCTTCTTCCAGCCATCTTCAGCCAGTGCGACTACGTACGGCAGAGTCACGTTGGTCAGAGCGTATGTGCTCGTATGTGGAACTGCGCCGGGCATATTCGCTACACAATAGAAAATCGAGTTGTGTACCTTATAGGTTGGGTCAGCGTGCGTCGTAGGTTTTGAATCTTCGAAGCAACCACCTTGGTCAATAGATATGTCGACAAGAACACTTCCGGCCTTCATCCGTGAGACTAATTCGTTAGTGACCAGACGGGGGGCTTTCGCTCCGGGAACGAGCACCGCACCGATTACCAAATCTGCGTCGAGTACCTGCCGCTCTATCTCATAGGCATTAGACGCAACTGTCTCCATGTGGCCTTGGTATATGCGATCAACTTCGCGCAGCCTTCCGATGTTGTTATCCATCAGAATCACTTCTGCTTGCATTCCCAAGGCGATGGCTGCGGCGTTGAGACCGGAAACACCCGCACCCAAAACCACGACCTTCGCAGCACTGACACCCGAAACTCCACCCATCAAAACGCCACGGCCGCCAGCAGCACGTTGAAGCGCTGCGGCACCTACTTGAGGCGCCATCCGCCCAGCTACTTCACTCATGGGCGCGAGCAGTGGAAGTCCTCCATTAATTTCTACTGTCTCGTAAGCGATCGCAGTAATACCCGATTTGATGAGTGCGTCAGTACAGGGACGTGAAGCCGCCAGGTGTAAATACGTAAAGAGCGTCTGCCCCGCCCGCATGCGGTGATACTCCTCAGCGATCGGCTCTTTCACCTTGAGAATAAGGTCAGCCTGGGCCCAAATTGCATCTGCAGTATCAAGCATCTCAGCACCAGCCTGCACGAATTCCGCGTCAGTGATGGATGAACCGTTCCCGGCGTCCTTTTCGATAACAATCTTGTGGCCAAGTCGCGAGAGTTCATGGACTCCCGAAGGAGTGATAGCGACTCGATATTCATGGTTTTTGATTTCACGTGGGACGCCAACGATCACAGAACACCTCAAATTTAGATGGAAATACGCACCTGATAAATAGAATCCTACCCCGCATTCATAGTGGGAGAGAACGACCTACCCAATGGTCTGATGTTTAAGTGCTGCTTCCACTAACCCAGAAAAAAGTGGATGCGGACGCGTGGGTCG
>CAIMVH010000043.1 GCA_903844855.1 uncultured Actinomycetes bacterium | reverse complement strand
GACCGTTATTTCAGTGCTGGGATCGCTTTCAATGGCTTTCCAGATTGCTTCCACATCGCTCTGGGGCAAGACCACCGTGAGGAGGCCCCCCTTCAGGGAGTTGCCGCGGAAAATATCGGCGAAGCGGCTAGAGATGACTGCTCGAAAGCCGTAATTCTGCAATGCCCAGACAGCGTGCTCACGAGATGAGCCGGTGCCAAAGTCAGCGCCGGTCACCAGCACTGTCCCGTTGGCAAACTCTGGCTTGTTCAATACAAACTCTGGATCCTGACGCCAAGCAGCGAAAAGACCCTCTTCGAATCCATCACGAGTGATCTTCTTGAGCCAGACGGCCGGAATGATTTGATCGGTATCAACATTGCTACGACGAAGTGGGAGACCGGTTCCGGTGTGGCTGATGAACTTCTCCATGGTTATGCGCCCACTTTCGCTGAATCAAGATCGGCCGGAGATGAGAGAGTGCCTCGAAGTGCGGTAGCCGCGGCAACAAGGGGACTCACCAGGTGGGTTCGCCCACCTTTTCCTTGCCTTCCCTCAAAGTTGCGATTGCTCGTCGAAGCGCTCCGCTCCCCCACTGCCAATTGATCAGGGTTCATGCCAAGACACATCGAGCAACCCGCTTGACGCCATTCGGCACCGGCATCAAGGAATACCTTGTCGAGACCTTCAGCTTCAGCTTGTAAGCGCACCTTGGCTGACCCAGGAACGACCAGCATTCGCAAGGTAGATGAGATCTTCTTACCCTTCAGGATTTCTGCTGACACTCGCAAATCTTCGATGCGACCGTTGGTGCACGAGCCTAAGAAAACCGTATCGATTTTGATATCGCGAAGCGGCATACCTGCAGTGAGGCCCATGTACTCGAGGGCGCGCGCTGCGGCATTGCGCTCTTCTGGATCGGAGTACTCATCCGGATGAGGAACCTTCCCGGAGAGCGGAAGTCCCTGTCCAGGATTAGTTCCCCAAGTGACAAATGGCGAAAGTTCATCGGCATTGAGAATGACCTCAGCATCAAACTTGACATCTGCATCGCTCTTCAAGGTGCTCCAGTAAGCCACCGCAGCATCCCAATCCGCACCTTCTGGTGCATGTGGGCGACCCTTGAGATATTCAAAAGTAGTTTCATCAGGGGCGATCATTCCTGCACGCGCTCCCGCTTCGATACTCATGTTGCATACCGTCATGCGGCCTTCCATCGAAAGCGCACGTATAGCTTCGCCACGATATTCAAGAACATAGCCCTGTCCTCCGCCAGTACCAATCTTTGCAATGACCGCAAGAATGATGTCTTTCGAAGTAACACCGGGCTTTAACTTTCCATTGACCGTAATGGCCATAGTCTTAAATTTCTTGAGAGGCAATGTTTGCGTTGCTAGCACATGCTCTACTTCACTAGTTCCGATACCAAATGCCAAGGCACCGAAAGCGCCATGTGTGGAAGTGTGTGAATCACCGCAAACAACAGTCATACCTGGTTGCGTCAATCCGAGTTGCGGTCCGACCACGTGGACGATTCCTTGATCAGCATCCCCGAGTGAGTGGAGGCGAATACCAAACTCCACAGAGTTGTTGCGAAGGGCGTCGATCTGCGCTCGCGAGACAAGGTCGGCAATCGGTTTATCAATATCGATGGTGGGGGTGTTGTGATCTTCTGTGGCGATTGTGAGATCGGGG
>CAIMVH010000042.1 GCA_903844855.1 uncultured Actinomycetes bacterium | reverse complement strand
GCTAGTGGATAGTTTGCATTGCTTCTTCCGAATTGAATAAGTCCAGCGCACAGGGCAAGTGCGGTAAAGCTTGCAGTAAAAATGCCAGGAAAATCAAGTGAATTCTCTCGTCGCGGCCCATCATCGAGTTTTCCAATACGCCATGCCCCGAAGAGGGCGATGACTATGTGTCCGTAGAGCGCGGCGCGCCAACCGAAGTGCGAAATGAGTAGTCCGCCGCCGAGCGGACCGATAATCAAACCGGTTGCGCTAATACTTATCCAGAGGCCCACTGTGTGATTGCGATTTTCGGGAGTGATATTGGCGTTGAGAAGCGCTGTGCTATTCGGCAACAAGAGTGCGCCACCAATACCTTGGAGGACGCGAAAACCGATGAGCATGCCGATTGAAGTGGAGAAGGAACCTGCGAGGGCGGCTGCGGCAAAGAGCAAAATGCCCGCTCGAAAAGTTCGCTTCGGGCCGAATCGATCACCGAGCGCACCTGAGAAGGGGAGCATCGATCCAGTCATAAGACTTAAGCCATTAAGCATCCATTGAAGAGAACTCGTGTCGGCCTGGAAGGCGTCTCTGATGGCGGGAAGTGCAACCGTGATTGCAGTGTTGTCGTACATCACCATTCCAAGACCTGCGGCAGCAACGCTGGCGACAAGTAGTGGTGATTTCTGGGTCATGAGAGCACTTTAAGAAAACGCTCGAGTTCGTCGCGATCCTTGAGGGCGCTATTGGCGAGAAGTTCACTCACGGCGCTTTCGGGGAGCGCTCGTGAAGCATTGAGTGTGAACTTGGTGAGCACATCATCTCTGGTGAGTGGTGCGAGCTCACTTCCGCGACTTGCATCGACACGGTGCTCAACTGCTGAGCCATCCTTCATGATGATCTTTACATGGGCAGCAAATGCTCGTGGGAATATTTCAGTGGCTCGTTCATCGGCGTGCACCTCAACCCTGCTGGCAAGTTCTAGTCGGAGCGGGGCATCCCAGCCAGGTCCAAAATCATCCAAGTAGAGTCCAAGCCCTCCGCCGCCGGTGAGCGCGGCGGCGATGGTATAGGGACCGGAGAACTTTGCGTGATAGCCGCTCTTGGGGTGTGTTTTATCTTCACGGGGCTCGGCAATGGTGCGCATAACGGGCATTGCTACGCCAAGTTCAATTCGGGCAATCTCATTGAGATCCGCGATCTGGTCACGAAGGGCAAGTGCGCAATCGATTCCTGGGTGAGTGAAGTGGTTGGTGGGGTAGGGCTTGTAAACGGTGCGTAATAACTCCCAACGAATTCCTAAGTCATCGATTAGTGCGTGTTCGTCATACTTTCCATCCAGGTATGCATTAAAAAATCCGAAGCGACCTTCAAGAACGGTGGGCGGGCCGGTGACTCCTTCGCGCGCGAATGCTGCAGCAGTAATGCCGCCGTGCGCGGCCCAACCGCAGTGAATTCGTTTCACTGTTCCGCCAGTGCGATTCGCCTCAATCACTCCCGCTCCCATGCTTACTGCGATACCCATGGCATCTGCAATGCGATCTGCATTCAGACCATAAAGGTAGGCAGCTGCTGCAGCAGCACCTATGGTTCCGCAGATCGAAGTTGCGTGGAATCCCTTTTCGAAGAAGAGTGAATTGCGGATTTCTGGGATGTAGGAAGCCATTCCTAATCGGTTACATATTTCGATACCGATAGCGATGGCGTGAATGAGTTGATCGGGAGTGGCTTCAACTTCTTGGGCGACTGCTAACGCTGCTGGAATGATTGATGCAGAAGGGTGTAGCACGGAAGGGAGATGTGTATCGTCAAAATCGAGTACATGTGCAAGAGTGCCGTTGATGAGCGCTGCGCTTGCTGCTGGAAGTGGCCCCCCATCTCCACCAATGACCACACTCTTTCCGACACCACCCCAACTACGTACTGCGCGCTCGACTGCTAAATCCGGTTCGTGAGCTCCACTCTTGAGGGATTCCGCTCGTCCGGCGAGTGAGTTACCAATCGTATCTAAGATGCGTTCGGTGACGTCTTTGCGAATTTCCGCCGTAATCTTTGCGCCGTAAGCAAATTGTGCAAGTTGTTTAACGTATTCGGTCACGGAAGTATCGCCAATGGTCGCACGGGAGCGCCAGTAGCGCCCACTACGCGAAGCGGCGAAACTACGAAGATAAATTCGGAGACATTTGCATCAAGAAGTTCGTCGAGTTTGAGTGTCTCCATGATGTGAATGCCATATTCGACCAGGAGAATGCGGTGGACTGGAAGCAAGCTATGTCCTGCACCTGCCGTGATCTGCTCGAATGCAATAGTCTCGCCAGCCGCGATCTTTACTTTTCGAGAAGCAATCCATTCTGCTCCACTTGTGTCGACTCCAGGAACGCCGTCGGTGAGGCCGATGAATGCATCTCGTTCATTCCAGCGTCGAGACCAACCCGAACCAATGAGCACTGAGTCGCCCGATTGCACCGAGATACCTTGAGCTTTCTCAGCGCGTGTTAAATCGTCAGCAGTGATGCCATAACCGGCGGGCAGAGTGGCAACCCCGTGTAAGCGCGCGATATCGAGAAGTACGCCCCTTCCAACAAAAGGTGTCATCGTGTCGATTCCATGAACTTTGAAACCATCCGCGCCTTGCGCCTCGTAGGCATCTACACCCCCGAAGAGTTTTCCTTCGTGAGAAACATGCGAAAGGCCATCTATGTGCGTTCCGACATGGCCGCCGGTCACGATTATTTCATTTGAAGCAGACCCTCCATCGGCGCGCACCATATCTCCATGGCGCCGTTCAAGAATCATGCGAAAGGGTGGGTGGTTCGGGGATTGAGGCATGCCGCGCTTCATGGGTTGCGATAGGTCGATGATGCGAGCGCCCGAAAGGCCGGAAAGAAGGGTATTCAATTCGCTCATCTTCTACTCCGCCTCTGCAATTACATTTTCTTTAATGAGTAGATCCCATTGATCTGCCGAAATTGCGTTGCACTCTGCTAGCACCGCTCGGGTGTCAGCTCCACGTTTGCGACCAGTCCATTGGATGCGACCCGGAGTTCCGCTCAACCGATATAAGACGTTCTGCATTCGGAGCGGTCCTAAGTCGGGATCGTTCACTGTTGTAATTGTATCGAGTGCTTGGAATTGTTCATCTTCAAAAATATCGCGAATGTCATAAATAGGGGCTACCGCTGCCTGGGCCTCTTCGAAAGACCTCATGACGGTGGCCAGATCGCGTTCCTTAATCCAATCGCCGACATAGGTATCGAGAAGTTCTGCATGTTCTGCGCGCGTAGATCCCTTAGCAAACCATGGCTCATCAATCACTTCCGGATGCCCCACGAGCCGCATTACTCGTTCAGCGATAGATTGTGCCGAAGTCGAAATGGCAACCCACTTACCCTCGCTTGTGATGTAGGTATTTCTTGGAGCGTTATTAACAGAGCGGTTTCCGGTTCTCTGCTGTACGGTTCCCAGTTGATCAAAGATGAGTGGCTGTGGCCCAAGGATTGAGAGAATTGGCTCGATGATCGCTAGGTCAACTACTTGTCCTTTCCCACCGTTTTTCTCCCGCGCATAAAGCGCGGTCATGATCGCTTGCGAAGTTGCTAGCGCTGCAATGCCGTCGGCTAAACCAAAAGGCGGAAGTGTGGGTGGGCCGCCCGGCTCTCCGGTCATGGCAGCAAAACCACTCATCGATTCGGCAAGAGTGCCAAACCCGGGGCGGGCAGAGTACGGCCCAAATTGGCCAAAGCCAGTCACCCGCGCAATGACCAGACCAGGGTTGATGCGGTGGAGCTCTTCGGGAGAGAGGCCCCATCCTTCTAATGTGCCTGGCCTAAAGTTTTCAATCAGCACATCACAGGTTGCAATGAGTTTTTTGGCAATCTCGGCGCCGCGCGGATCTCCCAGATAAAGAGCAATCGTGCGCTTATTGCGAGAGAGCATCGCCCACCAGAGTGGGATGCCATTTTTGCTGGGTCCATGATTTCGGACGGGGTCGCCTTTGGTGGGGTGTTCCACCTTGATGACATCAGCGCCAAAGTCTCCCAAGATGGTGGCCGCCATCGGCCCGGCAAAGAGGGTTGCCAAATCGAGAACTCGCACGCCGGCTAACGCCCCTGGAGGTGAGCTCACTGATGGGTTTTCAGCGCTCATCTTGGGCGTTCCACTCTGTGAAACCACGTTCCACACCGTACCGGGAGCGGGGGGTTTCAGACAAGGTCTGAGCGTGGATATTTACCGCCAGGCGGAATACGGTTACGCTCTGCGGAACAGTCTTTAGCTCCGCGGGTGGCTCGGCAACCTTCATATGAGGAGATTTACATGGTCTATCTCGTCTACAAGATGCGT
>CAIMVH010000041.1 GCA_903844855.1 uncultured Actinomycetes bacterium | reverse complement strand
TCCAGCCAGTTGCGATTCCCATTTATATCGACACCTAGTGGCGTGAAAATAAGTAGTTGCAAGGCGCAGGATCCAACGACTGCCAGCGGCGCAAGTTTACGATAAATATGTGTCGGGATTTTAAAAGCCAAAAATGCAAATGCGCTGCCAATTCCCAAAAAGAACAACTGCTTAAGCACGATAGAAAAACTAGAGCCAGAAGATTTGATAGATGCCACCGACGAAGCGGATAAGACCATTGTTATTCCGATCACGCAGAGGACGATCGAGGAACCCAAGAGAAGCGGAAAATATCGTCGATCGCTAGCGAGAGCGCTCTTAGGCATGGCCACCCTCTCGAACTGCATCTGCGAAGAAATTTCCCCGCTCTGCGTACGAAATGAATTGATCCATCGATGCACACGCAGGTGCCAGGAGAATCGTATCCCCGATACCGGCCAATTCGTGCGCTCGAGCGACGACATTGAGCATCAACTGCCTGCCTTGTTCAGCAGGAGTGGGGTCGACATGTACATCAATTCTTTCCACCACAACATGGGGTGCATGCTTCGCTAAAGCCTTAGCGATTTCTTCTCGATCCTGTCCAATAAGTAAAGCAGCTTTGATGCGTTTGCCACACTCCATTACTAATTGATCCACAGAGGCACCCTTGAGCAGACCACCTGCTACCCAAATGACGTTATCAAAAGCTTTGAGGGAGGCGATTGCTGCGTGTGGGTTGGTCGCCTTGGAATCATTTATCCATTTCACTCCACCCTCATTCAAAATTTCAGCGATGCGGTGAGACCCCGGGGTAAATGCGCGAAGACCCTCCGCGACCGAAACTTCTGAGACTCCAATACTCAGAGCCAACGCGCTAGCAGCTAACGCGTTTTGCACGTTGTGTGGCGCGAAGGGTTGAATATCTGCTAATTCAGCGAGGGAGGCCGCTGCGTTATCCGGATCTTCCACAAAAGCGCGATCTACTAAGAGTTCCTCAACTACTCCCAGCTCCCCACGCTTCGGAGAATCTAGGGTAAATATTACATCGGGGGTAAATCCAGCGAGGTCAAGCATGGATTTCAAGAGTTCGTCATCGCCATTGCAAATCGACGTATCCGAGGCCACAAGCAGCGCAATCTTTGTCTGCGCATACTCACCGAGAGAGCCGTGCCAATCAATATGATCCTCTGCCACATTCAGCAGCGCCGAGGCTCGAGGGTGCGCACACTTCATTCGGGCAATCTGAAACGATGACAACTCAATTGCCAAGACTTCGTACTGCTCATCATCTAACACCGCCGAGATCAACGGGTATCCCACATTGCCGCAAGCCACCGAGTTAATACCATCGGCGGCCAAAATGGATTGCAACATCTCAGTAGTAGTCGTCTTCCCGTTCGTGCCGGTGACCGCCAACCAGAGCGGCGCTGGCTGGCCGAGACGTTCGGCACGAAGTTCCGCCATCTCCCACGCAAAATCAACTTCTCCAACAACTTCGACGCCGGAAAGAAAGAGTGGGTGGTCCAATTTCCAACCAGGAGAGGCATAAATGCGTTCGAAATTAGACATCTGCCCCAGTGCATCACTCGTCAAGAGTGAGGAGATACCATCTTGAGATAATTCCACCGCAATATGTGCCGGCAATGGAGCATCAACTACGACAGTGACGTCATGCCCTTGTTCTTTAACCGCCTGAGCCAAAGCCAATCCAGTCCGTCCTGCCCCGGCCACAATCACTCGGCTCATGTGGTGACCCACGCCCCATAGAAGAGTCCCAGGCCACTGGCTACACAGAGTCCAGCGATAATCCAGAAACGAATAACAATCGTCACCTCGCCCCAACCAATCAACTCAAAGTGATGTTGGAGCGGGGCCATTCGAAATATTCGTTTACCTCTGGTCAATTTGAAGTAACCCACCTGGAGGATGACTGAGAGCGTGATGATCACGAAGAGTCCGCCCAGAAGAGCCAATAAGCCTTGCGTGCGGCTGGTAATCGCGAGACCAGCGAGCGCGCCGCCGAGTGCAAGAGAACCAGTATCGCCCATGAATATTTTTGCCGGGCTCGCGTTCCACCAAAGAAAACCAAAACAGGCTCCCATGAGAGCGGCAGACACGATCGCAATGTCAAGTGGGTCTCGTACGTCGTAGCACTTTGGACCTGGATTGACCGAGCAACCCTGCCCAAACTCCCAGACACCAATCAGAATATAAGCCGCAAAAGTCATCACACTAGTTCCGGTTGCAAGTCCATCCAGACCGTCAGTCAGGTTTACACCGTTACTAGTAGCAGCGATCATGAGAAAAACCCAGACGATTACCACAATTACTGGCAACGCAATCGCAGTATCTCGCACAACCGAGAAGTTAAGTGAGACTGGAGTCAAACCATTTTCATCAGGAAAACGTAAACCAAGCACCGCAAAGCCCACGGCGACCAGTGATTGTCCAGCGATCTTGGTGCGCGCACGCAGACCAAGAGAACGTTGCCGGGAGACTTTCAGCCAATCGTCTAAAAACCCAACGAATCCGAGCCCTGTCATCAAGGCCAGCACCAAAATTCCTGAGGCCGTGAAATGGTGAGAAGTAAGTAGATGAGAACCAAAGTAGGCAATGAGCGTCGCGACGATGATGACGGCGCCGCCCATAGTGGGAGTGCCACGCTTTGTATGGTGAGCTGAAGGACCATCATCACGAATAAACTGACCGTAGCCACGTCGGACTAAGAGTCGAATCGCTAGTGGAGTCCCGAACATGGTGAAGAGAAATCCAAGTGCCGCAGCGGCGAGTACCCCCTTCACTACGAGACACCTCCCGCTAATCGCGCTGCAATACCTTCAAGATGAGTTCCACGGGATGCTTTGACGAGAATGACATCTCGAGAGCGAAGGTCTGCCTCGACAAAACGAAGAGCCGCGTCGTGATCGCCAAAGGAATGAGCATCTTGATGCCCCTCCACAAGCGCTGCCTTCACCATGGTTTCTCCAGCCTCACCGATACCCACCAGTCGAGAAATCTCCAACTGCGCCACTAGCCTGCCGATACTTTCGTGTGCGGATCGACTGGACTCGCCGAGTTCCCGCATTTCCCCCAGGATGGCTACCGCTCGACCAGCTCTTTCGCTCCCAATTTCTGCCACTGTTACTAGAGCGGCAGCCATGCTTTCCGGATTGGCGTTGTAACAGTCATTAAGAAGCAAGGCTCCCCCGAGAGTGTGGGAGCGCTCCATCCGCCACTTGCTTAACGGACGAGCCGCGTTAAGGCCAGCGACCACTTGTGTTCTATCGAGATTGAGGGCTTCACAGATCGCCAGGGTGGCCTCCGCGTTCGCAACCTGGTGAGCGCCAGTGAAATGCAGATGAATCTTCTGGTCATGGACGAGGAATGTCGGTTCGCCATCAATCAATGACATTTTTTCAGCGTGGATCTTTCCGTGTGGACCAAAGGTGACAACTTGTCCGGGAGCCCGAAGAGCCATATCAATTGTGTGAGGGTCATATGTTCCAAGTACTGCTACTCCCCCATCGGAAAGCGACTGAACTAATTCGAATTTTGCTTGTGCAATGTTTTCCACAGATCCAAATTCGCCCACATGGGCACTCCCTACTACTAGCACAACAGCTACATCAATATTCGCAATTGAGGCAAGCTTCTCGATGTCTCCAATGTGCGTGGCGCCAAACTCAAGAACAAGATATTTAGTCTTTTGAGTACATTTAAGAATCGTGAGGGGAAGTCCAATTTCGTTATTGAAAGAGTCTTTGGGCGCGACCGTTTCATCAAACTGTTTGAGCACCTGAAGCAGCATGTCTTTCGTGGTCGTTTTGCCTTGTGAGCCGGTAATTCCGACGACTGTCAGATGTGGCAACCGGGTGCGCACCTCGGCTGCTAGAAGCATGAGCGCGGCAGCAACGTCTGGCACCACTATCAACGAGATTTCAGTAGCACCAAGATCATGTGCAACGAGGGCCAAAATGGCTCCATTTTCTGCTGCTGCCAACACATAATCGTGCCCATCTACGTGTTCGCCTGGCAACGCAGCAAAGAGTGAACCGGTTTCGGCCTCTCTACTATCGATCACTACCGAACCGGAGAAAAGGAAATCAGTACCGTGGAGGCGCCCGCCGATCACTTCAGCAATCTCACTAGCACGCATAGCGATCATGATCGCCCACGTTTCGCAAGCATCTCGAGCGCAACTTCGCGATCATCAAAAGGAGTAATGACACCATCTACTTCTTGACCTTGCTCATGGCCTTTGCCGGCGATCAACACCAGATCCACGTCAGTGGCTTGGCTAATGGCGCAAGAAATGGCTTCTCGGCGGTCAAGAATTTGTAACCCTTTGAAATTCTCTCCACACATCGCCGCTAAAATTGCAGCTGGATCTTCTGATCTTGGGTTATCACTGGTGGCTATCGCAAGATCGGCTCCCTCTTGCAACGCCCTTCCCATCGCGGGACGTTTGAGTGGATCTCGATCTCCGCCACAACCTAGAACCGCAATGATGCGTCCGCGCGTATGAGTACGAAGCGAGGCAAGAACTCGAGTCACCGCATCAGGTGTATGTGCGTAATCAACCAAAACTAAAGGCGATCCAGTGCCGACCTGCTCTAAACGACCCGGAACACCAGGGAACCGTCGAAGCAATTCGATTCCCTCTTCCATGTCACCACCAGTCTGTGCGAATGCCACGAGGGCCATAGCCGCATTCATTTGGTTGAAGTCACCTACGAGAGGTGAGTCAAAAATATGGCGCTTGCCACTTGGGCTAGTCAATTGCAAGTCACTGAGGGAAAGTTGCCAATCGCCGACACTAGTTGAAATTGAAATAGAGGAAATATCGCAATTAGCGAAGAGTCGCTTCCCATACGGGTCATCGATGTTGATGAGAGCGCATTCGGAAAAGTTCGAAGTGAAAAGCTTTGATTTAGCCAAGAAGTACTCATCCATCGTATGATGAAAATCAAGATGATCCTGAGATAAATTTGTAAATAGTGCGAGCTTGAAATGAATTCCATCTACTCTATGAAGCGAAAGAGCGTGGCTAGAAACTTCCATAGCAACGGCTTTGACGCCAGCATCTCTCATGAGAGCCAACTCCGCTTGAAGCTCACAAGATTCAGGAGTGGTGCGCGCCGTCGGCAACGAGACTAACTTCCCCTGGGCGTAGTAGCGCGCGCCGAGAGTTCCTATCACCCCAGCCGATATTCCGCTTTCGTTCCAGAAGTATTCAAGCAGTGATGTAACAGTGGTCTTACCATTTGTGCCGGTGACGGCAACGACCTGCATTGACGCACTGGGATCCCCATAGACAAAGGAAGAGAGCGTTCCTACCATCTCTCGCGTATTTTCAATTTTTAACAAAGGGATTTGCACACTAGAGATTCTTGCTCCCTCTTCATCAGTGATGAGAGCTATCGCTCCTCGACTTAATGCGTCAGCCACAAAGTGGGCCCCGTGGGTGTGCTCGCCGGGCAACGCTACGAAAATGAAGCCACTTGATATCTTCGAAGACTCCACCGCAATGCCTTGTACGGGAGTGGCTAACTCGGCGGTCGAAAAACTTTCGGTCGAAGCTCCAAGTAGGTCAATAATATTGCGTAAACTTCTCACTGTGTCAGCGACACTCACGCCTTACTCGCCGTCCTTGTATCGACCTGCGACTTCTGCACTGCACGCGCCTTCAGTTGTTTCTCGTTCATCGGCAACAACGTCACTGGTTGCGAAGAAGGTGGTATGTGATAGCTCTTCAAGGCGAAGGACATGACTTCCTTAAATACTGGGCCACCAAGCAAACTACCGAAGTGCACACCTTTTGGATCCTGAATCGTGACGTTAATGACGAATTTGGGGTTCTCGGCCGGCGCAAAGCCAATAAAGGAAGCTGTATAGCCGCGGTATTGGCCAGTCTCATCGATGCGATTTGCAGTACCAGTCTTCCCGGCAACACGGTATCCAGGGATGCGAGCACCTGGAGCCGTGCCTTCATCACTCAGCACACTCTCCATCATCAATCGTACTTTCTGTGCTGTTTTGCTGGAAACAATTCGCACACCTTGGGATACCGATTTAGGTGAGTAATGCCCGTCTTGGTCAACATAACCGGCAACCAATGTCGGCTTCACTTGAACTCCATCGTTTGCCATGGTTGCAAAGACTTGCGTTGCCTGAATAGTGGTAAGCGAATATCCCTGTCCAAATGCGACAGTGGGGGCGGTCGTACCAGACCAACGATCCACCGGAGTCAATACACCGCCACTCTCGCCTGCCAACTCGATGCCCGTTTGTTTTCCAATGCCGAATTTGCTGAGGTAGGAGTGGAGCGTTTTTGGCTTCAATTTTTCGCCAACTTGGATCGTTCCTGTATTGCTCGACTTAGCCAAGATCCCAGCGGTCGTCAGCTTCCACGTGGAATGCTTATCGTGATCGCCGAAGTAACGATTCCCTCGCTTGATGCGATCGGGAACCGTGAAGAGCGTGGTAGGAGTGACAGCTTTCTCTTCAAGTGCGGCAGCCATAGTCATAATTTTCCCTGTTGAACCGGGCTCATAAGGGTCAGAGACTGCTGGAGTCGCCAATAAATCTGGTGTGGCTTTTGAAATATTGTTCGGGTCGAAGGTGGGCGCCGTAGCCATCGCCAGAATCTTGCCGGAGACCGGATCCATCACAATGACGGTTCCTGAAATTGCACCCGACTCTTTTACCTTTGCCGTGATGGCTTTCTGCGCCACCCACTGGATATCGCGATCTATCGTGAGCCGTACTTCTTTACCAGCAGAGGCGGGCGTGAGGACGTCACGTGCCGTGGGAATAATTTGCCCGCCGCCATTCTGGGCATAGGTGTATGAACCGTCTTTACCAGCCAAAACAGAATCAAGTGCGTACTCCAAGCCGCCTCCGCCATGTCCAGAAGCGCTTACAAATCCCAAGAAACTGGCGCCCAAAGCACCCGCTGGGTAATCACGGTGAAAAGCATCTTCAGCATAAAAACCAGAAATGTATTTTCCATAAGGGCGCTTAGTGTTCTCCGTCGCTATTGCCTCTTTCACGGTTTTCCACACAGCAGGGGTGACATCTTTAGTGACATATGCAAATCTTCGGTCACCAGTCAATCTTTTTTGTACCGTCGAGACCGGAAGTGCTACCAGAGGAGCAATGATCTCTGCAGCACGCGCAGGATCTAGCACGAGCTGTTGGTCAACAGTGATATTCACCGAAGCAATGCTTCGAGCGAAGGGCACACCATCTTTATCTGTGATAGCCCCACGCGAGGCAGCGAGTGGAGCCGTCTGATATAGCTCTCGACTGGCTCGAGAGGCATAAGCAGACGCACTCACGCCTTGAACTTGTACCAACCGGCCAGCAATGATGACAAACACCATGATGAAGAGTAGATAGACAGCTCTTACCCGCTGATTGTTTGATTTCATTTCTTTGCGTTCATGTCAGGTGCGCCGAGAATCGTTCCACTCCCTAAATCAATAAATGCAGGGGCATCTCCAGTTTTCATTCCTAACTGCACAGCGCGTTGCGCCAAAATTGTAGGCGAGGAAATACGGGCGGCTTCTTGAGTTATCGCCTCTTCTTGCGCAGAAACCTCTGCAGCTTGGCGCTCAAGCTGACTGAGCGTAAATGCATCCTGCGTGAGCATAATGTTGATAAAGAGAAGCAGTGCAGTTCCAATGCTGAGAACTATCGCCATCAATTTAATAAATGCCAACGGGCGAATCTGTTGACCAGCAGGAACTCTGAGATCTGGAACTAAGCGCAAGAGCGCACGTTGAGCAGGAACAAATACGTACGCCTGCGCGCCGCGGACTGGATTTGCGAGTGCCATTACGCCGCCACCCGCTCTACCGCACGAAGGCGAGCCGAAGCTGCTCTCGGATTCTCCGAGATTTCACTTTCAGAAGGTGACTCACCCTTGGCAACCGCGCGAAACTTCGCTGCCAAACTTGGCATATCGACGGGTAGATCAATGGGAGTATCTGATGCGACAGCCGCCATGAAATAGCGCTTCACAATCCGATCTTCTAAGGAGTGATAGGCCATCATGACAACCCGGCCTCCCACTTCAAGAACCTGAAGTGATTGCGGAACTGCACGCTCCAAAATTCCCAACTCGTCATTCACCGCTATGCGTAAAGCCTGAAAAGTACGTTTAGCTGGATTTCCGCCAGTGCGCCGAGTTGCGGCAGGTATGGCGTCCCGCACGATGTCGACGAGCTGAGAGCTTGACGTCAGGCGTCCGATCGCACGTTCCCGAAGAATTGCAGAAGCTATCCGAGGAGCGAACCGCTCTTCACCATATTCACGAAGAATGCGGACGATCTCTGGTGCCGTGTATTCGTTAACAATGATTTCGGCTGTGAGGTCATCACGTGGATTCATTCGCATATCCAGACCGCTTTCGCGAGAGTAGGCGAATCCACGAGCCACTTCATCAAGCTGGAGGGAGGAGACTCCGAGGTCACCTAGCACGCCCTGAACTTTTGTAATGTTGTGATCGCGCAATACCTCAACTAATTGATCGTAGGTAGCGCTCACCAAATGAGTGCGATCAGAGAATCGGGCAAGGCGCTCTCCGGCAATTTCAAGGGCCTTGGGATCGCGATCAATACCGATCAAAGTCAGCTCTGGGAAACGGTGAAGAAGAGCTTCGCTATGTCCACCCATACCAAGGGTCATGTCGACACAGACCGCGCCGGCAATATCAAGGGCGGGAGCAAAGAGATCAAGAGAGCGCTGCAAGAGAACCGGCTGGTGCGGATACTCCATCTCTTCCCCCTTTTCGTTCTTCTTATTCCTATGGATTACTGCTTTCTGCTTTCGTTACTGCTGGCCATCACGAGTGGTCGTTGCCCGGGAGCGGCGCCGGGGAAGTGGCGTCGCTACGCGGGCAACGGCCATCCGTGAAGGAGTTAGAAGATTCCGGGGAATACCTCCGAGGAAACGTCGGCAAATCCTTCTTCTTGCGCAGCCAGGTAAGTCGCCCAGGCTTGGGCATCCCAAATCTCTACGCGGGTATTTGCTCCGATAACCACGCATGCGCGATCAAGAGAGGCGTACTCACGGAGATGAGCTGGGATGGTGATGCGACCTTGCTTGTCCGGCACTTCGTCATGTGCGCCGGCGAACATGACTCGCATGTAGTCGCGAGCGCCTTTTGCCGTGACTGGAGCAGCCTTCATCGTTTCGGTCATGGTGGTGAATTCATCCAGCGGGAAGAGGTAGAGGCAGTGTTCCTGCCCCTTGGTCACAACCACGCCATCGGCTAGGTCATCTCGGAATTTGGCGGGAAGAATCAACCGACCTTTTTCATCGAGTTTGGGTTCGTGCGTGCCTAAAAACATGCCGACCCCCACTTCCCACCATGCTCAACCTTCCCCAGCTGAGCCTTTCCCCCACTTTACTCCATTTCACTCCCCTGTCAACCACCTTTCCCCCTTTTCCTGCCTATCTCTCCCTTCGAAACCCCGAAAAAGGCATAAAAAAACCGCGGAGAGATCTCCGCGGCGTAAAGAAGTGACTGGTGGAGGCTTACTCCTGGGGGCGGTCCCATCGCTCTTCCATTCGCTCCATCAAGGAACGTCGAACGCCCGTTTTCTTGGATCTCCCACCGTTGCGGGATCTGACGGTGCCCGCGGGGCCTTGAAAAGCTCGAAGCACCCAAGTAAATCCGGCCAGTGCAAAGATGAAACCTATGACTCCCACAATGGCCACCTGGGAGACGAGCCCACCGATCAACGTGGCAAAGCCCACCAAGATCAGCAGAAGGGGAAGAGTGCGGCTTCCTCGCGAAGGACGCTCTCCCGTAAGCGTGGAAACCAGGCGTGGGTCTTCGGCTTTCAGCGCCTCTTCCATCTGCGCGAGTAGACGTTCTTCATGCTCTGAAAGTGGCACTTGTACCTCCTCGCCTACATTTTGCTGAGATTTTCACTGGACTGCCCCAAGAATAGGGCCCCCACCGGAGTGAGCGCTACTTTGAATCTTCCCGCGCATCACGAACGGGCTTGCGCAGCAGCCGAGCTGGCCGCACCGAACCTCCACCGAAGCGTTGATTTGCCTGATCTCGCGCTTGGTCGCTCTCAGCCCACTTCGGCCCCTGAGTGAGCAACAGCTGCTCGGCAGACTCCCCCGCCTGCTCAAGGTTTTCCAAGCGAACACTGACCAGGCGCACACGTACCCGATCTAGATGAAGGTTTTGATAAAGCGATCGCGCTGTTTCAAAAATATCGTGCGTCACACTTGTCGCGTCTCGCAATGTTTTCGATCGCGAAATCGTGGAGAAATCTGCGAAGCGTACTGAGATACCAATGGTGCGAGCTTTGAATCTCCGCTCGCGTAAACGTTGAGTCACTCGCTCGGTGAGCCTCAGTAGTTCGCGCAAAATCGCCTCTTCCTCGTCGAGATCTTCCCCAAAAGTCTCTGCCGCGCTAATACTCTTCTCTGGCTCCCAGGGATACACCTCTCTTTCATCCTTGCCCCACGCAAGGTTGTGAAGATGCTCCCCCGCGCTCTGGCCAAGTGCGCGCTCTAAGGTCGCTTTTGGCGTATGCGCGACATCCGCGATGGTGCGCAGACCTAAGCGGCTTAATACTTCCTCGGTCTTCGGGCCTACCCCCCAGAGCGCCTTTACCGGAAGCGGATGTAAAAATGTAAGAACGTCATCGCCTGCTATTTGGAGTAGCCCATCAGGCTTGCAATGCTGTGAAGCAATCTTCGCCACAAACTTTGTAGTTGCAATTCCCACCGAACACGTGATCTGCTGCTCATCAGCTATCCGAGTTCGAATGCTCTCGGCAATATGAACAGGATCGCCAATGAGTCGGCGCACTCCCGCAACATCCAAGAAAGCTTCATCGAGTGAGAGCGGCTCCACGAGCGGTGTAAAGGATCGAAAGACCTCCATCACGCTTGCAGAGATATCTGCATAGAGTTCATGATCAGGTTCGAGAAAGATTGCATGCGGTGCGAGTCTGCGCGCTCTTCCCACAGGCATCGCTGCATGAATACCCAATGCCCGCGCCTCGTACGTCGCAGAGAGCACCACGCTTCGTGGCCCGGCGCCAATAACTACTGGCTTACCACGCAGTTCAGGGCGAGCTATCAAGGACGCGGAAGCATAAAAAGCGTCCATATCGATATGCAAAATAGTTGCTTCGTTGCGCATCCGTCGCCCACCTCCTTGATAAAGTTCTATCACTTCTTAACCAACGCTACCTGGACTGGTATGCCAGAGCTTTCGCACACCCTCACCTGCTGGCTTGATATCAGCATAGGGAGATTGGCGATAGCCGGTGGGGTGGATCAGAGTGCGTTGCGCCGTCGGCTTGGCCGTTGGGCGATCAGCCACATACTCACGCACCGCGTCAATGCCTTCCGCCAACCAGAGTTGGTAGAGCGCAGTAATTTCCCAACATCCAGTAGCACGTAATGAGATACCACGCTCGCCCGTGCGTCGCACAACACCTTGAGTCAACAAGAGCCAAGAGTGGAAGAGCGTGTAAGAGTAATTCTCTTGAACGTCATCAAAGAAAGTGGAGTCCGAGCAACCAGTGCCATCATCAAGAGTAAGGAAGACCACTCG
Source organism: uncultured Actinomycetes bacterium (assembly GCA_903844855.1). Classification (GTDB taxonomy): domain Bacteria; phylum Actinomycetota; class Actinomycetes; order Nanopelagicales; family Nanopelagicaceae. The sequence continues at coordinate 5,852 of CAIMVH010000041.1, read as the reverse complement.
TTTGCCGGAGCGTATCGGCGGGGTCTGTGATGCCACTTTTACCCCCGCCACAAAGACGAGTGCGCCTGATCTCTGTTTTACTAAATCTCCGGATGGCACAACACCTAGTTCGCTAAGAAAACTTTGGTAAAAATCCAGCACGTGACAGGAGAGATCCATTCCAAGTATCTCTAGCTCATCACGCACTCGCTCAGCCAGAGTAATGTCAGGCAGCCCGCTCATGACCACTTGTGGCGCGGGTAGATCTAACGCCATTTGATCCACATGGGAACCACCCCACTTTGATACATCTGAGACATAGAGGAAGAGATCTCGACGAGTAAGCGTGCGCTTGCGGCCAATCACTTGACTCGACTGCGAGGTGATTCCGTAAAGAGAGTCAAACGCTCCTATAGTGACTAGCTTTTCTGCAGTTGGCTGTGAGACTCGAGTGCGCTTCATGAAATCACCGATATCAAGAAAAGGTCGGCGTGCGACAATAGTCGCTGCTTCGTGTTCACTTATGCCATGAATATCACTGAGCGACATGCGGAGCGCGAGACGACCATCAGACTCTTCGACTCGATACGTAATATCTGAGTGATTTACTTCTACAGGGAGCAGTGCCACACCAAGCTGTCGAGCTTCATCGAGGATAAGTCGCTTGGGATACATGCCGGGATCATGAGTAAGCAAACCTGCAATGAATGGCGCCGGATAATGTTGCTTCAGCCATGCTGACTGATAAGTCGTTAACGCGAAAGCCGCAGCATGAGCTTTGCAAAAACCAAAAGAACCAAAAGCACAGAGCACTTCCCAGAGTTCGTTGACCACCTCAGGGGAATAACCGCGCTCGTGTGCACGCGCGATAAACCACTCACCAAATTCGATTAAGCCATCACGGCGCCCCAGCGCTCGCCGATACTCATCTGCCTGCGCCAATGAAACGCCCGCGATGATGGAGATGATCCGAATAACCTGCTCGTGAAAGACCACTACGCCTTCGGTCTCGTAAAGCACCTCTGTGAGATCTGGATGAATCATTTTTGCCTCACTCCACCCATGCCTTGCTTTCAAAAACGGAGTGATCATGTCGCTCTTCACTGGACCTGGACGAAAGAGCGAGATATCGATCATCAGGTCGTTAAAGCTCGACGGTCCAAACTTGCCTACCAGCTCTCGTTGCCCAGGGCTTTCTACCTGAAAGATGCCGAGAGTCTTAGTGGACTTAATTAGATCGAAAGTCTCTTTGTCATCGAGTGCCAAGGAGTCGAGATCTACCTCTTCCTTCTGCTCACGTTTAATCTCTTCAATTGCATACGCCATCGCTGACTGCATCCGCACGCCAAGGATGTCTAACTTGAGCAGACCCATAGCTTCAACATCATCTTTATCGAAAGCCACCATGGGGTATCCCTGAGCGCTGAGTTCTGTAGGGGCGCGATCAAGAAGCGATGCATCGGAAAGAACCACCGCGCATGGATGCAGCGCGAGATGGCGTGGAAGACCATCTAGTTTCTCAGCAAGAGAGAGCCACATCCCTAACTTCTTCTCGCCAATTGAATTCTGCAACGACCCATCTCTGAGTTCAGGTAACTCTGCTAAAGCATTCTTAATACTTTTTGCTCTAATGTGCGGAAAAGACTTTGCCACCATGCCGATATCTGCGGGAGGTACTCCTAACGCAGCTCCTACATCGCGAATCGCATGGCGCGCTCGATACGTCTCTACCATCGACACCGCCACAGTACGAGCTGGCCCGGCCGGCCACGTCCCAGTAGGGGCATAGCGAGCAAAAACTGCATCATAGATTTCAAGACGTCTAGCAGATTCCACATCGATATCGATATCTGGAAGATCTCTCCGGAGCGGAGAGCAGAAGCGCTCCATTAACAAACCGTGATCGATGGGATCAACGCCCGAAATGCCGAGGAGATAGCAGACCAGACTGCCGGCTCCGCTTCCTCGAGCAGCTACTCGTATGGCTCGCTCTCGTGCCATCGTGGCAATATCTGCCACCGTCAAGAAGTACGACTCATATCCCAAACTCTTTATGACTGAAAGTTCTTCTTGCAACCTATACGAACCACGAATACGTAACGCTTCACTTTGATACCGCCACGAAAGACCCGCTTCGCACCTCTGAGTAAGAATCTCAATTAATTCTCCATGCGAAAAACCACCCACCACCTCTGGTTCCGGAAGGTAAATGCCGCCGAGATAATCGCCCGGGTTGAGTATGTGGGTCTCCCCGCAAGCGATGGTGTCATGCAATAAGTCGCGGCCACTTTCTCCTGCAGCACGCGCAATTTCATGAGCAATCCGACGCATCTCTGCTGGGCTCTTTAAATACGCCTCGCCATTACTGCGCTCCACATGCCGATGATGCAGTGGCACTAGTTTGCGGGCCGCATCGAGTACGTCAGCCACCGGGGCATCTTCCTTGTTGAGCATGCGTACTTGATTTGTGAGAACTGCCTTTATCTGATGCTCGCGAGCGAACTTAAGCAGTCGAGCCGCGCCCTCTACTGACCGGATGCCTTCGCGGTGAAAGTGCGAGACACATTCAATAACAATGCGCTCTCCCGCGACCTCTCGCCACTCTCTTAAATGCTCCGCAGCAAGATCGGGTCGGCGCCTACTCAACGCATGTGCAACATTAGAATCTGCGCCAAGCAGAATAGAAAAATTTGACCCTTCTTGCAAAATATTTCGGGTAAGAATCGGCACACCACGTTCTTGTTGACTATGAATAGTTGAAATGAGTCGGGCAAGCCCCTTCCAAGAGTCCCTGGCAAGCAAGGTGACACGTGGGAGTGTGCTCTCTACCCGCACACCACCATGAGCGGGACTCTTTCTCCGTTCCCGCACTCCACCTGCGCTATATGCAAGATTGCTACCAACGATCGGCGAAATACCTTCGCGAGCGCATGCCTGCAAAAAGCGCACCCCTCCGGCAAAACCATCACGATCGGTAAGCGCTAGTGCGCTCATGCGAAACTCACCCGCGCGTTCCACTAATTGATGTGGCATCGCAGTGCCATATTGAAACGAGTAACCACTCACTACATTGAGGTGGATAAAACTCTCTTCTTTAACCATGGTGAGTAATCCGCCAGAGACCCGAACTTTCATCTCGTTCCAAGTCATAGACCGCGAGCGCACCTTCGGGCGCAGCTTCTACACGCCATGACGTGCGGGCACCATCGTTGATTCCGTTCTCATGAGTTGTTGAGTTTTCTGGTGAGTTCTCAGTTGAAGTCTCAGCTGAAGCCCGCTGCCACCAGCCACCTGATTCACACCATCGAGAGAGCACCGAGTACACCCGGTATGAGCGCCCGCGCCAGGTAAAGAAGAGTGGCTCACCCGCAGGTGCGACCACATCGAGCAGAAACCCGCGCTCCGCTCCCCGCTCGGCTGACATGAAACCCTCCTCGCTCTAGTGAGCGACGAGGAGCGCGCCTTGAGGCTTTCCTCCTCAAGGCGCGCAGGTACTCAGATCCCGCTCATATATGAGACCGATAGGAAGACCCGCGTATATGTGGGTGGAAAGCCTGCTATCGAACATTTGTTCGAAAGAGTACCTCGAGGAGCGACCGCACGCAAGGAGGCGCGAACTAGCGGTCAGCGGCTAGGGATTCCAGCCTGGGACGCAGTATCGCGGTTAACGCAGGCCCCGCAGCAAAGGTGAAGATGGCGCTCTCAGGGCCACCGTAAAGATCAGAAACAATCGCCCCGGCTTCTCGAGCGATAAGAGCGCCCGCCGTGTGATCCCAGGGAGCAAGACCACGCTCAAAAAAAGCATCAACGCCGCCGCTAGCTACATGGCAGAGATCAAGTGCGGCCGCACCCATTCTTCTAATATCGCGCACCTCACCCGCGAGAGCAGCAAGTACTTCACCTTGTCGCACGCGCCTGTCTGACTCATATCCAAACCCTGTTGCTAGTAGAGATTGCGAAAGCATGACTGGGTCATTGCATTTTATGGGCGCGCCATTAAGGAGTGCGCCGGCGCCGCGAATGGCGGAGTAGAGCCTCGTCGTAGTCGGCGAATAAACCACCCCCACGACAGTTCCCCATTCACCAGAATCATCTTCTGCCTGCACGCCGATACTCACACACCAACCAGGCAAGTTATAAAGATAGTTCGTGGTGCCATCGAGTGGATCAACAATCCACCGCACGCCACTTGCGCTCTCGCGTTCAGCACCTTCTTCGCCAAGAAAGCCGTCATCTGGACGTGCGTGAAGAATAGATTCAATAATGAACTTCTCGGAACGCTTATCCATGATCGTGACCGTGTCGGTCGGCGACGTCTTAGTACTTACTCCTAAATCTTGCGGGCGATCCATCAGGAGTGTGCCGGCTTCTTGGGCGATCCGAACGGCGAGTGCGGATAATTCTTCAAGAGCAGTAGTTGAAATATCCGCTGCAGGCATAGCACTACCCTATCTCGCGCTAGCCTTGGTGAATGCGAGCCAAGTTACTTAAGCCTTATCAGGAGATCTTCTCCTACCCCGGCTCTCTCGCATTTTCTTTAGCCGGGCTTATTACCCGCATGCCGATGTCGATGACTGGGCTGGCCATCATCTTGTTGATCTACGCAAAGACTGGCTCATACGGAACGGCTGGCGCAGTAGTGGCGGCCTACTCAATTGCGCAATCATTTGTGGGACCACGATGGGCGCGAATGGCTGATCGCATCGGACAGAGCAACACCATCAGGAGGGCGCTTCCTTTCCACATCGCCGGCCTACTTCTCATCGTAATTTTGGTCTCAGTGAATACACCTTCAGGGTTTTGGTATTTCGTCGCTCTACTCGCCGCAACGTTCTCCGTACAAACAGGTTCGCTCATTCGTCGACGCTGGCATTACATCATGATCGGGAAAGCCACCGACGAGAAATCTCTCGCCCGCGGCAAGGAGCTATTGAATTCAGCGTGGTCACTGGAGGCACTTGTTGATGAAGTAGTCTTCATCGTAGGACCCATCGTGGCCACCGTACTCTGCACTCAAGTGGCGCCTGCCGCCGGATTACTCGCTGGAATTTTATTTGTCACCATCGGAAGCATCTTCCTTCTCGCTCAAGGCGAGAGCGCTCCCCCCACGATGGCTGAGCTCGGCGAAAAACACTCGGGTGGCGTATGGAAGATACCCGCCTGTCTCAACGTCACGTCCGTGAACTTCTTTCTCGGGGCTTACTTTGGCGCTGTTGAACTGGCGGTAGTGGCCATCTGTACGGAAGCCGGAGCAAAGCCGCTCTCCGGAGTCTTGCTTGCCGTATGGGCTTTCGGTAGCGGAGTGGCAGCAATTGCTAATGGCATCTTTGCCGCACGCTTTCATCCTGCCCCGCGATTCTTAATAGCGCTGCTCTCCCTGACATTGCTCTCTATCGGGCCGCTACTCACGCACTCGCTTTTCACCTTAGGTATTGCGCTCTTCTTCTCCGGATTTGCGATCTCGCCTGTTCTCATCGCTGGCATCTCTGTGGTGGAAAAGCTCGTCCCTGAAACCCAAATGACCGAGGCAATTGCGATTGTGACCATGGGCTTTCCGATCGGAAGCTCTGCCGGAGTCTTCATCAGCGGACAATTCCTCGATCGCCACCCAGCCCACTTGGGGCTCTGGCTTCCACTAGGTTTCTTAGCTACCGCCGTCCTGATTTCACTCCTGCGCTTCGCCTCCTGGCGCACGATCCTGCAGGCATCTCGACTCTAACTGACCCCCAAATGCCGGGCTTCAAGCTCTAGCTATCGCTAGAGTGTGGGCGTGACCAACCCATCCCAGCCGCTGCGCGTCGTCGGTCGTAATCAAGAGGGCACCCTGCTCTTCGTTGTTGACCGCGCCGGCAATCGCTTTGAATTGCCCATCG
>CAIMVH010000040.1 GCA_903844855.1 uncultured Actinomycetes bacterium | reverse complement strand
CCGCAGTAGCACTCCCAATCGCGAGTTGGTCCGAAGATTTTCTCGCAGAAGAGACCGTCCTTCTCAGGCTTGAGAGTCCGGTAGTTGATGGTCTCAGGCTTCTTTACCTCGCCATGGGACCACGCGCGAATGTTCTCTGCAGTAGCAAGACCAATGCGGAGCTCATCAAAGAAATTGACGTCTAACATCTAGTAATCCTCTCGTCAGACTTCTTCGACACTGCTCGGCTCACGCCGAGAGAGGTCGATACCGAGTTCTTCAGCGGCGCGGAAGACTTCATCATCTGTATCTCGCATTTCGATGGACGAACCATCAGATGAGAGAACTTCGACATTTAGGCAGAGTGATTGCATTTCCTTGATAAGCACCTTGAATGATTCAGGGATGCCTGGTTCTGGAATGTTTTCGCCCTTAACGATTGCTTCGTATACCTTCACGCGACCCAAGACGTCGTCAGACTTGATCGTGAGCAACTCTTGCAACGCATATGAAGCGCCGTAAGCCTCGAGGGCCCAGACCTCCATTTCGCCGAAGCGCTGTCCACCGAACTGAGCCTTACCACCGAGTGGTTGCTGAGTGATCATGGAGTACGGACCGGTAGAACGTGCGTGGATCTTGTCGTCGACCAAGTGGAGCAACTTCAAGATGTAGATGTAACCCACAGCAATGGGTTGCTTGTATGGCTCACCAGTGCGGCCGTCGAAGAGACGAGCTTTACCGTTGCTACCGACCATACGATCACCATCGCGGTTAGGAGTGGCCACCGAAAGTAATCCGGTGATCTCTGCTTCGCGAGCACCGTCGAATACCGGTGTTGCGACGTTGGTGTTTGGCCCACCTTTATCTGCACCAATGGCGCGAAGATTTTGCTTCCACTCTTCGTCACCGTCCTCAATCTCCCAACCTTGCTTAGCAACCCAACCAAGGTGTGTTTCGAGTACCTGACCTACGTTCATACGTCCAGGTACGCCGAGTGGGTTAAGAACAATGTCTACTGGTGTGCCATCTTCGAGGAAGGGCATATCTTCGACCGGAAGGATCTTGGAGATAACGCCCTTGTTGCCGTGACGGCCAGCAAGTTTGTCGCCCTCGGTGATCTTGCGCTTTTGTGCAACGTATACGCGCACGAGTTGGTTAACCCCAGGTGGCAACTCGTAACCGTCGTCAGCATCGAAGACCTTGACGGCGATGACCTTGCCGGACTCACCGTGCGGCACCTTGAGTGAGGTGTCGCGCACTTCGCGCGCCTTCTCACCGAAGATGGCACGGAGCAAGCGCTCTTCTGGAGTCAATTCGGTTTCGCCCTTTGGCGTCACTTTGCCGACCAAGATGTCACCAGTGACGACATCGGCGCCCACGCGAATGATGCCGCGATCATCAAGATCTGCGAGCACCTCTTCGCTGACGTTTGGAATATCGCGGGTGATTTCCTCTGGCCCTAGCTTGGTATCGCGCGCATCAACTTCGTGCTCTTCAATGTGAATTGAAGAGAGCACGTCATCTTGCACAAGACGTTGGCTCAGGATGATCGCGTCTTCGTAGTTGTGGCCCTCCCATGGCATGAATGCCACGAGCAGGTTCTTACCGAGAGCCATTTCACCAGAATCGGTGCAAGGACCATCTGCAATGACCTGACTGATCTCTAGGCGCTGGCCTTCAGAGACGATGACCTTCTGGTTGATGCATGTTCCTTGATTGGAACGCACAAACTTACGAAGGCGGTAGGTCTGGTATGAACCATCATCGGCCATTACGGTGACGTGATCAGCAGCGACTTCGGTGACCACACCTGCCTTTTCAGAGAGGACTACATCGCCTGCATCGACGGCAGCGCGATACTCCATGCCAGTACCCACGAGTGGGGCCTCGCTACGAAGCAATGGCACTGACTGACGTTGCATGTTCGAACCCATGAGAGCGCGGTTTGCATCGTCGTGCTCAAGGAACGGAATCATTGCGGTTGCAACTGAAACCATTTGGCGCGGTGAAACGTCCATGTAATCGACATCATCACCAGGGATGTATTCGACTTCGCCACCCTTACGACGAACAAGAACACGAGCCTCGGCAAAAGTATTGTCGGTATTAAGCGGCGCGTTTGCCTGGGCAATTACGTGCTCATCTTCGTCATCAGCGGTGAGGTAATCGATTTGATCGGTGACCTTACCCTTGGTGACCTTGCGGTAAGGAGTCTCTACGAAACCAAACGCATTGATGCGCGCGAAGGTTGCCAAAGATCCAATGAGACCGATGTTTGGACCTTCTGGAGTTTCGATGGGGCACATGCGGCCGTAGTGCGACGGGTGAACGTCACGAACTTCAAAGCCTGCGCGCTCACGAGAGAGACCACCAGGTCCCAATGCAGAGAGGCGACGCTTATGCGTAAGTCCAGCGAGTGGGTTTGTTTGATCCATGAACTGGCTGAGTTGTGAAGTTCCAAAGAACTCCTTGATGCTCGCCACTACTGGACGAATGTTGATCAACGTTTGTGGCGTGATCGCTTCGACGTCCTGTGTAGTCATACGTTCGCGAACCACACGCTCCATGCGTGAAAGCCCGGTACGTACTTGATTCTGAATCAATTCACCGACAGTGCGAAGGCGGCGGTTACCGAAGTGATCGATGTCGTCGATTTCTACACGCACTTGACCACGGACGGAATCCATAATCTGCACGCCAAGCGAGAGCTTGAGGATGTAGTGGATCGAGGCCACGAGATCATCGATGGTAAGAGTGTTCTTCTTGAGATCGTGATCAAGACCGAGCTTCTTGTTGATCTTGTAACGACCCACCTTGGCGAGATCGTATCGCTTAGGGTTGAAGTAAAGATTCTCAAGAAGAGTTTGAGCGGCTTCACGTGTAGGAGGCTCACCCGGACGAAGCTTGCGGTAGATATCGAGAAGAGCTTCGTCTTGCGTTGAAGTGTGATCCTTCTCGAGAGTGAGGCGCATAGATTCGTACTCGCCGAACTCTTCAAGAATGCGCGCGTTATCCCAACCAAGTGCCTTCAAGAGCACAGTGATGGATTGCTTGCGCTTGCGGTCAATGCGAACACCGACCATGTCCTTCTTATCGATTTCAAGTTCGAGCCAAGCACCACGGCTTGGAATGATCTTGGTGGTCCAGATGTCTTTATCGGTCGCCTTATCAATCGTGCGTTCGAAGTAGACGCCAGGAGAACGAACGAGCTGCGAAACAACAACGCGCTCGGTGCCGTTAATAACAAAGGTGCCACGTGGAGTCATCAACGGGAAGTCGCCCATGAAGACGGTCTGGCTCTTGATTTCACCAGTGGTGTTGTTCATGAACTCTGCCGTGAGGAAGAGCGGTGCGGCGTAGGTGATGTCGCGCTCTTTGCATTCGTCGATCGAGTACTTCGGTGGTTCGAAGCGGTGATCGCGGAATGAGAGGCTCATCGTGCCCTGGAAGTCCTCGATAGGACTGATCTCTTCAAAGATCTCTTCCAGACCAGATTGTGCAGGTACGGCGGTGCCGGCTGCTGCGGATTGTTTGACGCGTTCGCGCCAGAGCTCGTTACCGAGCAACCAATCCACACTTTCAACTTGGAGTGCAAGAAGATTAGGAACCTCGAGGGGCTCCCGAATCTTTGCAAACGATAGGCGGCGAGGGGCAGTAGCGTTCTTCGATCGCGTGGCGGCCAAGAGAGATCCTTCCGAAGGCCTGACAGGAGCAACGCACGCTCAAACACTGCCTGCAAATCGAGATGCAGTCAGTTTCGGTTGAGAATGCGCAAAGGGCGATCGTAGTCGTTTGGTCGCGCTCATACCAACTCGCGACCGTTTCGACCACTTTCGCCCGATATATGACTGTGTGGTGTATGGAGTTTTACTTCCTCGAGTCAGGCGCGGTGGTCCGGTCTCCCGGACCACCCTCGCCCAATCACGACAACTACTTAGTGGTGGTACTGATGGTGCTGGTGGGACAAATTACTTGATTGAGGCCTTGGCGCCAGCTGCCTCAAGGGCGGCCTTTGCCTTCTCTGCGGTCTCTTTGTTGGTCTTCTCAAGGATGGTGGAAGGAGCTGCATCCACGAGATCCTTTGCTTCCTTCAGGCCAAGGCTGGTGAATGTACGTACTTCCTTGATAACTGCAATCTTTTGAGCGCCGGCATCTTCGAGGATGACGTCGAACTCATCTTGATCTTCCGCAGCAGCAGCAGCGCCGCCAGCGGCTCCACCAGCGGCTGGGGCAGCAGCAGCTGCAACAGGTGCGGCTGCGGTGACGCCGAAGGTCTCTTCGAAGAGTGAAACGAACTCAGAGAGTTCGATGAGGGTCATTTCCTTGAAGCTCTCGAGGAGATCTCCAGTGCTGAGCTTTGCCATTTTGCTTCCTTTCGGTTCTGACCCGACTCCAGGTGAACCTGAATTCTGGCCGTGATGGGGTTCTTCGGCTTACGCCGAATGAGGGCGGGTCAGCCCTATGACTTTTGCGCCTTAAGCGCTTCGATGGTGCGGACAGTCTTAGAAAGTGGTGCTGCGAAGAGCGCTGCGGCTTGTGACATTGAAGCCTTCATAGCGCCTGCGAGCTTGGCGAGGAGCACCTCACGTGATTCAAGATCAGCAAGCTTGGTGATCTCTTTCGGTGAGAGCGCCTTGCCATCGAGGATGCCGCCCTTGATAACCAAGAGTGGATTGGCTTTGGCGAAGTCGCGAAGGCTCTTTGCGGCTAAAACAGGATCGCCCTTAATAAAGGCGAGCGCTGAAGGACCGGCAAGAAGCTCATCAGGAACAGTGACGCCAGCCTCGCGGGCAGCGATCTTCGTCAAGGTGTTCTTGACGACGGCGTACTTGGTGGTGGCGCCAAGGGAGCGACGAAGCTCCTTGAGCGCGGCCACAGTTAAGCCGCGGTACTCGGTCAACACAGTGGCTTGAGCAGTACGGAAATCCTCCGCAAGCTCGGCTACTGCAGCTTCCTTGTCTGAGCGTGCCATATGGCTTCCTTTCGATGGTGCGAACTCCGCTGACCACGGCATTTCGAGCTAAAAATCAAAAATCCCGGCGCGCGAGGCGACCGGGACCACGAATGGACCTGCTCACCTACGCGGGCGGTCTTTCGACCTTTAGAACTTCCTACCTGCGGTCTTTGGTATGGGCAAAGAGTAAAAGGGTGGGCGCGCTATCGTCAAAACGGCGGCGCGCCCACCTGAGAAATCACTATCCGTTGCTAGCAACCGTCTCGCGGCCAAGGCTGGAATCCACTTGAATTCCAGGTCCCATCGTGGTGGAGAGGGTGGCCTTCTTGATGAAGCGTCCCTTTGCCGATGATGGCTTGGCGCGAAGTACTTCTTCGATGGCAGCAGCGTAATTCTCTACCAATTGGGTTTCGGTAAATGAAGTCTTACCGATGATGAAGTGGAGGTTGGCATTCTTATCAACGCGGAATTCAATCTTTCCGCCCTTGATGTCTTCGACAGCCTTAGCCACATCGGTGGTGACGGTGCCGGTTTTAGGGTTTGGCATCAAGCCACGAGGTCCGAGGACCTTACCCAAGCGACCGACCTTACCCATGAGGTCTGGCGTAGAAACCACTGCGTCGAAGTCAAGACGCCCCTTGGCAACTTCATCGATCAATTCATCAGCACCAACGATGTCGGCGCCTGCGGCACGTGCCTCTTCAGCGCGCTCGCCACCAGCAAAGACCAGGACCCGTGCGGTCTTACCAGTGCCGTGCGGAAGGTTGACGGTGCTGCGCACCATTTGATCAGCCTTACGCGGATCAACACCGAGGCAGAGTGCAACTTCTACAGTCGCGTCATACTTCGTGGTTGAAGTTTCGCGCGCGAGACGGCAAGCCTCGAGCGGGGTGTAAATACGATCTACTTCGATCTTCGCGATCGCGGCTTTGTAAGCCTTACTGCGCTTCATTTCTGCTCCTTTATTTCTTTTTGTTGGAGTTGTGGTCAACGAACCAGCGAGGTTCTCCCACTAACTTCTTTAGTTGTTGTTTACGAGTATTTACTCGGAAACCGTGATGCCCATTGAACGAGCGGTACCAGCGATGATCAAGCTAGCTGCATCGATATCGTTGGCATTGAGATCTGTCATTTTAGTTTGCGCAATTTCGCGAACTTGAGCTTGGGTGATGTTGGCAACCTTTTGCTTGTGCGGAATTGGCGAACCCTTTTCAACACCAGCGGCCTTAAGGATCAAGCGCGATGCTGGTGGGGTCTTCGTCACGAAGGTGAAAGAACGATCTTCATAGACCGAGATTTCAACCGGAATGATTTGACCCTTTTGGCTCTCCGTTGCAGCGTTGTACGCCTTAACGAATTCCATGATGTTCACGCCATGCTGACCAAGAGCAGGACCAACTGGTGGCGCTGGAGTAGCCGCACCGGCTTGGATCTGCAGCTTGATGATGGCTGCGAGTTTTTTCTTCGGAGGCATTCTGCGGGTCCTTACGTGTGACCGAGATCAGAGTTTCTGAACTTGGCTAAATGAAAGTTCGACCGGGGTTTCCCGACCGAAAATAGAGACCAAGACCTTGAGCTTTTGCTGTTCGGGCATGATCTCGTTAATCGAGGCAGGCAGTGTGGCAAACGGACCATCCATGACGGTGACCGATTCGCCCACTTCGAAGTCGACAACTCGGATTTCCGGCTTGTCGGACTTCTTCACTGGGTGCGGTGCGAGAATCTTCTCGACCTCATCCAGTGTTAACGGACTTGGCCGGTGCGTATGACCGACGAAGCCAGTAACTCCAGGGGTGTTACGTACTGTGGACCAGGACTCATCAGTGAGATCCATGCGCACAAGAACATAACCAGGGAAGACATTGCGCTTTACTTGCTTGCGCTGTCCATTCTTAATTTCAGTAACTTCTTCTTGCGGAACTTCGATCTGGAAAATGTAATCTTCCATGCCAAGAGATTGGATACGGTTTTCGAGGTTTGATCGCACGCGGTTTTCGTAACCTGCGTATGAGTGCACTACATACCAATCACCAGGAGCGAGGCGAAGTTTCGCGCGGAATTCCTCCATTGGGTCATCGAGTTTCTCTTCTTCGTCTTCGAAGTCACTTCCCTCGATGTCATCAAGAACTGCCGCAGGGGCATCTACTTCGTCAACGTAGTGTGGTGTAGCAACCCCACCTTGACCATCAAGTTCCTCTTCTGAACTGGCTTGCGCCAATGCACTTTCGAACGAAAAATCTTCACTCATGTTCTCTTACCCCTTAACCAAAGACCCAGAAGACGAGCTTGGTGAGACCAAGGTCGAAGAGCGATACAACGAAGATGATCGCCGTAACAAAAACAAGGACGACGCTGGTATAGGTCGTGAGTTGCTTGCGTGTGGGCCATACGACCTTGCGCAATTCAAAGAGCACCTGGCGATAGAAGAGACCCAGGCGCGGTCCGCGCTTGGTCGCCTCAGCGCCAGGCTTTGCTTCTTCACTCATCCGCTCACCTCTCGTTCAACTCTTCGACCATCAAAACTCACTCGTGCAGGGCAGGAGGGACTTGAACCCCCAACCGCCGGTTTTGGAGACCGGAACTCTACCAATTGAGCTACTACCCTCTGAGCTTGCTCTCCATGCCTGCGCTCCCAAAAGGGCGCGCGAAAGCATGGCGAATTCGCCAAGAAGAGTGAGTCTAAGGCGACACCTCTCCTCAGGTCTAACTCGGGGGTGTCCTCTAGGCTATGGAGAGCAGAACTCCGACTTTCCACCACAACTTCTCGACCTGAAAGAGATCAACATGAGCAACGCAGGATCGCCAATCAGCCCCCGGATTAGCCCCCGGATCGCGGCCATCGCGGAATCGGCCACGCTGGCAGTCGATGCCAAGGCCAAGGCCCTCAAGGCCGCTGGGCGCCCCGTGATCGGCTTCGGAGCGGGCGAGCCCGACTTCCCTACCCCTGACTACATCGTGGCTGCTGCCGCTGCTGCTACCGGAGTGGTGGCTAACCACCGTTATACCCCCGCCGCCGGCCTACCCGAGATGCGCGAAGCGGTGGTGGCCAAAACTCTGCGCGATTCCGGTTATGCGATCACCGCCGACCAAGTTTTGATCACCAACGGTGGCAAGCAAGCGGTCTACCAAGCATTTGCCACCATCGTGGGCGCGGGCGATGAGGTACTCCTCCCCTCCCCCTACTGGACCACCTACCCCGAGTGCGTGAAGTTGGCCGGCGGCATTGCTGTGGAAGTATTCGCCGGCGAAGAGAGCGGGTACTTGGTTTCTGTGGAGCAACTTGAAGCCGCGCGCACACCACAGACCAAAGCGTTGCTCTTCTGCTCACCATCTAATCCCACGGGATCGGTCTACTCACGCGAACAAGTAGAAGCCATCGGCAAGTGGGCAGTGGAGCATGGCATCTGGGTCATCACCGACGAGATTTACGAACACTTGGTGTACGACGGCGCTACTGCACCGAGCATGCCAGTTGTGGTGCCAGAGCTTGCTGATACATGCGTCATCATCAATGGTGTTGCAAAAACATATGCGATGACTGGTTGGCGCGTGGGTTGGATGATTGGTCCCAAGGATGTCATCAAAGCCGCGAGCAATTTGCAATCACACCTCTCCAGTAACGTGTCAAACGTTTCACAGCGTGCCGCGATCGCAGCGCTTCAAGGTGACCTCACTGCAGTTCATGAAATGCGCGTAGCTTTTGATCGTCGTCGCAAAATCATGGTAAAGATGCTCAACGATATTCCTGGCGTGCAATGTCCTACTCCGCTTGGTGCGTTTTATGTATATCCATGTGTGAAGGATTTGCTAGGAAAAGAAATCCGTGGGAAGCGTCCGCAAACTTCTGCCGAACTTGCAAACCTGATTCTTGAAGAGATCGAAGTTGCCGTTGTCCCTGGAGAAGCTTTCGGACCAAGCGGTTACTTGCGCCTCTCATATGCACTCGGCGATGACGATCTCATCGAAGGTGTGACGCGCATTCAAAAGTTGCTCGGCGAAGCTAAGTAACCGCCACAACTTAACTAGCGACGTTTCAATGCGCTGACAGCGTGTGTCGGTTCGCGATCAAGAAGAGCTTTAAGGGCAAGTGAGCTGCCCTGCAAGCCATGCACGTTGTAATAGGCGAACATGGCGGCGATACATTTTTGAGCATATGAATCATCGGCTGGCGTAAACGCGCGCTCCCGTACTTCCCAACCGAGCAGGCTCGCCACTTCGGCAATTGACGTAGTAGGACCACAGGCTTCGAAAGTGCCATATGTAGTCGCGCCATCCGTGAGTAGGCGCACAGCGGCCTGACCTACATCGGCTAAGTCCACCAACGAGAATGGTGCGTCTGTTCGATATCCGAGTGCGCCCACTACTTCTGGGGTGAAATTCTGCGCGTAAGCGCAAGGCTGCAAAATCGCCCATTCAAGACCAGAGTTGATGATGACCTCTTCGGCGCGCGACTTCGCCAAGTGATGGGGCATCGCGCTTACCTGCGGTTGCAGAACTGAGTGGAAAACAATTCTCGTTACGCCCGCATCCTTTGCAGCCGCCACGACTCTCTCAGCAATACCCACTTCATCTTGATGAAAATTGGGTGCGAGTGCATAAACGGCGTGGCAACCGCGGAGCGATTCAGTTAATCCGACGCCAGTGTTGAGATCTATTTCGGCACGAGTAAGCGATCTACTTTCTAGGTGTCGCGCCGCTAGTGCAGAGAGCACCGCCTGGCCGCTCTTTCCTGCCCCACCAATAACTGCGGTAACGCTCACAACTGCGCCCCCACAATTCTCACTTCTGGTTGCAGGGTGATCGAAAATCGTTTCTCGACGCGTGCGCAAATCGTGCGAGCCGCTTCCAGTATCTCTTCACTCGTTGCACTTCCGGTATTTGTAAGCGCCAAGACATGTTTAGACGAGACTGCCGCATTACCGAAGCGCTCGCCTTTAGTCGTTCCAGAATTTTCAATCAACCAGGCAGCTGAAGTTTTTACACGACCATCTTCTTGCTCCCAAACAGGTGCGCCGGTGGGAATTTTCGAAGCCGGCAGCGTGGGATTGATAAAGAATGAACCGACAGACCACGTATCAGTATCAGTTTCGTCTAACACCATGCCTTTGCGACCGCGAATGGCTAAGACTGCTTTGCGCACAGCATTCACGGAAGCGCGTTCGCCCACTTTGATTCCAAGCTCGGTGGCAAGTTCGGCATACGCAATTTCGTTACTCATCTCGCCAACGCGCAACTGCAAGATCACCTCGAGAACGGCGTAACGGTCTACTTCTTTTTTAAACAAGGAAGTGCGATAGCCAAATCCGCAGCTAGCAGCAGCAAGGGTTCGGATCTCCCCCAGTTTGCGATCAAAGACTCGCACACGTGCGACAAGTGAATTGAGTTCACTGCCATAAGCGCCAATATTTTGTATCGGAGCGCCGCCTACAGTGCCTGGAATTCCACTCAAGGTTTCAAGTCCTGCACAACCCGCCTCGACGGTCGCTAAGACGAAGTGATCCCAATTCTCCCCTGCACTTACTGTCCAGGTGGCACCGCTGCACGCATCTACTTCATGAGCGATGCCGCGCATGCTTGCCTTGATAACTGGTCGTTCGCACTCGGCATCTGAAAAGAGCAGATTAGAGCCGCCGCCCATCACCAAGGCCTCAGGATATTTTTGCAGGGCATCGATGAATTGAGCTTCGCTCTTTGTATCAACAAAGCTAGGGATCTCACCACCCACTCGAAGGGTGGTGAGTGCAGATGCCCGAGTACTCATAGTGCGAGCGTAGGCGTTCGTTAGCGACGAGGCGAGAGAATCTCGCTGCGTCCGCGAAACTTCGTCAAGATACGGTCGTAATTCTTCTTTGATTCCCGCTCGCGGATTGCCGGATCCGAATCGTGGTAGCCCCGATGTCGCCGTTGCTCAAGAGGTAGATCGAGCGCGATGAGCCGACCACCTTGCTCCCTCAATAAGAGGGAGAGCTCAAGATCGGCGTTGCGATAGAAGATTGCCTTCGGGTGGGGAGCATCGGTTGCAAGTAGAGATTCTCGGCGTATGGCCATGAAGTAACCCAGAAGTACATCAACTTCCCCTGATCCCTTGTCATCGACGCTACGCCAAGCATCTTCTGTGTTGACCAGAGCACCGCGCCAACCAGCGCTGACCACAGTCGAATCAGCGAACGCACTTTCTAGCTGGGGAATGGGATCAGAAGTGAGCAAGGTTGATGGATCCATCAGGACGACGAATTCCGCGACAAACTTTTCAGCTGCCGTCCGCATTACGAGACCCCAGCCAGGATCGCTCCCGAGGTGAATTTCGTGTACGCGGGGAGATTTTGCAAGTTCGTGTACTCCCACTCCAACTTCGGCATCGCCGGATACGTCAATCAGGACGACTTCAATTGATGGCGAAAATGTGAGTAGAGCGTTCGTAGATTCCTGAATATCTGCTAGCCAACCGTCGACCTTAATGATCGCAACAAAGGGGGCATCTATCTTCACTTCAGGAACTTCTGTAAATGCTTTCCATATTTGGTAGGCGCTGCGCGGAGTCAATTCATAGGAACCAGGAATATCTTTGATCTGCCAGCCAAGATCTAAAAGTTGATCTCGTAGTTGATCGGCCAGCGCAAAATCTTTATTCGCTTTGGCTTGCACACGCAAGTCCGCGAGCGCACTTACATCAGCCGGTATCTCACTCATCGCAGGAAACAATGGCTCGGGCCTGTCCAAGTACTTTGATTCCCGCACTGATCGCCTGAATTTCGACCTTCACGGAAT
>CAIMVH010000039.1 GCA_903844855.1 uncultured Actinomycetes bacterium | reverse complement strand
CGATAGGCTCTAGTAAGTAAATGTCGTGACGAAGGAGCGCACCGTGCTGGAGGCCAGTGAATTTCTCTACTTCGCTGACCGTGCCTTCGACGGAATGGCTGCGATCGTTGAGAGCCTCGGGGATGACCTCGCCAACAGGGTTCCCTCCCTCCCAGGCGCCAACTCCCCCTATGCCCTACTTACACACTCCATCGGAGTAAGTGATTTCTGGGGTGGGTATCTCGTCAATGGGCTGGTGATCGAGCGAGATCGAGCGGCAGAGTTCAAGGCATCTGGCCCAGTAGCCCCACTCCTCCAAAGGACCTTGGAAGCAAAGGCTCGGTTGGCTGAATATGTAGCCAGTGCCGACATGCGCGCTCCGCTTCGCGACAAGCCACCTGCGGCTTTCCAAGGCCCAGAAGAAGAGTTAACACAGGCGGGTGCGCTACAACATATATACGAGGAAATCACTCAACACCATGGGCAGATGGAAATTTTGCGAGACGTCATTCTCGCCGAAGCAAACGGATCGCTGGAGGCGAAAGAATAATGGGAAAATTTGCTGCACCATTTAAGTCGATCAATCTCGGTTCCCTTCGCAAACCTCGTCGTACCAAGTGGGGAAATAACGACGATGAGACTCTCTGTTCGTGGGTCGCCGATATGGATTTCGGCATTGCTCCCGCCATCAAAAGTGCTATGGAAGAAATGATTCGCGATGAAGAGTTCGGCTATCCCTTCTGGGATCTTGATCCAGTAATCGTGGCTTTCGAGAGTCGCATGAAGCGTCTATACGACTGGGCACCAATTCCTGAGCGGACAAAAGTTTTGAGCGATCTTATTCAAGTATTACAAATTGTGTTACATCACTCCACGAAGCCAGGGGACGGAATTGCCATTCACGTTCCGGCATACAACAACTTCCTAGTAAATATAGAGGAAATGAATCGACGCATTGTTCCTCTCCAGATGGAATTTACTGAAGAGGGCTGGAAGTGCGATAACACTAATCTTGCGGCTCGCCTTAGAGCCGAGGGCGTCAAGATGATCATTGTGATTAACCCACAGAATCCCACCGGTCGGGCATTTACGCATGTTGAATTGACAGAACTTGCTGACGCAGCAAAAGAACTTGATATACCAGTACTCTCCGATGAAATTCACTCTGACTTACTTTTCGATGATCACGTACACATTTCATTTTCCTCATTAAGCGCCGATGCGGCTGCTCGAACGATCACTACGACTTCAGCAACCAAAGGTTTTAATATTGCAGGTACGCGTACCGCGATCATGCATGTTGGTCCTGATGCGCTCTGGAATGAGATCTCGGCACTTCCCATCGATTACTTCGGCGCTCCAAACACTCTTGGCAAAATAGCCACCGCCGTTGCTTGGACCGATTGCGACGATTGGCTTGATGATCTCAACGAACAACTCGCTACAAACCGGGCAATGATCAACGAGTGGGTGGACACTTTCGATGGCAAGGTGAAGTACCACGCACCTGAGGCCACCTACTTAGCGTGGCTTGATCTTTCTCTGACCAAAGCGGGAGCTGCGCCAGAGGCAACGGAGTACATCTTGGAGCACGCCAAGGTCCGACTAGCCACCGGCTCGGACTACTCCCAGCACACAGTGATCGATACTCATTCGTGGGTGCGCTTGAACTTTGCTACTAACGAAGAGACCTTACGAGAAATATTAAGGCGCGTGGGTTCCGTTCTTTAAAATTGGATCAAATTTTTGGAATCGCGAGAATAGGTAGCTAAGACTACGGAGAAGCTTTATAAAGTCTTCAAATAAGTGTTTTAAAGACTTGCAATGAAGTCTTTACTCGAAAGTATCGTTGAGTTTGGAGCAAAGATCCTTTTCATCAAGAAGTTGGTGATCTCAGCATCAGCATCCAAGCAACAATCTTCAATAACGGAGATCTTAAAATCTCGATCTGAGCCATCAACAAAAGTGGAAAGTACACAACCACTAGTGGCTACGCCAGCGAGAACTAAGTGCTTAATCTCTCTTACATTTAAGAGTTGTTCCAGTGACGTTGAGTGGAAGGCACTCACCCGATTCTTTGTGACAACTAATTGACCAGAATTTGGCGTCAATGCCTCGTGGAAATTACTTTCGGGGTCATCCTCAGTTAATAAACCACGAGTCTTTACACCGCTAAAACGAACATTATTATCCGAGATCTCTGGATAACCAGGCCTGAAAGCGACTCGCACGAGAATAACAAGCATCCCAGCATCCTCTGCTGCCTTCTTTACTGCGGCTACCTTCGGCATGAGTTCCGTACCTGCTTCACCGAATCGATTGATGATTGATTTTTGAAAATCCATCAGGAGTAGCGCAGTCGATGGGACGTTGAAATCAGCCATGAGTCAACAAACCTTTCAAATTTTTTAGTGGATACGGTATAAAAACTCTTTTTAGTTTAGTCAAACTATCATCTATCTCCTATGAATTTGATCAATTTTCTCGAATCATTCCTCGATTTAGTATGGGTCAACTAGCTATATAACACTGATGCAGTCGCAAAGTAGCGTCGCATAGGCGTGAATGAATATAGGCACTCACGAAGCCTTCTTTCTTCGGATGCCTTCACAGTAAGATGGCGAGGTGAAAAGAAGCTTTCCCACCATCAACCATTTTCGAAGTTTTCTTCATCTACCGAAGATTTCATTCGATCGTCGGGCAAAGCGCCTCAAATCGGCACTCACAATTTGGGATTTAAGAGTCCAGGCAAAGAAACGTACTCCACGAGGCCCTTTTGATTATGTAGATGGATCCGCTGAGAGCGAAGCTTCGCTTGCTCGTGCACGCAATATCTTTTCAAGTATCGAATTCCAACCATCGGTACTGAGGGACGTCTCATCAGCCTCCACGAGAACCACATCGCTAGGCCACACATTCGACCTACCATTTGGCTTTGCGCCCACGGGTTTTACCCGAATGATGCACGCAGCCGGAGAAGT